>CAZVTD010000006.1:8561-39638 GCA_964629945.1 uncultured Planctomycetota bacterium | reverse complement strand
CTCGTTGGCGGGTGGGGGGAAGTCGGCCGGGGTCAGGGGCGGATCGAGCGTGGGACGGACGACGTCGAACTCGGTGGCGGGGTCGATGCCGATGAGGTGACACCACTCGATGGCGAAAGGTGAACGTCCGTCTTCGGTGGACTGGGGGATTTTGAGGATGCCGTAGTCGCGGATGTTGGGCGAGGCGGCCTGGACGTTGGGGTCCTGGAGGAGACGATCGATCTTGTCCTGGGCGGAGAGGATGAGGGCATTGGGCCAACTGACGACGAGGTCGCCGATCATGGCCCGGGAACGATTGCTGAACTCGAGCGCGTAGCCGTCCATGACACCCATGACGACAAGGAAGGCCATGGCCCCGACGGTGACGCTGAGGAGCGCGAAGAGGGTGATCTTGCGCCGCCAGAGGTACCGGAGAGCCATGAGGACCTGGAGCATGTTTCATCCACGGGTCAAAGGGTCATTCGTACCGGAGCGTTCGGACGGGGTCGAACCGGGCGGCCCGTGCCGCCGGGTAGATGGAGGCCAGGAACGAGATGAGGACGGCGACACCGAAGAAGGAGAACATCTGGACGAGGTCCACCTTGCAGGGGATCTTGTCGAAGTAGAAGACGCTGCGGTCCCAGGGGGTGTAGCCGGTGGTCCTGAGCACGAAGGCTTCGATGGGGTCGATGTAGCGGATGGTGAGGTAGCCGAGCAGGAGTCCGATGGAGGCGCCGAGGGTTCCGAGGGTGAGGCCATAGCCGAGGAAGACGGCGGCGACGCCCCGGACACTGGTTCCGATGGAGCGGAGGATGCCGATGTCGCGCGTTTTCTGGAGGACGAGGATAGCGAGCACCGCCAGGATGGAGAACCCCGCGACGACAAGCATGGAGCCGAGCACGGCGATCCAGACGACGCGCTCCATGGCGATAGCCGCCAGGAGCGAGGTGCGCGATTCGGCCCAGGTTTTGACGGTGAAGCGGTCCGGGGGCAGGACCTTCGCCAGGCGGGCTTTGACGACCTGGACGTCCTGTCCGGGAAGGACCTTGACGTGGAAGCCGGTGGCGGCGTCGGGGTTTTCGAGGAGTTCCTGGCCGGCGGCCAGGGGGACGTAGACGGTGAAGCGGTCGAAGTCGGCCAGTCCGGACCGGAAGAAGTCCACGACGCGAAACGCCATGGCGACGTCGGCATCGCTGAGGGTGGGGGCGGTCAGCGAGACGTGCACACCGGCAACCTGGGGCCAGAAGATCTCCTTGCCGCAGATCATCCCGGCGAGTTCGGTTTCGTCGTCGGATTCGACGGAGAAGGCCTGGGCGTTCCGGTCGAGTTCCCGTGAGAGGGCGCCGACGCGCGTCTCGCGGGTGAGGTCGACCCCGATGAAGACGACCGGGGTGACCATGGGCTGCCCGGCGTCGGAGGTGTCGTACACGGTCAAGAGGGCTTTGCCGGAAGCGAGCGGACTGACGGCTTCGACGCCCGGAACCGCTTCCAGGGCACGGGTGAGTTCGTCGCAGCCGGGGACGCCCCGGGCATCGTCGGCCTGGATGACGATGTCGGAGAGGGTCCCGCGGATGTTGTCACGGACGTAGTTGCCGAAGCCGGTCATGACGGCGACGACGACGATGAGGGCATAGGTCCCCAGCGCGGCGGCCAGTGTCGGGAAGAGCCCGATGGGACGTTTGAGATAACGCAGGATGAGGACGAGTTTGTACACGGTTCACCTGAGCCAGAAGGGCCGACGGAACACCCGGACATTGTACGTCACGCGGCGCGGTCGGCAAGGGTTCACCGCGACGGTCGGGGAACCGAGGGTCAGCCTTCCTCCGGACGTGCGTCCTCTGGACGCATGAGCGGGAAGAGGAGGACGTCGCGGATGTTCCGGGAACCGGTCAGCAGCATGACGAGCCGGTCGATGCCGATGCCGAGTCCCCCGGCGGGCGGCATGCCGTATTCGAGTGCACGGACATAGTCCTCGTCGAGCGAGGCCCACTCGTGTCTGGAGTCGGCCAACTGCTCGACGAAGCGACGGGCCTGCTCGGCGGGGTCGTTGAGTTCGGAATAGCCGTTGGCGACCTCCATGCAGCCGATGTAGAGCTCGAAGCGCTCGGCGATCCCGGGCCGGTCGGCGTGGGTTTTGGCCAGCGGACACAGCTCGACGGGATAGTCCACCACGAAGGTCGGATCGACCAGGGTTTCCTCGACGACCGCTTCGAAGACGTCGTTGCGCAGCTCGACGAGGCCCTTGCCGCCGACCTCGACGTGGAGGTCATAAGCACGCTTGCGGATGGCGTCGGTGTCGGCCGGGTCCAGTCCGGTCTTCTCGGCGAAGAGGTCCAGGTAAGGCGCCCGCCTCCAGGGACCGGCCAGGTTGATGGAGAGGTCGGCGAACTCGATCTGTGCGGGCCGACCCAGTCCGTTGAGGACGGCCTGGACGGTGTCCTCGGTGAGCTGCATCATGGTGTTGTAGTCGCCAAAGGCCCGGTAGATTTCGACCTGGGTGAACTCGGGATTGTGACGGACCGAGATGCCCTCGTTGCGGAAGCAGCGTCCGATCTCGTAGACGGCTTCCATCCCCCCGACGAGCAGCCGCTTGAGATGAAGCTCGGGGGCGACGCGCAGGAAGAGGTCCATGTCGAGGGTGTTGTGATGGGTGACGAACGGCTTGGCGGCGGCGCCGCCGGGGATGTGGTGCATCATGGGGGTTTCGACCTCGACGTAGCCGGCCTGGTTGAAGTGCTGCCGCATGAGGGCGATGATGCGCGAGCGGACCATGAAGAGGTTCCGGACCTCGGGGTTGGCGAAGAGGTCCACGTAGCGCTGACGATAGCGGGCTTCGACGTCGGCGAGCCCGTGCCATTTTTCGGGGGGCGGGGTGACCGCCTTGGAGAGGATGGTCAGCTCGGTCAGGAAGATCGTGGGCTCTCCGGTGCGGGTCCGGCCCGGGTTTCCGGCGACGCCGATAATGTCGCCGAGGTCCAGGAGCTCATAGACGGCGCGGTCGCGCTCGGAGAGGTTGTCTTTCCGGACGTAAAGCTGGATCTTTCCGCTGCGGTCGTGGAGGTCCAGGAAGCCGGCCTTGCCGTGTCCGCGCAGGGCCATGAGCCGACCGGCGACACGGACGACCTCGGTGGAGGGTTCGGGGGTGCAGAGTGCGGCGACCTCGGCGGCGCTGCGCGTCCCGGGGAACGCCCGTCCGTAGGGCTCCACCCCCAGCTCGATCAGCCGGGAAATCTTGTCCAGACGATTTTGTTCATATTCTGTTCTGACTTGTGCCACGGGATTTCCTGTCGTTGTCGAAGGATAGTGTCGTCGGATATTACCATATGGCAAGGGGTTTCGTCAACAGGGGAGTCAAAGTGGGGTCGTTCCGGCGGTCCGAAGTCCTTTTCCGGTGTCCTTGACATCACGGCCAATTTGTGATATTTTGAGGAAAACGAGGTTCATTCCGAGGGCTTGAGGTGTGTCCGCAAGGCTGCGAAGCTGATCCGTCTTATCGACATAGTCCGTTTATCATTCCGTATTTCTGTCAAAAATTGTCGCGAAGGAGTGATGTTCTTCCGGTATTATTCCGATACTACTGAGCAGGATCAGGTCGGCGGGTTGAGATTTGAGGGGAAAGCCATGGAGAAGAACCGAAGACGACATGAGCGACGCGCCTCGTGCCTGCCCGCGTGGGTTTGCGACCGTCGCACCGGACTGCGCAGTCAGGGCCAGGTGATGAACATCTCGGCCGGGGGAGTCTACGTGGTGGCGACCTTCGAGACGGGTCCGGCCGTGGGAAAGACCGTGGACATCACCATCGGGACGCACAGCGACGAACACGGGGGATTCGACCTGCATCGGTGTGAACGCAGCGCCCGAGTGGTCCGCACGGAGCATCTGGGCTATGCGACGGGTCTGGCCCTGGAGTTTGTCGGTCAGCTCGAACGGATGACGCCCCGGCACCACCTGATGCCGATCTGAACAGAAGCGATTCCTTCCCGAACGTGTCACAAAACTCCCATAGAGGGTCAATCTGTCGTAATCTGAGGACCGGATTGTGCCGATGAGAGGTACAACGGTTTCGTTACGGGGCGGGGCTCGGATTATCAATGCATCGGCCCCACAGTCTGAAGCGGGTGGAAGGAGGTCTTCGGTGAGACGCATATTGGCTCTGATGGTGCTGACGGGCATGATCCTGGCCACGGGCTGTGCGGGCGGACCCGAACAGTCCGCGGTGCAGCCGGCCAAGGTGAACGAGGCGGAAACGGCACTGACCCAGGGAAACACCTATATGGACCGGGGGATGTTCCCGCAGGCCGAGGCGTATTATCTTGGGGCCATCAAAGCCAAACCGACGGACACACGGGCGTACGTGAACCTGGGACAGCTCTACGTCGAGACGGGTCGGCTGGAAGAGGCCGAGCGGGTCCTGACGGCGGCGGTTCAGATCAACCCGAAAGAAGCCCGGGCGTACAACGAACTGGGGAACGTGTATTACGCCCACCGGTCGTACGATTCGGCCTGCCGACTGTATGAGCGGGCCCTGGCCATCGACCCGACCTGCTACGAAGCGCACTGGAACCTGGTGGGGACGTGCTTCCGGCTGAACCGGGAGGAAGAGGCCCTGAATCACTGTCAGCGCTACGTGGAACTGGCCCCCCAGACGGAAAGTGTGAACATCGAGCGGGCCCGGTTGTATCTGCGGGGACAGCGGCCTCAATGAGGTCGACGGGCCAGCACGCGATTTGACCTTTTGGACTCAAGGTCTATGATGCACTGGGGAGACGATCCATCCGGAATCCCCTTCCGCGGGGGTTCCGCCGAAGTCAGCGCTATGGGCAAGCCGACATGAAGAACGGTGCAAACGACAAGATGGGCTGCTGCGTCAAGTGTGGACGCAAGTGGGAACTCAAGACCCAGCCCGGTGTCCGTCAGGAGTGTCCGGACTGCGGGGCCTTCCTGCATTCCTGCCTGAACTGCCGGCTGTATAACCGTCGCAGCGACCGCTGCAGTTCGGTGACGGCCGAGTGCACGGGTCAGCGAGAGCATTACAACTACTGCGAGGAGTATCAGATCGCGCAGATCCGTCTGGCCCCCGAACCCGCCGAGAACGACGGAAAGGCCAAATGGCGGGCCCTTTTCGGGGAAGATTGAGGGAAAAGGGAACGGGAATTCGTCGGGAGTGCTGCAATTCGTCGGCCCACCAGGGGGGCACAGACCCGTCTTTCGAAAGACGGGAAGTGAATACTTGACTTATGCCGGACGTCTGGTAGTATGAAGGCGACCCAAGCTGGGGAGGCACTGTGGTGACGGACCGAGAGCTAATCCAGGCCTGCATTGAACGCCACGAAGGGGCATGGGCGAGCTTTCTAAAGCGCTACAGCGCACTGATTTACCACATCATCTGGAAAACGCTGCGCAATGAGGGACATGACCTGAGCGGCTCGCCCGTGGAAGTCGAGGACGTCTGCTCAGAGGTGCTTTCTCAGGTGGTCAGCGGGAATTTCCGGATGCTCCGGGAGTTCGAGTGGCGCTGCAAATTTTCCACCTGGCTGAGCATTGTGACCTACCGGACGTGTCTGCAGGCCATCAACCGTGCCCGCCACACCGCGTTTTCGCTGGATGCGGAGACCGGTGGACCGGGCAGCGGTCTGCACCTGAAGGACATCATTCCCGACGATCGGCCGCAAGCTCTTGCCGAGCTTCAACTTGAGGAAACGAAGGGAAAGGTCCTGGAAGCCCTGAGCAGTCTGCCGGCCCGGGACCAGCTGGTGCTGAAGCTGTTCTATTTCGAGGGAAAGAAGTATTCGGAGATCGCCGAGATCCTGAACATGAGCGGGTCTCTGGTGGGAACGGCGATTTTCCGAGCCAAGCTGCGACTTGCCGAGAAGCTCCAGCCAAGTTTCTCCGATTGAATGTAATATCCCTGCCCGTCGTGCCTACCGATAAATACACAAGAGGGTGCTGCCGGTCTGTCGTGGACGGCTTGCGGAGTTGTTTTGGGTGTAACCTCTTGCAGAGAGATGGGTTAGGCGTTTTCGAAAGACGGAGATGGCATCGTGAAGTGTCCGGACCTGCACATTCTGAGTCTTTATCAGGACGGTGGGCTCGATCCAGAGAGCGCCCGCCAGGTCCAGGAACACCTTGCCGGTTGTGCGTCCTGCGAGGAGCAGTTCCGCACGCTGGGGAAGCTGGGACTGTTCATGCGTCTCGGTCTGGGACGCAGTCGGAAGACGCCCTGTCTGAGTGCTGAGGAGCTTGGGGCGTATCTGGCGGGAGAGGTCGGGGCGGAGCATCGTGAACGCATCGAGGAGCACCTGGCGGGTTGTCCGCGATGTCTGCACGAGGTGGCGGTGTTCAGTGACGAGAGTTTCGGACAGCCGAGCGAGGTTTCGCCGGTGCCGACGCGTCGTGCGCTCGAGGAGTTCGCCCTGTTGGACCATCGGGTCACTCAACAGCACCGGCTGCGGCGGCTGATGGTACATTCGGCACGGTTCGCGCTGGCGGCGGCCGCGGCGGTCCTGGTGGTGGCGCTGATGCTTCCGATGGAACAGGGAACGAAGCCGACGGGAACCCCGATCGTCCGGACGACGGCGAAGGTGGAGAACGTGACGAGCGTGGAGGGTCCGGTGGTGACGCCGGTGGCTGCCGTCGCGCCCCCGAAGGACGTGGCGATGGTCCTGCCGACGCTGATGGAAGAAGGCGAGATGTTGGTGGCGGAGCACTCGTCGCTGGCGCGCTTCGCCCGTCAGATGAGGCTGATTCTGCACCAGACGATGGAAGCTTCCAGTTCGCCGACGCAGGAGCGTGTGGCGATGCTGAAGGAGGACGTGCTGAGTTCGGGTCTGGTGAACAGTGTGGAGGAGTTGAGTTCCGAAACCCGTGACCCGCGCATCCAGAAGTTCCTGGTGGACTGCAAAGTCGTCCTCCTGAGGGTGGCGAAGATCGACGAGAACGACGCATCGAACGACCTCATCAGCCTGGTGAACGAGATCCGACGCATGAACCTGACCGAGTTGGCGAGGCTCATGGAGTTGGAAGGAGGCGCGACATTGTGGCTCGCCTCGATGTAACTTCCACACGGTCATTCCGAAGCGTTCTGACGTTTCTTACCGCCGCCGGTGTGCTGGCGGTTCTGCTCATTCTGAGCTCGACGACGCGGGGCGAGGATCCGGCGCCGGGTCCGGACCTCGAGGCATTCCAGGCGGCCAAGCAGGCGTATTTCCGGAACCCGCAGGAAGCGGCGGGACTGTTCCGGACGTTCATCGAGACGTATCGCGACAGTGAATGGACGCCGGAGGCGTATTACTGGCTGGCCAAGTCGCTGGAGACGGCCAAGGCCGACCGTGCCGAGGTGTTGAAGGCCTACACGTATTTTCTGCGTCGATATCCCAACCACAAGCTGTGTGACGAAGCGACGTTCGCCATCGCGGAGATCTACCGCAACCGTCGTATCGAGAAGGACGATCTGAGTCGCGCACTGGACCGGTATGAGAAGTTCATCAAGAGCTATCCCGACAGTGATCGTGTGCCCGAGGCGTGGTTCAAGATGGGGGACGTGCAGGTTGCGCAGAGACAGTATGACCGGGCGCTGGAGGCGTTCGGGAAGGTCATCCATGATTACGCCGAGAGTCCGTTCGTGGTTCCGGCGAAGATGGGTCTGGCCGACTGTCTGATGCGGATGCAGCGGTACGACGACGCGATCACCGGGTTCAACGAACTGCTGAAGCTGTCGCTGACGGACTGGGACGAGCTTCGGGTCAGACTGGGACTGCTGAACTGCTACCTGAAGACCAACCGGCTCGACGAGGCCCTGGCCGAGGCGAACCGGATCCGCAGCGAGGCGGACCAGCAGGGCCATCAACAGGACTGGGCGGCGCTCAGCTCGTATCGCATGGTGGCGGACCATTATCAGAACACCAAGGAGTACGACAAGGCGGTCGGTGAGCTGAAGGCGTACATCGAGCGCTTTCCGAACTCCGACGGGGTGTGGACGGCACGGTCGTCGCTGGCGGGGATTTATATCTCCGCCGGGAAGCTGAACGACGCCCGCACGGAGCTTCAGGGGATCGTCAACAACGCTCCCCATGCCGGCGACAAATCCCCGCCGGACCAGGTGCTTTATGCCATGTACCGTCTGGCCTATCTCCGTGAGCTGGAGAAGGACTACCCCGAGGCGATCCGGCTGTATCAGCAGTTGACCGAGAAATATCCGGAGTCACAGCGGGGCAAGCAGGCCAAGAAACGCGCGGAGGAACTGACCAAGCAGCTCCAGGAGAAGCCGGCAGAGAAGGCCCCGGAGAAAGCGCCGGAAAAGCCCGCTGCGAAACCTGCGGAAAAACCTGCCGAGAAGACGCCGGCAACGAAGTAACGTCGGTCCCCTTCCCTTTCGAATCCCCTGTCTGAAGTGCGTGAGCGCCGCAGCTTGTACCGAGATTCCGTCGAATCCCGTCCCACATAAGAATAAAATCTAAAGAAGCTGGCCGACCCGCTCCGAACGGGGTATAAGGGACCGCGAACCCGGGTGCAGGGAGTGCATCCAGCACTCACCGGCACCACAACGGGTTCATCGGAAACCGGTTACGGGGATCATCATGTGCGGAATCGTGGGTTACATCGGGAAGAAGTTCGCTGACGCGGTCCTTCTGGTGGACCTTGAACGCCTGGAGTATCGGGGGTACGATTCGGCGGGTCTGGCGCCGGTGGACCGGGGAAAACTGATCGTCCGACGCCGGCCCGGTCGTCTGAAGGAACTGGACCGTTCGGTCCGCGACAATCCGCTGGGCGGCAGCGTCGGAATCGGTCACACCCGCTGGGCCACCCACGGAGAACCTACCGAGGTCAACGCGCACCCGCATACCGACTGCACGGGCAAGATCGCCGTCGTGCACAACGGGATCGTCGAGAACTACCAGGAGTTGAAGCAGGAACTGATCGACGAGGGACACGTCTTCAAGTCGGAAACCGACACGGAAGTCATCCCGCATCTCATCGAGAAGTATTACGAAGGGAACCTGGTCGAGGCGGTGCGCAAGGCGGCGGCCCGTCTGGACGGACATTTCGCGTTCGTGACGCTGAGCGAGATGCACCCGGATGAACTGGTGGCGGCACGCCGCGGAAGTCCGCTTCTGGTGGGACTGGGCGAGGGTGAGAACTTCCTGGCGTCGGATCTGCCGGCGCTGATTCAGCACACACGCAGGTTCCTTGTGGTGGAGGACGGCGAGCTGGCGGTGGTGCGTCGCGACGGGGTGAAGCTGACCGGCGAAAGCGGAGAACCGATCGAGCGAACGCCTCATACGTCGGACATGGCCAGTCACATCCTGCACAAGAACGGCTACAAGCATTACATGCTGAAGGAGATTCACGAACAGCCCGAAGCCATCGAGCGATTGCTCGAGGCTTACGTGGGTCCGGACGGACTGGTGCGCTTCGAGAACCTGTCGCTGGACAACCAGATGCTGGCGGCGGTCAAACGCATCTTCATCCAGGCCTGCGGGACAAGCTGGCACGCGGGTCTGGTGGGCAAGCGTCACATGGAAAGCCTGGCGGGCGTCATCACCGAGGTGGATATCTCCAGCGAGTTCCGATATCGCAACCCGCTGCTCGAAGGCGACACGATGGTGGTGGGGATTTCGCAAAGCGGCGAGACGGCCGACACGCTGGCGGGGATCCGACAGGCGAAGTCGAAGTTCGTGAAGGTGCTCTCATTGTGCAATGTGATCACGAGCACGATCGCGCGGGAGTCCGACGCGGTGCTGGACATGCACGCCGGTCCGGAAATCGGAGTGGCCAGCACCAAGGCGTACACGTGCGAACTGGTGCTTCTGTATCTGCTGACACTGCACATGGCGCGTGTGCACTGGGCCATCGACGACGAGACCCACCGCGCGTGCGTCCAGACGCTTGCGGGACTTCCGGAGAAGATGCGTCGGATGCTGAACGACGGCGATGTCATCCAGCAGTGCGCCGAGCGGTTCCACACGTCGGAGAATTTCGTATTCCTGGGACGCGGGTTCAACCATCCGACGGCGCTGGAAGGCGCGCTCAAGCTCAAAGAGATTTCCTACATTCACGCGACGGGCTATCCCGCCGGCGAGTTCAAGCACGGTCCCATCGCGCTGGTGGATGCGGGACTTCCGGTGGTGTGCATCGCCACCAAGAGCAGCGTGTATCAGAAGATGCTGTCCAACATCCAGGAAGTCCGCTCGCGCAACGGTCGGATCATCGCGGTGGCCACCGAAGGCGATCTGGAGGTTCCGGAACTGGCGGAGATGACGCTGTTCGTCCCGGACTGTCCCGAGGAGCTTTCTCCCATACTATCGGTGGTGCCGTTGCAACTACTGGCCTACCACATCGCGGTCCTGAGAGGCTGCGACGTGGACAAGCCACGCAATCTGGCGAAATCGGTGACGGTCGAATAATAAGACATATCCCAGCCGACACGGGCCGAACGCTTCATCCCACCGGTCCTGTCATTTGTCCTTAGTTGTTTCCTGGCAAAAACTTAACGCTACCGCTGTCGTCAAGACGCCTCGTGGGTGGTCTTTTGTGAAGCAGTTCACAGACCACACCCATGAGAAGTGAGGCGAATTGCTACTTTTTTGTTTGACAGGAATTGATAGGATTTGCGAAGATCAGGCAGGTTTAGACAGGCTGGTAGAGGTTTGGGCCAGACCATGACCAATGATGTCGGTGCGGAAGAGCAAGAACTCTACAGCATGGGCGATGCCGTGAAAATGATCGGCGTGTCACGGTACACGCTGCTGAAGTGGTTCGCGGAGGGGAAGGTGGCGGAGGTGCCGCGGAACAAGCGAAACAACTATCGCGTGTTCCGTCGGTCGGACATCGAGAGGATCCGTTCGTACGCACACCAATTAGTGCTGCCCGAGCAGGACCCGAGGGGTCAGGGCAGATTATTCGACGCATGAAATCATATTGTGATCATACGAATCGTTCTGAAGCGAATGGAGGGGACCCATGGAGCGTCAGTTTTCGTTTCTGATCGTAGATGACGAGGCCTCGTTCCGGGATCTGTGTCTGCAGTTCATCCGCAGCTTCGGTCATCGTGCGAAGGTGGCGCGCGATGGTCACGAGGCGCTGTCGCTTCTGCGTCGCGAGTGGTTCGACGTGGCGCTGATCGACCTGCGTCTGCCGAAGATCGACGGACTGCAGCTGGTAAAGATGATCAAGAGCGAGAAGCCGAGTCCCCAGATCATCGTGCTGACGGGTTACGGGTCGATCGGGACGGCGGTGGAGGCGATGCGTCTGGGGGCGTATCACTACGTGACCAAGCCGCTTCAGATGCACGAGATGCAGATGGTGATCAACCGTCTGCTGCGGATGATCCAGCTGGAGTTCGAGAACCGGACGCTGCGCGAGAAGGTGGGCCAGGGATCGGGACGCGTGGGGATGGAACACGTGGTGGGCACGAGTCCGCAGATGAGACGGGTGATGGAGATCGTGGAGGTGGTCAGTCGGAACCGCGCGCCGGTGTTCATCCAAGGTCCGTGCGGCAGCGGGAAGGGACTGGTGGCGCGGGCGATCCACTGCCAGGGGGTCGGGGTGGACCGTCCGTTCATCCCGCTGGACTGCTCGATGATGTCGTCCACGATGATGGCCAGTCAGCTGTTCGGTCACGTGCGAGGCGCATTCGCGGGGGCAACCAATGATTGTCAGGGCGCATTACGCGCGGCCAGGACGGGGACACTTCTCCTGGAGCACATCGACGAGCTGAACGAGGAGCTTCAGGAGAAACTGTTGAAGACGCTGCTGGAAGGCCAGGTGACGCCGATCGGGGCTTCGACGCCGGAGAAGACGGAGGTTCGTCTGATCGCGACGGTCGAGGGAGACCTGGGCGAAGTCGTGGAGGAGAAGCTGTTGCGGGAGGCACTGGTGAGTCGGCTGGAAGGGGTGACGGTCGTTCTGCCGGCGCTTTCGGAAAAACGTCCGGACGTGCCTCTGCTGGTGGAGCACTTCGTGAAGAAGTTCTCGCAGGAGCACGACATCGCGGCCAAGACGGTGGACCCCGAGGCGATGAGCCGGATGGTGGAGTATGACTGGCCGGGGAACGTCGAGCAACTGGAAGAGGTGACCCGGGACCTGGTGCTCCGGAGCGATGGCACACGCATCCGCGAGAGCGACCTGCCTTCGGACATCCGTGGCGAGGACCGGTCGATGCAGTGGAAGCTGTCGGGGACGGCCGTGCCTTCGCTGGAGGAGGCAGAGCGGACGCTCATCGCCCTGGCGCTGGAAGCGGCCAAGGGGAAGAAGGCGGCGGCGGCACGTCACCTCCAGATCGACCGTCAGCGGCTGTATCGCAAGATCAAGAAGTACAACATCGGCGTGGTGAAGAAGTCCGTCGGCGAGGATTGAGTCGGAACCGGGGCTGTGAAGGGCCTGCCGGCTCTGAAGTGTGATGGGACAGCCGTTTTCCCGAATGACTGTCCCATCGATTTTGTACCGGAAGGGGAATTGCGGGAACCATTCGGAGTGACGTGTCGTCGAATCCTGGGATCGGCAGTGACGGGAAGGCCCGCCAAACAAATACTTGTGCTTCTTTCGAGACCCTAACGGACAGAGGGTAAGAGAGTGAGACGGTCATTGGATGGTCGTGCGCCCAAGCTCGGAAGGTGGGGGAAATACGCATTAGGAGCTTGCGGACTGATGATGGTGCTGGCCTCGGCGTGCGCCCAGCGAACCAATCCGACGGTGGATGCCGCAGGGCGTTCGTCCGTGGAACCTCCAGAGTCTTCGCCTGCCCCCCGGACACGTCTGGAGTTCGCACAGGCGATGGCCCGGATCAGAGAAGGCATGTCGGAAGCCCAGGTTGAGGCGATCCTGGGAAAACCCGACGATATCAGGACCGAGCGGGATCCGGGCAGGATCAACCTGGAAAGCACAAAGGAGATATGGGGATACGGAACCGACGGGCACCTGACCTTCCCGACGTTGGGCTCGATACACATCGACGAGGAGGGGAAGGTGCAATACGTCTTCGGGGGAAGAGACAAGCCCCCCGACGAGAAGATGTTCGCGGAAGAGGAACTGCGCGGACTGCTGCGTCTGCTGGATCGCGCGCCGGGGCTGGCTGGAAGCGACTACAACCCACTGCCGGTGATCCAGATCGTGAACGCGCTTCAACCCCTCGGGAAGGACAAGGCGCTTGCGGCCATCGAGGAGTACCTGCGCGTTTCATCGCCTCTGTGGTGGGATGGAGCACGGGAGGGACAGTTCCTAATCATGCGGGTGCTGTTCGACGTTCCTGAAGACCCGGGGTACATGCCCGTGATGCGCGTGGGAGCCCCCATGTTGGGAGCGCCGAAGGACCCGAAGACGTTCCCGCGCTTTCCACTGGTGTTGGAGGACGACATTCCGTTCCTGCCCCTCCACGGCTACCTGCTTGCCGGCCATCCTGAGGATCCAGGGGCCCACGTGGCGTATTTCCGAAAGCATGGGACACTGCGGGACAAGCCCCTGAAACCAAGTGGCAAGCCGCTGGATGCGCTTCATAAGGTGCAGGCAACGGTTCGGCTGGTATACGCGTCCTGTCGGGAAGAAATGGACAACATGTTGCTAGATCAGGCGCTTCGGCTTATGGACACGGTCTATCGCCCGCCCCAGGAATGGAGGAAAGGGGTTGCCTGGCAGTCTGCCGTGAGGGGATGGTGGTTTGCGGGAATGGATCCTGCCTTGCGGGACAAACGGCTGAAGGAAATGGAAGAGGCCGTGGGGAAGCTGGACATTCGATGGGACGGCGGGAAGAACGTGTTCACGTTGCGCGACGGCAGCACGCTGCCTCCCGTGAAGGCGGAGACCCATCCACGCTGGGTATGGAAACCCGAGACTAAGGAGATCCGAGCATACGTGGTATTCGAGCGAATTGAGGGTGAACACGTAAGCGTGGACTTCCAGACGAATTTCAGCCCGGGAGGGCAAAGTCCCGGATTGCGGGTGTTGGCGGTGAAGGATGGCAGTGTTCTTGCCGAAATTCCGGAGGAATCAGGGCCGAGAAACGGGTGGCTTGCGACAGGGACTTATTTCGACCTTGCGAAGAGGGAAGAGATTCAGGCAGAGCTGAAGCTCGGGGAGACGACCATTCTGAGCCCGGTCTATAGGCCATGAAGGCACGAGGATCTACGCCATCCCGAAGACCTTGACCTTCCGTTCGAGATAGTAGATGTAGTTGGACAGCGAGATGTCGGGCGGACAGCGGTGGTCCACGTGGGGCACGAAGCCGCCGTCTTCGACCACGGGACGCAGGCGTTCAAGCTCGGCGTCGATGGCGGCGTGATCCTTGCTGAGTTCGCGCTTGTTCACCCCGCCCAGGAGCAGCACGTCGTGTCCGTAGAGTTTTCGGTACTTGACCGGATCAGACCCGCAGGCCATCTCCAAGGGGAACATCCCGTTGACGCCCGCCTTCAGCCACAGCGGGACCAGCACGTCGATGCTCCCGTCGCAGTCCAGGTAGATGATATCCACGCCATGCTTTCGGCAGAGGTCGGTGATGCGTCGGTAACGCGGGACGAGGAAGCGTTCGAAGTGCTCGGGGTTCATCATGGGGCCCTGCTTGAACGCCATGTCCTCCCACATGTAGCAGTAGTCGAACTGGAGGACGGGGAGAAAGCGTTCGAGGACGGAACAGGAGAGGTCGCAGAGGTGCTCGACCATCTCCTCGAACCACGCCGGGTCGAGATGCGGAAGCATGCAGGCGTTTTCGAACCCCATCCAGTCTCGGATCCAGCCGAAGAGGGAACCGCCGGAGATGCCGAGGGGATAATCGCGTCGGTCGAAGCGTGCGTGGAGGTCGGCCGGGTTCGGACATCGGCGGGAGTCGTTGCGGTCCAGGCGCTTTTTGAGCTCGTTCCAGTCCGCGCGTTCGCGCACGGGGAAACTGACGAAATGGGGGATGCTGTCGTGCTCGTCGGTCTTCACGCGGACGACCTGTCCTTCGGCGTTCTGATATTCCAGGTATTCGCCATCCTGTCGCAGGACCTTGTTCTCGAAGGGCGGGATGAGCTTATTGGGGGTGCCGAGGTCGGATTTATAGTCCAGTCCGAAGTAGGCGTGACCGGCGTCGTGAGTGGTGATCTCCTTGGGCCAGCCCTGGGCGTGCCAAGTGATGAACGTCTCGGCCCAGAAGCCGAACTCGATGTTGAAGGGCCGGTCCACTGGACGGAAATGGTACGTGTTGAGCCAGCGCTGACGGTTGCTCAGTGAGTTTTTCGTCGCCTTGCCGGCGTTGCGTCCAGGTTGCTCCACGACTAGTCTCTCTTCTCGCCGTTCCCGGCGGAACCTGACGGAGCGCTTCCCTCGATGAACCTGCCGACGGCCCGAAGCTTCCGGTAGCGTGCTTCCAGCAGCTCGTCGGCCGACAGCTTGGAGAGTTCCTTGATGTACTTGATGACCTGCTTCTTGATGGCCTGGGCGGCCTTAGCCGGATCGCGATGGGCGCCTCCGAGCGGCTCGGGGATGACGTCGTCGCACACGCCCAGTCCAGTGAGGTCCGTTGCGGTGAGCCTGAGGGCCTCGGCGGCTTCGGGGGCGTTATCTCCGCTGCGCCAGAGGATGGCCGCACAACCCTCGGGACTGATGACCGAGTAGTAGGCGTGCTCCATCATGGCGAGCTTGTCGCCCACACCGATGCCAAGCGCCCCGCCCGAGCCCCCTTCCCCGATGACCACGCAGATGATGGGCGTCTTCAGGTGAGCCATCTCCATCAGGTTCTTGGCGATGATCTGGGCCTGTCCGCGTTCCTCGGCGCCGATGCCGGGATAGGCCCCGGGGGTATCAATGAACGTCACGATGGGAATGTGGAACTTCTCGGCCAGCTGCATCTTCAGCAGGGCCTTTCGGTATCCTTCCGGGTGTGCGCAGCCGAAGTAGCATGCCACCTTCTCGCGCGTGGTTTTGCCCTTCTGGTGTCCGATGAACATGATGCGATGGTCGTCCAGTCGACCCAGTCCGGTGATGATGGCCCGGTCATCGGAGAAAGCACGGTCCCCGTGGAGTTCCATGAAATCTTCGACGATGAGTTCGAGGTAGTCGGAGGTCTGGGGACGCTGGGGATGCCGGGCGACCTGGACCTTTTCCCAGGCGGTCAGCTTGCCGAAGATTTCGGTCTGGAGGTTTTCGAGGTCTTTTCTGAGAGTTTTGAGGGCGTCCAGGTTCTTTCGTCCCTTGGCCCCGGAGAGTTCGGCAATACGCTGTTCGAGCTCGATGATCGGTTTCTCGAAGTCCATCCCGGCGCTCTTCATCTTCGCCATCTGTTTTTCTCCGTCAACTCAGGACGTTGCGTGGACGTGTCCACGAAATCACCGATACAGGGAAACCTCGCGCAAACGACGCTGAACGGTCAGCATGTCAGGTGGTCTCAGCTCGGGGGACTTGGCCAGCATCAGGTTGACCAGTCCCTCGTAACCAGGGTGAATATTGGGAACCAGCCGACCGAGCGACACCGGGATGTCCTCCAGGTGCGAGGCCAGCAGCTGGTCCGGTCCGATCTCCATGAAAGGCGGTCTCCCGGCGGCAAGCTCATACAGGAGGACCCCCAGGGAATAGATGTCGCTGCGGGGGCTGAGGACCCGTCCGCGCACCTGCTCCGGGCTCATGTAGGTGCGTGTCCCGCGAATCCCGCTTCGCCAGCCGAACCACCGTCGCCATTGCTTGTTTACCTCGACGGCGATGGCAAAGTCGATGACCTTGACGTCCCCGACGGCGTTTACCAGGATGTTCTCGGGCTTGACGTCACGGTGGATGATCCCGTTCTGGTGCAGGTGGTTCAGGGCGGCGGCGACCTGACTGACGATGTCGATGACCCGGTCGGAGCCGAGGGACTCGGAACCGCGCATCAGGGCCCGGAGATTCTGAGACCGGAAGAACTCCATGACCAGATAGGCCAGGGTCCGGGTTTTCCCGAAGCGGTGAATCCGTATGAGGTTAGGATGATCCAGGCGGTCGCGAAGGGTGTATTCCCGCTTGAGTTGACGGGTGCGCAACTTGAACTTGGGCGCCCCCACGGTGACGGTCTTCACGGCCACCTGCCAGCGGGTCTGACGGTCCACCGCTTGGTACACCGTGGAGTTTTTGCCCTCCATGATGACGCTGAGGATATCGTAGCCGGCGATGGAATTACGCAACCCCGTCATGTTCCGTCTTCCCTGCCTGTATCGGTCAAAGCCCAACCGAAACGAGACTGACATCGAAAACGAACCCTACCCAAGCCGAGAGAGTACCATAACATGCGGCGAAAATCAACGTTAAACCTCCCGGGGCGGACCCCATCGGCACGCCACGACAGCCCGGTCTCCGGGGCGCCGGGGGGGGTTCGGAAGCGGGAAGACTATTGCCTTTGACCCCGTTAGCGGTCATATTGGCCCCTGGAGGGGAAGGAGACGAGGATGAACCCGGAATTTGTGACGATCCTGACCACCACGGACGGCAAGGCGAACGCCGACGTCCTGGCCCGGACCCTGGTCGAGCGGAAACTGGCGGCATGCGTGCAGGTTGTGGGGCCCATCGAGAGCACCTACCGCTGGAAGGGGAAGATGGAGACGGCGGCGGAGTGGCTGTGCGTCATCAAGACCCGGAGCACGCTCTACGAGAAGGTTGAACAGACCATCCGGGAGAACCATCCGTACGAGGTGCCGGAGATCGTGGCGCTGCCCATCGTTCAGGGCAGTCAGAGCTATCTGGACTGGATTGGTCAGGTTCTGGGATAGGGGGTCAGGCATGACGCATGCACGGTGGCGCCGACGCCTGCCGCTTCTGGCGGGGGTCATGCTGGTGTGTGTGGCGGGGGTGCTGTCCGGCTGCCGGCGGACCGATGAACCGTGGCGCTTCCGCTGGGAGGAGCGCACCGACCGTGACGGCAAGCCCGCCGGGGTTTACGAGGTCACTCCCTGTCCCATCACTGAGAAAACACTCAACTACACCATCGGCACCGACGAAGGGCCCACCACGTATGAGCTGGGTGAGCTGTATTTCGTGGACGGTGCGATGCCCGACGACGGGGGCGACGGACGCTCGCTTGGGACGGCCAAGCGGACGATTGCCGCCGCCATCGAGGCCGCCGGCAAGGGTCACAGGACCCTCATCGTGCGGGGTGCACACGACGGATTCGACGGGGTCTACCACGAGACGTTCCGGGCACTTCCCGGCGTGGACGACACTCACCGCTGGATGGTGGTGGGCTACGGGCAGGAGCGGCCCATCCTGGACGCCGACAGCGGTCGAGTGGACATGATCCGCTCCACCGGGGAACCCGAAGCCTTCGTCACGATTCAGCGGCTGAAGCTCCGGAACTCCCAGCGCAACGGGGTGCGCCTGGGTCGTCTGGACCGCAAGATCGACGGACATTTCAACCTGGTGGACGTGTGGATGGACCACTGCATCAACGTCCCCAAGGGGGCCGACGCCGGGGTATATTACCTCAACGCCGACCACGGCTTCATCCGACACTGCACGGTCACGCACTCGAAAGGTCACGGCTTCAAGATCGGCGACGGTGCCAGCGACTTCATCATCGAGTGGTCGGTTGCCGACGGGACGGGCTGGTATCCCGAATGGGACGGTCCCGGGGAATACTTCGGCACGCATCCCACCGCACTGGACTTCCCCAACGACGTCAACAATGCCTTTCGCGTGACCTGTCGATACTGCATCGCAAGGAACTCGCTCTTCTATGCCGTGCAGGTCCGACGCGTTCGGGATTTCCGCTTCCACCACAACGAGATCTCCGGCTCGCCCCATTTCGACGACGTCCGGGACTGCGACAACCACAGCGTCGGCCGACACCAGGTCATCCTCTTCGCCGGACACACCTCCGGAGAGTTTCACTCCAACATCATCCATACACCGACGTCGTCCGGGACCACGGCAATCTACGTATCGGCCTGCACCGACGACGCGCCCGTCATCAACATTCACGACAACATCATCTATGGCAATCACAAACGCGCCATCAGCGTTCAGCCGTCCAACAAGGACCTTCAGGTGAACATCGTGGGCAACCGGATATTTTCTCATGGTCCCGACGTGCGCGAATTGATATTCTCGGGCATCGGGAACCGGCTCGTCCTGACCGGTAACGTCCTCTGCACGGATGCCGCGGGCCGGTGTCTGGACATCGACACGGGACAGCACGTCCGGAACCGGTATTTCTTTCCCAAGGGAACGCGAGGGGTCGAACTGGGGCCGGACGAGTCCGACGCCGATCCGGGCTGGACACCGCTACCGACTGGACCGCTCGGTCCCGAGATGTTCCGACGCGACAATACCGTCTTGAAAGGGAAATGAAGAGATCATGAAGGATATTTATGACGTGGTTGTGGTGGGTGGTGGGCCGGCGGGGGTGGTGGCGGCGATCCAGGCCGCCCGGGCTGGCGCCAACACGTTGCTGGTGGAGAAGAACGGGATTCTGGGCGGAACGACCACCCTCGGCGGCGTGAACTTCCCGGGACTCTTTCACGCCTGGGGCAAACAGGTCATTGCCGGCATCGGCTGGGAGCTGGTCGTCGCCACCAGGGAACTGACCGGCGAACCCCTGCCCGACTTCACGACGGGGGAAGCCCACTGGCGGCATCAGGTTCGCGTGAATGCCGCCGTCTTCGCGGCGCTCCTGGACCGGACGGTCCTCGAATCCGGCGCGGACCTTCTCCTGCACACCATGCTCGCCGGTGTCCATCACACCAACGACCGCTGGCAGGTCACCCTCTGCACCAAGACCGGACTGCAATCGGTCGAAGCCCGGGTTCTCATCGACGCCACCGGGGACGCCAACGTGGTGCAGTTGGCCGGTTTCGAGGTGGTGCGTCCCGACGTGCTCCAGCCGGGATCGCTCATCCTGCGTCTCGGGGGGTATGACCTGAACACGCTGGACATCCCGACCATCGAGCGGGCGCTCGACGAGGCCATCGCCGACGGGACGGTCCAGCTTACCGACTTCGCCTGGCATCGTGAGAACGCCATCCGCTCCCTGCTGGCCAGTCATGGCATCAACCGCAACCACATCACCACCGGACCGGCCGACACCAGTGAAGGACGCACCGACGCCGAGGTGGCCGCCCGGGCGTCGCTTCTGCGGATGTACACGTTCCTCCGCACTCAGCCGGGACTGGAACACCTGACCCTCGAATACGTCTTCCCCGAGGTCGGCATTCGCGAAACCGTCGTCATCCGGGGCAAGAAGACCATCACCGGCCAGGATTACACCACCGGACGCGAGTGGCCCGACGCGGTCTGCTACAGTTACTATCCCATCGACATCCACCGGGATGGGGGTGAACCGATCGACTTCCGGCCGCTGTCGTCCGGGGTGGTTCCGACGATCCCGCGCGGGGCGATGCTCCCGGCGGGCTCGCACGGCATGGTGGTTGCCGGTCGGTGCATTTCGGGTGACCGGGAGGCCCACTCGGCCTACCGGGTGCAGGCGTCGTGCATGGCGATGGGCCAGGCGGCCGGGGCCATGGCGGCTCTGGCGGTAAAGCGCAACTGCGACGTGGAGGAGCTTCCCATCGCCGCGATCCACAACCTCCTGCGTCGTCACGGGGCCATCATCCCGGGCGACGTCCATTTCTGAAAGACCAGAGGAGCTTCCTTGTTCAAACCGGCCAAGCCCGTGGTTCCCGCGTTGTGGACGCCCCCGTTTGGTGAAGACGTCTCGGTGGATTTCGCGTTGGGCGAACATGCCGACGGCTGGACCCGGCACGCCGTCTGGGGCGATCCCAGCTTCGACACCTTCCGCCGCATCCGGAAGGAGCCTTTCCACTACGGGGCGCCGCCCTACGAATGGCCGGTCAACGGGTTCCTTTTCGAGGATCCCGTCAGCGGGAACTGGTATGCTTACGTCGGGCTTTACCCCTGGAATTATGCCTTCGAGCCGGGCAAACCCGTCGCCACCTGCACCACCTACCGTTCGACCGACCGCGGAGCGACTTGGGAGCACCTCGGACCGGTCTTTCCCGACCGGACGTTCCGGTTCGAGGGCGATCCTTCGACCGCCAACCTGACCCCGGACGTCTGCGTGGTCTATGACGACGGCCTCTACCACATGGTTTACGACTGGTGCAACGACGAGGTCACGTGGGACAACCTGCGCAAGCCCACCCGTAAGGTCGACGGCGGGGTCGCCTACGCCTGGGCGGAATCCCCCGAGGGTCCCTGGCACCGTCACGAAACGCCCATGATCCGAAACACGTGGATGAAAGCCCACCGGCTGCTCGGCAAGTATGACCGGGCTTATGCCACGGCGTTGGTGCGTCGGCGCAGCGACTGGCTGGCGCTGGTCGGGGTCGATGCCGGTCCCTATCGAAGCTGGGCCGTCACAGCCATGACCGCACGCGACCCCAGGGGACCGTGGACCGAACCGGTCCTCATCCTCTCCCCCGAATCCGACACCTACTTCCCTCCCATCATCGAGATCTTCCCCGTTTTCTGTCATGACGGCTACATCTACGCTCCCGGCGACGCCCTCGGGGCCAACCACACCTTCCAGCTCATCCCTCGCGCCCCCATCGAGGAGGCCCATCGGCCCGAAGCGTGGGAAATCTACCAGCACGGCTGTGCCTGGCACGCCGAGGACGTCCCCCATGAAGCCCGTGGGATCTTCGGACAGACCTTTTCGGGCTCCGTCGATGCCGACGGACAACTCAACGCCCTCTTCTGCACCTGTGATGCCAAAGACATCGGCAGCGTCAACGTCGCCTCGCGTCCCTGGGACACCCCCATCCGCTCACGGGGCTTTCATCTGGCCGCCCACAAGGGACCCGCCCTGACCTACACCCGCTGCGCCTTCGAAGCGTTCGCCCTGGAGGCCCGTCTGAACATTCGCTCGGAGGCGAAGGTGCTCTGGGGATGCCACGCCCCGGTCAGCTCCGACCGCAGCACGCATGACTCCACCCTGCACCCGCTTGCGCTGGGCAGTCACCAGGCACTCGAACTCTCGAAAGATGCCTGGCGGGTGACCGGCGTCGACGCGACCCGGACGGTATCGGTCATCGCCGAGGGGGTCCTGCCGAGCGCGCACGAGCGAACGATCTCCGTCAAACTCGACCGGACGGGCGAGTTCAAGCTGGTCCTGGACGGTCAGGCGGTGTGGTCGGGCGGGCTGCCGATCGCTTCCGGTCCGCTGGGGCTGCTGGTCGAGCCAGGCAACCACCTCGAAGTCACCGGGTTCGTCGTCACCGGCAGACCGCTGCCGGCGGAGTTCAATTATCTTTACATGGAAGCCTTCCTGGGGGCGGGACTGCTGGTTTCCGAATGGGACACGGTGACCTCGTCCGCTTTCCGCTTCGGCGTGGGCGCGGTCCGTCGCGAGCCCGGCGGACGAGCCAAGTGGAACTTCCGGGGCAGTGCGTTTACCCTCTGGTCCCCCCGGGGACCCGAATACGGGCGTATCCAGCTCCGCCTGGACGGCCAAGAGATTGCCGAGATCGACCTCCACGCCGAGAGTCCCGCGCCCTCCCAACCGGTTTACACCTGGCCGAAACTCGATGACGTTTACCACGCCCTGGTCATGGAAGGCGTCTCCGGCCGCATGATCCTGGACAGCCTCCAGGTCATCGATTGAGTTCGTTTTCCGCTCCCAACCGGCAAATCGGGATTGAAAAAACCCCCGTTATCGGTTAAAAGGGGGCGTTTTGCCGGGGGAAGGAAAGCACGTGCTCTTCGAGCGAATGGTGATCATCGGACCGGGCCTCGTGGGAGGCTCCCTGGGACTGGCCGTCCGCAAGCGCCGACTG
Organism: uncultured Planctomycetota bacterium; assembly: GCA_964629945.1. Taxonomy (GTDB): domain Bacteria; phylum Planctomycetota; class DG-23; order DATKVD01; family CAZVTD01; genus CAZVTD01. Next base: position 16,941 of record CAZVTD010000006.1, on the reverse strand, counting down.
GCCGGTCAGGTCGTCGGTGTGGGACACCGGCAGACCTCCATCGACCGTGCCCTGGCACGGGGGTCGATCGATCGAGGCTCGCTGGATCCCGTCTCGGCGGTGAACGGGGCCGACGCGGTCATCCTGTGCACCGCCGTCGGACTCATCGGTCCGATGATCGAACAGTTGGTCGATCAACTCAAGCCCGGCTGCATCGTGAGCGACGTCGGTTCCACCAAGGCCGGCATCGTCCGGCATGCTGAGGAGGTTCTGCCGACAAAGGTGCACTTCGTGGGCGCCCATCCGATTGCCGGTTCGGAACGTCGGGGCGTGGATTACGCCGACGCGAACCTCTTCCAGAACCATGTCTGTATCCTCACCCCGACGGCGAACACCGACGGCGAGGCCCTGGCGAAGATGCAACAGCTCTGGACTACCGTCGGGGCACGGGTGCTGACGCTCCGTCCCGAGCAGCACGATGAGATCCTGGCACGGACCAGTCACCTGCCCCACGTGGCGGCGGCGGCACTGCTGGCGGCGCTGGAGGACACGGACGTGCCCTTCGTGGGTCAGGGCTTTCGCGACACGACGCGCATCGGCTCGGGCGACCCGGATTTGTGGGTGGATATCCTTCTGGCCAATCGCGAGGGGGTGTTGACGGCGCTGGAAAGCTTCAGCGGACAATTGCAGCAGCTTCGGGAGGCACTGGAAAAGAACGAGGCCGAGACGCTGCGGGACTTCCTGGTCCGCGCACGCGATCGGCGCGAAACAAAACTTACGGACCCCCTCTGAGCAGCCCTTCAAGAACCGAGGAGACCACGGTGGCAGTCAGGAAGGTCGCAAAGCGCAGCACGACGAGCAAAACGAAAAGTCAACGTCCCGCATCCAGAAAGGTCTGGCGCGTCGAGGTGGCCACACGGACGGACCTGCCCGATCCCGTCGGCGCCACGGTGCTCTCGGACATCGCCGAGCTGGGCATCCCCGGGGTCAAGGACGTCCGCTTCGTCCGCGTCTTCTTCATCGAGATGACCGACGACACCCAACGCATCCGCCGCGTCGCCTCGGAACTCCTTTCCGACGCCATCGTCGATGTCTGGAAGGTCGACGCGCACGTCCTGAGCGCCGGTCGGGGGAAATCGGTCATCGAGGTCGCCCGCAAGCCGGGCGTCATGGACCCCACCGAAGCCAGCACGCTCGCCGGCATCCGGGACATGGGACTTTCCGCCCGCTCGGTGCACACCGCACGACGCTACATCCTCACCGGCTCCCTCAAACGCAAACCGCTTGAACTCATCGCCCAGAAGATCCTGGCCAACGCCTCCATCGAGGAATACTTCCTCAACGCGTCGGCCCCCAGCGAGCGTCCCGCCGCCAAGCCCTACCGCTTTCGCCTGCGCACGGTGGACCTGCTCAGCGCCGAAGACGACGAACTCATGAACATCAACCGGCGCATGTCGCTCTACCTGGACCTCAACGAGATGCGCGAGATTCAGAAGCACTTCGCCGGACTCAAGCGCAACCCCACCGACGTGGAATTGGAAGCCCTCGCGCAGACCTGGTCGGAGCACTGCGTCCACAAGACCTTCCGCAGCACCGTCCGCATGGACGGCGAAGTCATCCAGAACCTCCTGCGCTCGACCGTCATGCGCGTCACCCGTGAACTCGACAAGCCCTGGTGCGTCTCCGTCTTCGTCGATAACGCCGGCGTCATGACCTTCGACGAGAACCACCACGTCTGCTTCAAGGTCGAGACGCACAACCACCCCTCGGCCATCGAACCCTACGGCGGCTCGGCCACCGGGATCGGCGGCGTCATCCGCGATCCCATGGGCACCGGACTCGGGGCCAAGCCCATCGCCAACACGGATATCTTCTGCTTCGCCCCGCCGGATATGCCTTATGAGGACGTTCCCGCCGGGGCGCTGCACCCCAAGCGCGTCATGCGGGGCGTCGTCGCCGGCGTGCGCGATTACGGCAACCGCATGGGCATCCCCACCGTCAACGGGGCCGTCTATTTCGACGAACGCTTCGTCGGCAACCCGCTGGTCTACTGCGGCAACGTCGGTCTGCTGCCCGTGGGCAAGGTCGAGAAGAAAGCGAAGAAGGGCGACCTGGTCGTCGTCGTGGGCGGACGCACCGGACGCGACGGCATCCACGGGGCCACCTTCTCCAGCGCCGAGTTGACCGAGGAATCCGAGACCGTTTCCTCCGGCGCCGTCCAGATCGGAAACCCCATCGAAGAGAAACGCATGCTCGACGTGCTCATGAAGGCACGCGACCTCGGACTCTACACCGCCGTCCATGACTGCGGCGCGGGCGGCCTTTCCGGCGCCGTCGGTGAACTGGGCGAGGAACTGGGCGTCGAGGTCCACCTCGACCGCGTCCCCCTCAAATATCAGGGACTGGCCTACTGGGAAATCTGGGTCTCCGAAGCCCAGGAACGCATGGTCATCTCCGTCCCGCGCAAACACGAAAAGAAAATCCTCGACCTCTTCGCCTCCGAAGACGTCGAAGCCACCGTCATCGGCAGCCTCACCGGGCGCAAGCGTCTCGAACTCTTCTACCAGGGCAACCCCGTCGCCGATCTCTCCATGGACTTCCTCCACCACGGCGTGCCGCTGCCCGAGCGCGAAGCCACGTGGACCCGTCCGGTCCACCCCGAGCCCAAGCTTCCGAAAAAGCCCGACCTCGGCAAGGCCCTCAAGACCATCCTCTCCGACTACAACGTCGCCAGCAAGGAGTGGATCATCCGTCAGTATGATCACGAGGTCCAGGGCGCAAGCTGCATCAAGTCGCTCGTCGGGGTTGCCAACGACGGCCCCGGCGACGCCGCGGTCCTCTGTCCCATCCCCGGCTCCCATCGGGGCATCATCCTCTCGGTCGGGCTCAACCCGCGCTACGCCGACATCGACCCCTACTGGATGGTCGCCTCCGCCATCGAGGAAGCCCTGCGCAACCTCGTCGCCGTCGGCGGAGACCTCGAACAGGTCGCGATCCTGGACAACACCTGCTGGGGGAACACCGACAAGCCCGAGATCCTGGGCGGACTGGTCCGTGCGGCGAAGGCCTGCTACGACGTCGCCAAGGTCTATGGCACCCCCTTCATCAGCGGCAAGGATTCGCTCAACAACGAATACGCCACCGCATCCGGAACCATCTCCATTCCCGGCTGCCTGCTCATCTCCGCCATCGGTGTCATGCCCGACGTCACCCGTGCCGTCACCATGGACTTCAAGCACACCGACAACCTCATCTATCTCGTCGGGCTCACCCACAACGAGCTGGGCGGCTCCCAGTACTTCGCGCATCTGCCCGACGGCAAGTGGGTCGGAAACGACGTGCCCCAGCTGGACCCCGAAGCCGGACGCGACATCCTGCGCAAGGTCGCCAAGCTCACCGCCGCGGGACTGGTGCGCGCGGCGCACGACCTGTCCGAAGGCGGACTGGCCGTGGCCCTGGCCGAGATGGCCTTTGCCGGTGGATTGGGCTGTCGCGTGGACCTGCGCATGGTCCCCAAGCGCGGCCTCATCGAGGACGACTCCGTCCTGCTCTTCTCCGAATCCAACAGCCGGCTGCTGCTGGAGGTCCTCCCCGAGAACGCCGAACGCGTCGAAAAGATGCTGGCCGGCGTGCCCCACGCACAGATCGGTCACGTGACGCTCACCGGTCGCGTCCAGGCGATCGGTCACAGCGGACGCAGTGTGATCGACGAGGATATTGCCGAACTCAAGGAGGCCTGGCAGAAGCCGCTGCGGTGGTAAGCCGCACCCGCACCCGTGGAACGAAACCCGTGTGGGCTTTGCCTGTCATGCCGATAAAGGATGATTGCAGATGACGAAACCGAAAGTGTGTGTCCTGCGTGCCGCCGGAACCAACTGCGACGGCGAAACCGTCACCGCCTGTGAGCGTGCCGGCGCCGTGGCCGAACGCGTCCACGTCAACCGGCTCATCGAAAACCCGAAGAAGCTTTCCGGCTACCAGATCCTCATCATCCCCGGGGGCTTCACCTATGGCGACGACATCGCCGCCGGGAAGGTCCTGGCCGTCCAGCTCGCCAGCGCCCTGGCCCAGGAGGTCGGCAACTTCGTCACCTCCGACAAGCTCGTCATCGGCATCTGCAACGGCTTCCAGGTCCTGGTCAAGACGGGGCTGCTTCCGGCCGGGGCGGTCGGTCCCCAGGAAGTCACCCTCACCGCCAACGACTCCAACCGCTACGAAGACCGCTGGGTCACGCTGCGCACCGATTCCTCGCGTTCGGTCTTCGCCAAGTCCGGACAGCTCTTCCATGTCCCCGTCGCGCATGGCGAAGGCAAGTTCGTCACCCGTGACGCCGCCGTCATGAGGCGCCTCATCCGGAACGAACAGATCCTCTTCCGCTACGTCGGACCCGACGACGGCGAAGTCCCCTATCCGTACAACCCCAACGGCTCCATCGAAGACGTCGCCGGCATCATCGACGAAACCGGTCGCATCATGGGACTCATGCCTCACCCCGAGCGTCACATCGAGCCCTGGCAGCACCCGCAATGGACACGTAAAGGCCTCGCCCCCGAAGGGGACGGCCTGGCCATCTTCCGCAACGCCGTCGGCTACTTCCAGTGAGCAGCCACCCCGGCGGACAACCTTCCAGAACCCGAAAGAAAGACGAACCGGAGGACAAGATGACAAGCAAGCAGAACGTGCTCGACGAACTCGCAATCAACACCATCCGAACTCTCACCATGGACGCCGTCCAGAAGGCCAATTCCGGTCACCCCGGAACCCCCATGGCCCTGGCTCCCATCGCCCACCTCCTCTATCAGAAGGTCATGCGTCACAACCCCGCCAACCCGAAGTGGTTCAACCGCGACCGCTTCATCCTCTCGGCCGGACACGCCTCCATGCTCCAATACGCCGCCCTCTTCCTGGCCGGCTACGACCTCACCGTCGAGGACCTCATGGGCTTCCGTCAGTGGAAGACCAAAACCCCCGGTCATCCCGAATATGGTCAGACCGCGGGCGTCGAAACCACCACCGGTCCGCTCGGCCAGGGCTTCATGAACGGCATCGGCATGGCCATCGCCGAAGCGCATCTCGCCGCACGCTTCAACCGCCCCGGACACGACGTCATCGACCACTTCGTCTACGCCATCTGCTCCGACGGCGACCTGATGGAAGGCTCGTCCCACGAGGCGGCCGCCCTGGCCGGTCACCTCGGACTCGGAAAGCTCATCTACTTCTACGACGACAACCACATCACCATCGAAGGCACCACCGACCTGGCCTACTCCGATGACGTCAAGCGCCGCTTCGAAGCCTATCACTGGCACGTCCAGAACCTCGGCGAGAAGGCCAACGACCTCGCCGCACTCTCCCGCGCCGTCAAGAAGGCCCAGTCCGTCACCGACAAGCCCTCCCTCATCATCGTCCGCTCGCACATCGCCTATGGCGCACCCAACGCTCACGACACCAGTGAATCCCACGGCGCACCCCTCGGTGAGGAAGAAATCAAGCTCACCAAGCAGTTCTACGGCTTCCCGCCCGACCAGAAGTTCTACGTCCCCGACGACGTCCTCCAGTTCAAGAAGCGCTGCCTGCGCCGCGGTAAGAAACTCGAAGCCGAATGGAACGCGAAGTATGACGCCTACCGCGCCGCCCATCCGGAACTGGCCGCGCAACTCGAAGCCGCGTTGTCCGGAAAGCTCCCCGAAGGCTGGGACGCAAACCTCCCCGTCTTCAAACCCGAAGACAAACCCATCGCCACCCGTTCAGCTGGCGCCAAGGTCATCGCCGCCATCGCCAAGTCCGTCCCCTGGCTCGTCGGGGGCTCCGCCGACCTCTCCCCCTCCACCCGAACCCTCATCGACGACAACACCTATTTCCAGAAGGGACATTACGAGAAGCGCAACATCGCCTGGGGCGTCCGTGAACTCAACATGTGCAGTTCCTGCAACGGCATGGCCCTCCACGGAGGCATCCGGCCCTACGCCGCCACCTTCTTCGTCTTCAGCGATTATGCCCGTCCCGCCGTCCGGCTGGCCGCCATCATGAAGCTCCCCGTCATCTACGTCTTCACCCACGACTCCGTCGGGGTCGGCGAAGACGGTCCCACCCACCAGCCCGTCGAGCAGATGACCTCCTTCCGTCTCATGCCCAACACGGTCGTCATCCGACCGGCCGACGCCAACGAGACCACCCAGGCCTGGCGGGTCGCCATGATGCGCAACGACGGTCCCACCCTCCTCCTCCTCACGCGTCAGAACCTCCCCATCCTTGACCGCAGCAAGCTCGCTCCCGCCGAGGGACTCCTCAAGGGCGCCTACGTCCTCGCCCCCGAATCCGGCTCCAGACCCGACGTCATCCTCATCGCCTCGGGTTCCGAAGTGGAACTCTGTCTGGCGGCCAAAACCAAGCTGGCCGAAAGCGGCTGCGACGCCCGCGTCGTCAACATGCCCAGTTGGGAACTCTTCGAAGCCCAGAGTGCCGAGTACCGCAACGAGGTCCTTCCCCCCGACGTCACCGCGCGATTGGCCGTCGAAGCCGGCATCCCCTTCGGCTGGGAACGCTACATCGGTTCAGTCGGCGACATCATCGCCATCAACCGCTTCGGCATCTCCGCGCCCTACAAGGAGATCTTCAAGAACTTCGGCTTCACCGTCGACAACGTCGTCGCACGAGCCAAAGCACTCTGCTCCTGACCGCATCACCCGTACACGCAGGAAGGGGACGGATCACTCCGTCCCCTTCTTCTTTTTCTGCTCCCCCCGTCCGACGCTCAGGCCGCGCGCACATCTCCCGAAGACACTTGGCGGAAACCGCCAGGGAGATTACAATTCCCCACACACAACGGCCCAGGCACGGAGAATGCCATGGTCCTGCTTGTCGTAGGTGTTCTTGTTGCCCTGTCGGTCTCCTTCCTCTGCTCGCTCCTGGAAGCGGCGCTCCTGAGTCTCACCCCCAGTCAGATCGCCGACATCTCCGAGCGAAAACCTGCTGTCGGGGCCATCTGGCGCACCTTCAAAGCCCACATCGAACACCCCATCGCCGTCATCCTCATCCTCAACACCGCCGCCCACACCATCGGGGCCTCCGTCGCCGGGGCCCAGTTCGACAAGCTCTTCGGAAACACCTGGATCTGGGTCTTCTCGCTCACGTTCACCTGGCTCATGCTTCAGTTCACCGAAATCCTCCCCAAGACCCTGGGGGTGCGCTTCAACCGCGAAGTGGCCGTCGCCACCACCACCCCGCTCAGCACACTCGTGCGGGCATTCACCCCGCTCCTCAAGCTCGTCCACTGGGTCAACCGACCCTTCGAAACCAAACGCACCGGTGAGCATCAGCCCGCCACCGTCGAGGAAATCTCCGCTCTGGCGGGACTGGCACGACTCACCGAGCAGATCTCCGCACGTCAGGAGCACATCATCCGCGGCGCTTCCAGACTTTCCCGGCTTACCGCACGTGCCGTCATGATCCCCGTCCAGCAGGTCTCCTTTCTCTCCACCTCCCAGTCGCTGCTGGAAGCCATCATCGCCGCCCATCTCGACGCACACACCCGCTTCCCCGTCTGCCAGGAAAACGACCCCGATCGCATCGTCGGTTACGTCAACTTCAAAGAGATGATCTACTTCATGCGCACCAACCCCAACGACCCGAGTTTCCGGGGCGTCATCCGTCCTCTCTACTTCGCCTCACCCGACGAGTCCGCCTCCGCTCTGCTCGAACGCTTCGTCAACCAGCACATCCACATGGCCATCGTCCGCGACGCCTCCGGAAAGACCGTCGGACTCGTCACCCTCGAGGACATCGTCAAGATGCTCGTCGGCGAACTTCAGGATGAGTTCGACAGTCTCCCCCGGATGATCCATCCCCTCAGCGGTGAAATGTGGATGGTCGGTGGAGGCGTTCCGCTCGACGAACTCGCTCGACAGACCGGACTTGAGCTGCCCCGGTCCGGCGAAACCGTCTCGACGTGGCTCAGTTCCCGATTCACCCACGTCCCAAAGGCCGGGGACCTCCACGTCGAAGGGGGAATCGAATTCATCGTCCGCCGGACCCGACGCGGAAAGATCTTCGAGGCGTCGATCTCCAGACACCGGTCCGCTCCCTGACCTCCGCGTCGGACCTCGACTCAGATCAGCAGTTCCACCTCCCCCACCACGGTCTCGCGTCGGTTCATCACCGGCTTGACGAACGCTTTTCTCATCGCCTTCGTCTCCGCCTCGCTCAGGGCCCCCACGCGTCTCATCACCTCGATGAACACCGACCTGAGCGGCACGCTCGAACCGTCCTCCACCTTCATCGCGAACCCGATCCCCTGCCCCCCCCCCCCCGCCCACGAGACCCCGCGGCACCCCCCCGTTCTGGACCACCGCGCCGACGCCCCCCCCTCGCCCTGCTCCGGCGCTACTCCGTCGACAACGGA
>CAZVTD010000006.1:0-8551 GCA_964629945.1 uncultured Planctomycetota bacterium | reverse complement strand
ATCGCTCGCGTGATCCGTTTCACCGCCCCGGCGGTTGCTTCATCAAAATGCTTCTCCGGACGGCTCATCCGGGCATAACCCAACGCCATGTTGAACACCGGGATATAGTGGATTGGCGCCCCGCAGCCGTCGATCCCGACGCGGATCTCCTCCGCCGCCAGCCCGCACACCTGCGCAATCGTCTCCAGGATCGCACGCTGGTGCGGATGCGTCGGAGCAAGGTAGTTCGTCAGATCCAGTCCCTGGTGTTTGCACGCCGACAACATCCCCGCGTGTTTGCCCGAGCAGTTGTCCGTGATCCCCGTCCCCGACTGCAGCATGTCCTCCGCAATCCCCGCCTTCGCCAGGATCGAACGCACCTGCGCCACCTGCTCCGGGCCTCCTCTGTGCGAACCGCAGACGATCGCCACGTCCGCGTCGTCGAACCCGAACGCCTCCACCGCGCCGCTTCGAAGGACCGGGATCGCCTGGATCGGCTTCGCCGCCGAACGGATATAGGCCCGCATCTGCGCATCTCCGAGGCTCAGCAGCACCTTGCCTTCGTCGCTGACCACCGCCACGACCCCGCGATGCAGGTTGTCCTGCACCCCCGCACGCGTCTCCCGCACCAGCGGCACACTCACCACACCCGTCTCTTTACCGCCCTTTCTTGTCATGTGCTCCTCGTTCCTGTTGAACTTTGTCGTACTTCCGTGCCAACGCAGCGATACTGTCGGCGTGAATCCGCCAACTCTCCTCAGAATACCCTCCCGACAGCGTCATCGCCACCGGGATATTCCGCTTGCGACATTCCTCCACCACGTAAAGGTCCCGCTTCAGCACGCCCTCTTTCGGAATCCGCGTCTCGGTCAGCGGGTCCCCCTCGTAGATGTCCGACCCCATCACAAACATCACCAGGTCCGGCTTATGCTCATCCAGTGCGGGGCCGATGTTTTGCTCCAGAAGTCTCATGTATCCCTCTTCCGTGACCCCCGCTTCGAAGGGCACGTTCCGCCAGACTTTCTCCTTCACGCTCGGGTAGATGTCCTCCTCGTAAACGTCCACCACCCGCACCGTGTCATCTCCCGCGAACACCTTCGCGTTGCCCTGTCCGTGGTGCGCGTCGGTGTCGATGATCATCACGCGCTCCACTTTCCCCTCCTGCTGAAGCACGCGAATCGCGATCGGCACGTCCGCGATCAGACAGAACCCTCCGCCCTCATCCGCCGATGCGTGCGCGTAGCCTCCCGCCAGGTTCACCGCCACCCCATACTCCAACGCCTTGCGTGCCGTCAGGATCGTCCCGCCCGACGCCCATTCGAACGCCGCCAGTCCCCTCGCACGATACACCGGACCGGGAATGGCTGCCACCTGCGGAAACTCCAGGTAACCCGCCGCCTTGCCCGGCTCTCGTATCTCTGCCAGATACCGCTCCGTGTGCACAAGTCTCAACTGTTCGGGCGTCACCGTCTCCGGAACCAGGAAGTCTTCCCGTCCGCGCAGTCCCTGTCGCACCAGCTCATCCCGGATCTCCCCATACTTGTTCACGTCGAACACGAACATCTTCTCGATACCCATCACGTGAACCAGGTAGTTCTCCGAATACACGATCGGCATCATCTCAGGACTCCTCAATTCCGTGCGTACCGGTTCCTTCGGCGCATACACCGTGCATCCCAGCCACCCGAGCGCCAGCACCGAAAGCGGTGCCGCGATGCCTATTCTCACCCACTGCCCGATCCCCGGCCGCTTTGACGTTTCCCGACGCATGATGGCCCAGACCAGCCCCACCCCCAGTGCTGCCGGCATCGTAAATGACAGCCAGAAAAGGACTTCCGGTATCCAACCCGGAACCCCCATGCCCATCATGGCCAGAATCGCCAATGCCGGTCCTCCAAAAATACCCACCAAACCAAGGTCAAATAATATCGTAAGTGCCTTGCACAAAAGTGGTTACCTCGCGCTCGGGTAAAAAGAACTCCCCTCCCACCTTCCAAGCATCTGGACTACCCGGTTCAGGGTATAAACATAGGATCGCCAAACGGCTGTGAAATGATAGACCCTGAGTGCTCACAGGCAAGGGGGAAACGGGAATACCCGAAGAGTCCTTGCAGTGCGACGCAGCCGGGGTAGAATATCACCGTTTTTAGGGCGAAACTGGCAAGAATCAGGGGTATTATTGTGGGATTGACGGGTCTATTGCTGGCCGCCGGACAGGGAAAACGCATTCGGGGTTACTCCCATCACCCCAAGGCGTTAGTGCCCGTCAACGGTCGGCCACTCATCGAATACAACCTCGATATGATGCTGGCCGCCGGCATCGAGCGCATCGTCACCGTCATCGGTCATCGTGGCGAAGAGCTGGTCGAGCACCTCTCCGGAACGCCTTATGCCAGTCACCTGGTCTATGTCACGCAGGACGAGCAGCTTGGAACCGCACACGCCGTCCGGCTGGCCCAGCGGGCGCTCCGGAGCGAGCCCTTCGTCCTCTGTTACTGCGACAACTTCACCGGCTACGACCTCAGCAAGCTCATCCAGAAACACCTTCTCGGAAAGAAGTCCGTCACCCTGGGACTTTTCCATGCCGCCAATCCCTCGCGTCACGGCATCATGGAAATCGTCAACGGCACGGTCGTCAGTCTTCAGGAGCGGCCCGAGCATCCCAAGTCCGACCTGGCCTTCGCGGGCATGGGCTGCTTCGAACCGGAGATCTACGAGGCCTGCCATGCCGTGGCCATGAGTCCGAAGGGGGAGTTCTACCTGACCGATGCGGTCATGGACCTGATCCGTGCCGGCAAGCTTGTCGGGTACGCCGAACTGGACAGTTACCGGGTGAACATCAACACACCCGAGGACGTGAAAGCCGCTGAGGCTTTCGTCCGATGCAACTGAACTCACCGCAGCAGGATGGACCTTGAAAGGGGACCAATCATGAGGTACGCAGGGATGGTATGTCTGCTGTCCGTGTTCTTGTGGACGTGTTCGCAGGTCGAAGCTGCGCCCACGAAAGAAGAACTCTTCAAGATGATGGCCGAGAAACAAACCAAGGTGAAGACCATGGAGGCAGACATGATCAACACCTCACCAACCCCCATGGGATCGATGAAGGCGACCGGACACATCGTCACCGCCAAGAGTGAAGTGGACGGCAAGACCCTCCACAAATACGCCATGAACACGAAGTCCACCATGGAGATGGGTGGGCAGAGCATGACCAGCGAGGTCAAGATCGTCAGCGACGGGGTGGTCGTTTGGCAGGAGATGCGCATGTCCATGACGCCCGAGATCCAGGTGGTCAAGCAGAAGGCGAAGGAGTCTGGACCCACGGGCATGGGACCGGCGCTGACGGGGGAGGCCCTCGACGAGATTCAGAAGACCCTCAACCTGGGCGACGTGACCGAGGAAACCCTCGACGGACGCAAGGTGTATCGTGTCGAGGGAACGATCAGGGACGACGCCCCGAACGCCGAGCAGATGAAAGCGATCATGTCCAAGATCACACTCTACGTGGACCAGGAGAACCTGGTCGTGAGCCTCGTGGTGATGTCCGATGCCGAAGGCAAAGAGGTCGGACGCATGGAGATCAAAAACCTGAAGCTTAATCACGAGGTCGATCCGAAGGTGTTCGACTACACGCCCCCCGCGGGCGCACGGGTCAGAGATATGACCAAGGAGCCGGGAAAGGCGGGCGTGGAGTAGGTTCCCCGCTGCCTGCTGGAAGCACTCATGACACGGCCCGACACCCCGCCAGGTGCCGGGCCGTTCTCACAATGGCGTCGGTCGCGCCACCGGTCTGCCATCCACTCATGGGCTTGACAGGAGAGCGTCTGAACAGGTAGAATTCTGATATCATCCGGCGAAAGCGCCTACGGAACGGCCCAGCCCCTGGGGGTTGGGTCGTCGTTCCATGCCGCGCAGGACGCCGGAAACATCCGTCTGCAGAGGGGAACTGATATGTCGAAGCGCGTTGTTGTCCTGTCCGTGCTGTGTGCCACACTGCTGCTGGCCTCACCCGTTTTCGCAGCCCCCACCGTCGAGGAGTTGTTGAAGAGCCTTTCCGCCAAAGCGGCTGAGACAAAGACCGCTGAGGGGGACCTGGCCATCCAGATGAGCGCCCCCATGGACATGAAGGGGGTCGGAAAACTCTACATGGCCAAGGCAGAGGTTGACGGCAAGACCGTCGAGAAGATGCTCAGCACCGTCAAGATGACCATGACCGGTCCGGACGGAGAAGCCATGACCATGGACATAAAAATGGTCAACGACGGACAGTTCGTCTGGCAGGAAATGCGCATGTCCATGATGCCTGGGACCCAGGTGATGAAGACGCGTGTTGAACAGGAGAATTTGTCGGTGGGTCCGAATAGTGATATCGAACAGATGAAGAAGCAGTTCGACTTCACTGCCGTCTCCGAGGAGAAGATCGATGGACGTCCCGTCTACGTCCTGACGGGCAAGCCCAAGGCCGAAACCCCCATGGCCGACCAGGTCTCGCTGGTCCGCCTCTACGTGGACAGCAAGACGTCCTTCTTCCGTCGTCTGATCACCATCGACAAGGACGACAAGGAGATGGTCCGGTTCGACCTCACGAACGTCAAGATCAACGAGAAGATCGACCCCAAGATGTTCGAATACACCCCGCCGGAGGGTGCCCAGGTCAGGGACATGACAGAGGCGACGGAACAATAGCAGGACACGCTTCCGTCTGATGGGAACACCGAGGATGACACCCCGGCGTCTTCTGTGACGCCGGGGTGGTTGTGTTCGTCGTACGCTCCCGGCGGCATGTCCTCTTCCAGGGGGGTAAAGCGATGTCGAAGCATCTCGTCAGATTGTGCGTGCTTTCCGTCAGCCTGCTGACCCCATCACCGCTGCTGGCACTGCCAACCGTGGACGAACTTCTCAAGCAGATGGCCGCCAGGGAAACCGAGGTTCATGCCATCGAGGCCGACGTAATCAATGTTTGGCACATGTCTGGCAGCAGCATGAGGGGCACCGGAAAGACCTACATGCTCGAGGCGGAGGTCGATGGCAAGAAGGTCCGGAAAACCGCCACCACGGCGGATCTGGGCATCCGGACTCCGCGAGGGATCGTCACCGCCCTGAACCTCAAGTTCGTCACCGACGGACGCTTCCACTGGGAGGAGATGCGCAGAACCGCGACGAAGGAGGTGCGGGTGGTGAAGATGCGCATCGATCAGGGAGGTTGCGCTCCCGGACCGGGCGAGACCGTCGAGGAACTCAAGAGGGAGTTCGACTTCTCCCGTGTTTCCGAGGAGATCATTGACGATCAGAACCTGTACATCCTGGAGGGCACCCCGAAGGCCGGCCTGCCGGACATCCCCCAGGCCGTCAAGGTCAAGATCTACGTGGACCCGAAGACCCTCCTCTTCCGCCGCTTCGTGGCCCTCAACAAGGCCGACCAGGAGACCATGAGTCTTGAAGTCATCAACATCAAGGTGAACGGGGAGGTCGATCCCGGCCTTTTCGATTACACCCCGCCGGCCGAGGCTCACATCGAGGACCGCACTCAGGAACCCGCCGGAGAGTAGCCCCAGATCCCCAGACACAGGATCGCCAGCCCCACCACCAGTCCGATCCCCATCAGCACGCGCAGGGTCTGGTCGGGCTTTCCCATGAGCGTGCCCAGCATCCCCGTGAAGAGCACCGGACGAACCAGCACCACGAGTCCCGCCACGCAGACCACCGCCCCGATCAGCATGCCCCAGAACCCCGTGACCAGGCTCACGTCCCCCAGGCCCCAGATGGCGCGTCGCGTCACCCAGAACAGCGACACCCCGAACAGCGCCGCGAACAGTCCCAGCACGTTCACGAAGAGTGGCCGATCCAGGAATCCCTTCATCAGCCGTCGGCTCATCGCGGGACTCGCCAGACACACCCCTCGCGAACCGGCAACCAGCACGCCCAGAACGATCGTCAGCGTCTTGAGAAGCAGCATGATTCCCCCTCCACAAGAGTACCCGGCCCTTCGTCACGTCTCCCATCATGATACCCCGTCGGCCGCGTCCACGCAACCGCCAAGCACGCTTCACCCGGCGAACACCTGTTTTGTGTGGACCGGAGCATACCCACGTGCTAAAATGACAGGCTACACCAACCAACCTTTCCAAGGAGAGACTATGAAGTGGGAAACAGACGAGGAGATGGAGCAGTACTCGGGTAAGCTGGTCAAAACCCTGCGCGTGCGTGTCAACGATCAGCCCGGGTCCTTCGCGGCGCTCGCCTCCGCCATCGGAGCCGAGGCCGCCCTCCTCGGAGACATCGAACGGGTCCGTGTCACCGGTCACGAAGTCATCCGCGACGTCACCCTTTACGTGGACAACGCCGCCCAGCTCGATCGCATCATCCGACGCATCCACGAGATGCCCACCATCACCCTCGTGGACGTTCGTGACCGCGTCCAGGAACTCCACCGCAACGGGAAGATCGCCGTCACCAGTCGCGTCCGGCTCAAGACCCTCGAAGACCTCCGCATGATCTACACCCCGGGTGTCGCACAGGTCTGCCAGGCCATCCAGGACAGACCCGAACTCTCACGCACCCTCACCAGCGCCGGAAACTCCGTCGCCGTCATCACCAACGGGACCGCCGTCCTCGGTCTGGGCGACATCGGCATCCGTGCCGCCATGCCCGTCATGGAAGGAAAATCCGTCATCCTCATCGAGATGGCCAAGGTCAGTGCGTTCCCCATCCTCGTCGACACCCACGACCCTGACGAGCTCGTCGAAACCGTCCAGCGCATCGCCCACGGCTTCGGGGCCATCCTCCTGGAAGACATCGCCGCACCGGCATGCTTCGAGGTCGAGCCCCGGCTCATCGAATCCCTCGACATCCCGGTCTTCCACGACGACCAGCACGGAACCGCCGTCGTCACCCTTGCCGCACTCACCAATGGACTTCGCATGGTCGGAAAGAAACCCTCCGACGTCCGTGTCGTCGTCAACGGTGCAGGCGCCGCCGGAATGGCCATCGCCCGCATGCTCCGTGAGCACAACTTCGGT
Source organism: uncultured Planctomycetota bacterium (assembly GCA_964629945.1). GTDB lineage: Bacteria > Planctomycetota > DG-23 > DATKVD01 > CAZVTD01 > CAZVTD01. The sequence goes on along the minus strand of CAZVTD010000006.1, from coordinate 1,550 downwards.
GACATCATCCTCTGCGACCGTGCCGGCGCCATCTACCGCGGGCGCACCGAGCACATGAACCCCTGGAAGGACCAGATCGCCGAGACCACCAACGCCGAGCTGCGCAAGGGAAACCTCGCCGAGGTCATGAAGGGCACCGATATCTTCGTCGGCGTCTCTGGACCCCGGCTCGTCACGCCCGACATGGTCCGTTCCATGGCTTCCGACGCCATCGTCCTGGCCCAGGCCAACCCCATCCCCGAAATCCGTCCCGCCGAAGCCATCGCCGCCGGGGCCGCTCTTTCCGCCGACGGCCGCTCCATCAACAACGCCCTCGGGTTCCCGGGGCTCTTCCGCGGCACACTCGACGCCCAGGCGAAACGCATCACCCGTCGCATGATGGCCGCCGCCGTTCAGGCCCTCGTCTCACTGGCACAGCCTGATCACCTCGTCCCCGACTTCATGGATCCCCAGGTCCATCACAAGGTCGCCGAAGCCGTCAAGAACGCGGCCCTTGAAGGCTGAATGACAGGGCGAAATTGCCCTCTAACACTCAGGAAAAGGAACCCATGGAACTCGATGAACTGAAGTGGATCGATGTAAAAGACTTCGGCGTGACCGGAAAAGGCTGGACCGACACCGAATCTCCCTACAACCGTTTCCCCGCACGGGCCAAAGATATCATCCGCAAGGAGGTCTGGAACCTCAGCCTGCACCCCTCTGGACTGCGCGTCCATTTCACCACCGACTCGAATGTCATCGCCGCCGACTGGACTCTCCCCACCGATGAACCCCTCGGCTCCGACCACATGCCCGCCGTCGGAAAGTCCGGTCTCGACCTCTACGTCCGTCACAAATCCTCTTGGCGCTGGGTCGGCGTCGGTCGTCTCACCGCCCCCGGACGCAACCGCAGGATCATCCTCCCCGAAACGCTCCGCGGACGTCACCAGTACCTCCTCTATCTCCCCCTCTACAATCGTCTCGAATCCCTCTCCATCGGCATCGTCCCCAAAGCCTCCCTCTCCAAACCCAAGCCCCAGCCCGGAAATCCCATCGTCTTCTATGGCACCTCCATCGTCCAGGGCGGCTGCGCTTCCCGTCCCGGCATGACCTACCCCGCCATCCTCGGGCGTCGGCTCGATCGTCCCTTCATCAACCTCGGCTTCTCCGGAAACGCGCGTCTCGAACCCGAGATCGCGTCCCTCCTCATCGAGCTCGATCCCCCGGTTTACGTCCTCGACCCGCTCCCCAACGTCCCCGTCGACCAGACTGCCGCCCTTGCCGAGCCTTTCATCCGCACGCTTCGCTCCGCTCGTCCCAAAACCCCCATCGTCCTCGTCGAGAACATCACCTATCAGCATTCCCTCTTCGTCAAATCCGTCGCCAAAACCGTCCAGACCCGAAACCGCGCCTTCCGCAAGGTCTTCCTCAAACTGAGCAAGGAGCGCATGAAATACCTCCACTACGTCCCAGGCGCCGACCTCCTCGGCCACGACGGCGAACCCACCGTCGATGGTGTCCATTTCTCCGACCTCGGCTTCACGCGTATGGCCGACGCCCTCGAACCTGTC
>CAZVTD010000005.1:0-39898 GCA_964629945.1 uncultured Planctomycetota bacterium | reverse complement strand
CCCCCCCACCGAACCCCCGAAAGGACCCAGACCCCAACCGGTCAAGCCCGTGCTGTCTCACATCCACTGAGCCGCACCGGTGCGGAGCGCGTTCATTTCCTTTGCCTCATCCAGAAAGCACTTGCATCATTCCCTTGTTCCTTTACACTCATGTCTTGTCTCGTGATCAAGGTGGCCTTGCGTCTTGATAGTGACCGCTTGACTAGCACGGGAATGGTCTCTCCATGGTCTGGAAACCAACAGAAATAACACGTTTTATAAAGTCGCAACGGACGTCAACCAACGTCCTTGTTGTTGACACCGATATGGGAATTGGGTATCTCAAAGCATTGGGAAATCCTGTCGGTCCGCATGCGCTTGCATGCGAGCTTGTAGGCACAAGGCTCGCGCAGAGGATGGGTCTTCAAACCTTAGACTTAGCTCTTATTCGAATCACACAGGACGAGGAATATCCTTTCGCCAATGGAGAGAAAGCTCAGCCAGGCCCAGCCATCATAACGAGAGCCGAGACTGGTTCAACTTGGGGTGGTGGACCTGGGCAACTCAAAATGGTGGAGAACGCGGAAGACTTTGCCAAACTTGTGGTGTTCGATACATGGACTCGGAATTGCGATAGGTTCTACCCAGACCGGACCGTGAGGAGGCCTAACCGGGACAATGTCTTCCTTTCCACTGACGGTGCCCCCAAGGGGAAATTTATTCTCAAGGCCATCGACCATACTCACTGTTTTGACAGACGCCCCGAGTTAACCTCTCGCATCAGCGCGATAAATAACATCAAAGATACACGCATCTATGGGCTCTTTCCAGAATTCCATCCCTACGTGAAGCGATCCTTAGTCGCAGCGTTTCTGCAGGAACTAAAGCGCTTGTCATTGAAGGAAATCAACGGTATCATTAAGGAGATACCCGAGGAGTGGAGCGTCGATTCGTGCGCCAAAGCTGCGCTCGGGGAGTTCCTCTTCAGACGCATTGACTTTCTTTCCGAAGAAATGGGAAACAAGATACCACCGCAGGGCGAATTCCACTTCATGGAGGACGCGCCATGATCTGGCGAAAAGGGTACTACAGCATCATACAGTATTGTCCTGATCTCTCCCGGGGCGAGGTGGCCAATATCGGCGTGTTGCTCTTCTGTCCAGAAGTTCACTTCATCCAAGCCAAGGTGGCAGAAGGCAATGACCGAATCCGACGGTTCTTTGGTCAGTCAGGACACCAGCTCGATCTGACGAGGATAAATGCCATAAAGCAATCCATCATTGATCGCCTCAAAACCGAAAAATCTTCTTTCAACTCCCTCGAGGATTTGCAGAGATTTATCGACACCCGCGCGAACCTCATCCAGATCACGCAACCGCGCTTCTTGAAGGTTCACAACCCAGATGCTCAATTGGAAAACCTTTTTGACACTCTCATTGGCAGTAGAGATCAAAGCCGGAGACATCCAGCGCTACAAAGGAGGATTGCCAGAGAGTTCAAGAAAGCCAATGTCTCTCAGTGGGTCCGCGAAAACATCAACGTCACCATACCGGCATTTCAGCGTAAGGTTACGATGCCGTTCGGATTCAGGAACGGGCGCCTGAATCTCATTCAGCCCGTGCGATTCGAAGGGAAACGCTTGGAGACCGTCGAGAGCGCCGCCTGCAGGCTGGCCATAGAAGGCAAGTCTCTTTATGATGCCCAGCGACTTGCCCTGCAGATGCAGCTCTTTGTCGTTGCTGATTTTGTAACTTCTCATGACGAAGAGCGCCGTGTCATCTCCTCTTTGTTAGAGGCCCACAAGGTCCGTGTGTTTTCCGCGGAAGACATCAACCCTTTGATCCAGGAAATCCAGCAGACCGCCAAGTCTTTTGATCTCGAAGGCGTATTCCTATAACCCCCATCTTCTCCCCCCTGGCCGCTAGGGCCTTTGCTCAGGGCATCCCCTTCCTTCTGCTTGTGAAACCTTTCCCTCCCCCACCCCTTGAGCTTGTGAAACTTTTCCCGAATGCCCTTCCCGCCACCCCGCTCCTTCAGCCTCTCAATAGTCATGCCTCCAAAACACTCCCGCTCCGAGTCTGTGATCTCACTGTGGTTGAGGTTTCTTCTGCCGTTTAACAAAGTCGGGCTGTTCTCCGTGTCTTCTGTGTCTCTGTGGCAAAACGCTTTCAAAATCATCGCAAATTCGACCACTTTTTGATCAAATTCGCACCGAATTCGACCCGTTTTGGCGAGTTCGCCGCCGCACAACCCCCGTTTTTCGCTCAAAAACGCGATTCCTGACAACTCTCAGTCTATGTTATATCTTCCAAGTCGCCCGCCATTGGCCGATTCAAGACCGTCTGTACCGCGATTCCATGCACAGATTGCCCCGTACTGACCGTATAACGCATCTGACGGACAGGATCAAATCGCTCTTCTACGCATAGACGCGGGGCATTCGACGATTTAATAGGGCGGATCGGGCGGCGGTTTGCGAAAAACGTCTCTTCAGCTGACCCGCAGTTGTGCCCACAGGAAGCGCACCAGCTGCACGCGGCGGCGCCATTCGACGCGGGTTATCATCTGGGGCGGGAATTGCAGGATGGGATCGGTCCCGCTGGCCACGATCGCGTTATGGGGCGCGGTCCCCTGGACCTGCACCCGTCCGGGCGTCACGGTGATGATGGCGCCGGCCCGGTCGAAGGGCAGTCGCTCCATCCCGGTCCCCAGGAGCGGCTCCGTCGCCGTTGCGATAACCTGAATAGCCTTAAGGGCTTCCGCCGAGCAGAAGGGCAGTTCGTACGGGCTCTTCACCAGTGAAATCTCGAAGGTCCCCGCCAGCAGTTCCGCATCGGCCCCCTTGAGGCTGCCGAGTTTCACGTCGTATCGGCCGCCCAGTCCCGCCAGTCCCGCCGACTCCTCCAGCAGGGCCGGGTCGAACGCCCCGCGGCCGTCGAGTTCCCAGTTCATGCCCTCGCCGGGGTGCTCGAACACCAGGTCGCCCGACAGCTTCGTGAACGCCGCCGCCCAGTCCCGGCCCAGCACCAGCGCGAGCCGCGAGCGGATCATCTCCGCCGGGGCGTCCTTCAGAACGAGCTGCTTGACCAATTTGCCCTGTTGATAGCCCACGGTGGCGCTCAGCAACTCTTTGGCTGTCAAGGTTTTAAGGGGGATGTCGCCCGGCGTGGTTTCTTCCACGCGCGTGACCAGTTTCAGTTTGAGCAGGCCGTTGGACAGTGACGCGATGCCGGTATCGGCGTGGAGGGTGCAGGTGTCGCCATCGGTGAGGGTGATGGTGATATGGGAGAGGTCCAGGGCCGGCGTGCCGAGCTCCGGGTTGCTGGGGAACATGCCGGGTTCCGGCAGGGCTTTGGGGTCGGTCCACCAGTTGAGGTCGAGGTTCAGGTGGACCTGTCGGAGTGTGAGGGTGGGGGCGTCGCCGGCGTCGTAGGTGCCGTTCTGTGCGGTGAGGATGGGGGGCAGTCCGGGTGGGGGGGCGATGCTGATGTTGTGGAGCACCAGGCGGTTGCGCAGGAGTCCGCTGGTGCGCTCGACGGTGACGTGGAGTCCGGTCTGTCGGCTGAGCTTCGCGGAGAAATCGGCCGGCCACCGCGCACTGGTGAAGTAGAAGACGGCAGCGGCGGCGAGGGCCAGCGGGAGGACGGCGAGACCGATGAAGACGAGCCAGCCGAGGAGTCTTGCGGAGCGGACAGGGAGCCGCGGGCGGCCGATGAGCAGCCGCCACATGGGCACGGGCTTGAGCTTTCGGGTCGGCTTGGGCCTAGTCTGATCGGGAGCCGGCTTGTCGGGTGTGTCTGTCATGTGCGGTTTCCGTTGGGAGGACCGATGTCGGGTGCAGCTTAAGCGGGAACGGGGCTTGAATCAATGGAAAAGGCGAGAAGAGTGATCGCCGTGCGGGCGGTTATCTCGCCAACTGTGTTTTGGGCGTGCTCGTCGGTGCCGCTGTCGCCGAGGCAAGTCGATTCACCATATCGCCCAACGACATATGCCTGAACTCAGTCAGCAGCCCGCTCACCTTCTCAGAGCCGAACCATTCGCCTATTTCCCAAAAGGCGAACATCGCCTCCTCGCCCTGGCAAAGAACTGTTGGTCGAAAGAACAAGATGTCGCAAGGATCGTCCGGGATGAACTTACGACTTCCCCATTTCATGTTCATCTCAAGCAGGTCAAGAATCTTGTCGCGAACAAGGACCGCCTGTTCATCCTGCGGCCACAAGGTCAGGCACTCTTGAGGCCTGGAAGCCACCTGTTTTCTAAGCGTGCGATATGCGCACCTATCCGGCCCAAGAAAAGGCACGCCCATGAGAAATCGTTGAATGGTACTCGGGTGACGCAGTTCCTCAGGCCAGGCCAGGGGGAGGATCGTGCTCGCCTGCTCTTTATTCTCGTCCAGGCAAGATGGACGTGGCATTCAGTTCTCCTCCCAGCTCAAACCCTAGATGAGTTGCTCACCCGCCAAGAGCTATTCCTATCTTCATTACGGACGCTCGTCCAGACTATTTCAGCGGTGGTTCAGAAGCCCAGCATCTTCTTTGCAGCCCCCACGATTGCATCAACGAAGTTGGCTGGAGGCACGGGGATTACTGGAATCAGAGTGAGGATTAAGAATCAGGATTTCATCGGGGTATTGATCCCCGAAGGCGTATTGTCTTCGGACTTCCCAGACCTAGCCGTCGAGTTCGCTCTACGGCGAACGAGCAGCCTGTCCCCATTTTGTCCTTGAGCCGAACCTGTATCCCGGCACTTCCGAAACCTCTTGCCCCTGCGAGGAGGCGACGTCTGTTTTCAGCTTGCAGGCTCATTGGGATATCTATAGGCTGTTATCTGACAGGCGCACGATGATATGAGGAGGCCCTATGGGCAGGAGCGGACCACGATATGAGGTTGAAATCCGGCACGACGGGCTCAACAAGTTTCGTCTGATCACGGGTCAGGACCCGCATGAAGTGGAAGAGAAGGCACGTGCGCAGCTGGCACAATGGGACGCGATGTGGGAACGAAGGTGCCGGACAGAAGCCCGGAGAGCAGAACAGGTTCAGAGAGCCGGGGATGTCGAGGCGAAGAAGCAACTTGCCGAAGCGCGAACTCGCAAAGCGGAAGAGTCTATCAAGGCGTTAACGTGTCTTTTGAAGGATTCACTGGAGGTGGATCCTGCGGTTGACTGGAACGTATTCATCGAGGAGAAGTGTTTTTCGGAACCGCCCCCCTTGCTTCCGGCGGCCGTCGCACTCCCGCGGGAACCTCAGGCATCCGATCATCGGTATCGTTATCATGTTTCGTTTCTGGGGCGTCTGTTCGGATCAGGCGGCAAACAGAAAGCCCTGATGGCGAAGTTGCGGTATCAGGCGGACCATGCGGAGTGGCAAAGGCAAATCGAGGAATTGCGGAGACAGAGCGCCGCTTCCGCAAAGCAATATAAAACAGACCTGGAACGATGGCAGCAAACCCGCCAGGATTACGAAAGTGACCGCGAACAGCAAAAGACTACCCTGGAGCAACTGAGAAAGGATTACGAGAACCGTTTGCCCAAAGCCATCGCTGGCCATGCCGAGAAGATTCTGAGGCAATCGAAGTATCCGGTCTGTTTTCCGAAGACGTTTCGGCTGGAGTATAACAACGAGACCCAAGTGCTCTGCGTGGATTACTCTCTGCCATCCCCCGAAAAATTTCCGCACGTGAAGCAAGTGAAGTACGTTCCGTCTCGTGACGAAGTCACGGAGGTTGGGTTATCGGATGTTGAGTTGAATGCACTCTATGACGAGGTGCTGTATCAAACGGCCCTGCGTTCACTGCATGAGCTGTTTGTGGCGGATGAGGCCCGTGCTTTTGAGGCTATTGTTTTTAACGGATGGGTGAGATCAATTGACCGGGCGACCGGCAAGGAAGCCAACGCCTGTCTGCTCTCGGTGCAGACAAATCGCGAGGAGTTCCTGAGTCTGAATCTTGCCGCGGTTGACCCCAAGGCCTGCTTCAAGAAGCTCAAGGGTGTCGGGAGTTCCCAGCTGCACAGCTTGACGCCCGTTGCTCCGCTGCTTCAATTGAGCCGCGAGGACAAGCGGTTTGTCTCATCGTATGAGGTCGCCAACACCCTGGATGAACGGTCCAACATTGCCGCAATGGATTGGCAGGATTTCGAGAACCTGATCCGAGAACTCTTTGCCAAGATTTTCGGTGGCGAGGGAGCAGAGGTCAAAGTAACCCGGGCCAGTCGTGACGGCGGCGTTGATGCGGTCGCGTTCGATCCGGACCCGATTCGTGGCGGGAAAATCGTGATCCAAGCAAAGCGCTACACGAACACCGTCGGTGTGTCGGCGGTGAGAGACCTGTATGGCACGGTTCTCAATGAGGGCGCAACGAAAGGAATTCTCGTGTCAACTTCGGATTACGGACCGGACGCCTACAGCTTTGCCAAGGATAAACCGTTGACTCTGCTGAACGGCAGCAACCTCCTGCATCTTCTGGAAGAACACGGACACAAGGTCAAAATTGATCTCAAAGAAGCCAAGCAGATTCTGTCTGAGAAGGAACGAGAGGAAGAACAAGGGTAGCGAGAAAAAACCTGTCTCAGGAGTGCGACGGCTTGCACAGGCAGGGCAGGCGCGGGAGTTGGGAGAGGAGCGAGTCATGCGATATGCGATGGTGGTGGTGGCGGGGCTGTGCGTGGTGATGATGATGGGAATGGCAGGCTGCGGTAAAGAAGAGAATCGATCAACGATCCATGATCAGCCATCAACCCTCAGCGAACAGCAGGCAGCTACAGCAGATAGCGGTGGGACAGGCGAGGGCGCCTGTCCGCCCAGGCAGGGCGGGGCCTCCCTGATGTCCGCAAGTCTGGCGGGGCCGGAGGCGGCGGGTGAAACAGCAGATGCGAAGAAAGGAGATGAGGTGATGATCGACATCCACTGGCATGGGCATGACACGTTCCGGATCGTGGACGGGGGTAAGCAGATTTACTTCGACCCGTACAAACTGGGCGAGGGTCTGCCCAAGGCGGACGTGATCTTCATCACGCACGCGCACGGGGACCACTCCTCGAAAGGAGACGTGGCGAAGATCCGCAAGGAGGGGACGGTGATTGTGGCGCCGATGGACGTGGCGAAGGAGATCGGGGAGGGGGCGGTGGGGATGAAGCCGGGTGAGGAAAAAGAGGCGGCGGGGCTGAAAGTGAAAGCGGTGCGGGCATACAACGTGAACAAGTTCCGCAGCCCGGGCGTTCCGTTTCACCCGAAGGAGAACAACTGGGTGGGGTACGTGGTGACGCTGTCGAACGGAACGACGGTGTATCACGCGGGGGATACGGACTTCATCGAGGAGATGAAGGAGATCAAGGTGAACGTGGCGCTGCTGCCGGTGAGCGGGACGTACGTGATGACCGCCCAAGAGGCGGCGGAAGCGGCGAACGAGATGAAGCCGAAGCTGGCGATTCCGATGCACTACGGGGCGGTGGCGGGCAGCGCGAAGGACGCGGCGACGTTCAAGACGCTGTTCAAGGGGGAGACGCGGATCATGGAGAAAGAGTAGCCACTTGAAACTTTAAACTGGAAAGTCAACAACAGCATGGCAACATGGGGGACGCGGAAGCGGTGATCGGGCGGTTCACGACAGATCATGAAGAGCATAGAGGCCCGTACAAAGGGGAGATCATGACGAAGCGAGAAGGGTTTGAGCTGGCGTTGAAGATCATGGGGGTGTGGTGTCTGGTACAGGCATTGGTGTCGGTGGGGACGCTGGTGACGCTGCTGTGGCAGGCGGCCTCCGGGGGGCACACGAGTCTGGGCGAGGTTGCGAGGCAGTTCGGTCCGTTCGGGATGGGGTCGGTCGTTTATGCAGGGATCGGGCTGCTCCTGCTGGGGCAGGCGCGGAGGCTATCGCGGGGATTGCTGGGGGCGGGTGAGATGGCCGACGAGGCGGTGCGGTGCGCGGCGACGCCGGGGCCCGAGTGGTTCGGCTTCGCGGTGCGGGTGATCGGGGTGGTGGTGCTGCTGAAGGGCATCGCCTACGGGTTGAGCGAGGTGGGGATGGAGATCTCCGGGCTGGCGGCGGCTCGGGGGCGCTGGCCGATCATCCTCAATGCGCTGGCGCAAGGGGCGGCGGGGATTTATCTGATGACGGGGGCGAAGACGCTGGTGGCGTGGGCGTGGAAAGCCCGGAGCGAGGCGCAAGCGGAGTGAGGTTCAGGGCCGGGACGTGGAAAGGACATCAGGGGTCCGGCGCGGACAGCAAAGATTGCGCCCGGGGTTCAGCGCGAGATAAACAGGAAGTCCCCGACTTCAGACGAAATCGGGGACTTCGTGTACGTGGACACTCCAGTTCGGGTCAGACGAGGCGGACGTTAACCGCCTTGGGTCCCTTGGGACCGCTCTCCAACTCGTATTCGACCGCCTGTCCTTCGGCAAGCGAGCGGAAGCCATCCATCGTGATGTTACTGTGATGCACGAAAACGTCCTGTCCCCCATCTTCCTGCTGAATGAAGCCATAGCCCTTCTGATCACTGAACCACTTCACCTGTCCTCGCGGCATCGTCACCACTCCAACAGACCGAAGGAACCGTGGCCCGACCGCGGGGTCCTTCGGCCGACCCGGCCGTCGGCAAGGGGACAACCCTCCTGTCCCCTCAAGACACAAACAAGATAGTTCCGGGCTCCATTGTGTCAAACAAAAACGTTTTCACGGACGTTCCCGGACACGTCTGTAGATGGGACCGGACGGCAGGAGACTCTATACGTGGTGTTTGGAAGCGGCGAGGCACACCATATGTGGAGAGACATGGATGTACGATAGATATCACAAAAAAACTCATTTTCGGCGGGGCCGGGGCGTTTGGGGCCGATGAAATGGATGTCCGGAATATGTGGAAACGTTTAGAGGCTGTTGTTTCGGAACGTCGGCGGGGGATCAGGGTCCGGGCTTGTCTGTGAGAGGTTCCGGAGGCTCCGGATGAGGCAGTCGGTGAGCTTGTGGACGACGTCTCCGAGGCCTTCGACGGACATTCCGGAGGCGATATTGCGCTCGATGTAGAACATGCCGAGCTTGCGTCCATCGTCGCGGAGCTCGTAGATGGCGGACCAGCGCGCTTCGCCGGTGTGTTCGGGTTTTTCGAGGTCGCCCGGGCTGTTCCATTCCCAGGAGAGTCGTGCGTGGTCCCGGATTTCGGGGAAGGCTTCGGGTTCGAGCCGGAGTCCGCCATATTGGACGCGGAATTCGCTCATGATCTCGGTGGTGCACTGCCAGACCTGAGCGAGGGAATCGGCCCGTTCGAGTGCGTTGAAGAGGTGAGGACGTTCCATCCAGTTTCGCGGGGGTCCTTTGCGTCGGAGGAGGAAATTGACGAGTCGGACGCCTGCGATGGCGACCTCCTGGCAGCGCAGGAGTGCGAGGAGGAGTACGATGACGAGCCCGACCCCGGCGATGGGAAGCCAACGCCACTGGTCACGCTCGAGTGAGATGAGGAGTGCGCCGCCTCCGAAGAGGAGGGAGACGATGTAGAAGATGAAGACGGCGGTTCGCTGGCTGACGCCCCACTGGTCCATGAGACGGTGGTGGAGGTGGAGTCGGTCGGGGTTGAAGATGGAGACGCGTCGGACCCATCGGCTGAGGATGACCATGGAGGTATCGAGGATGGGGAGTCCGAGGACGAGGATGGGGACGACGAGGGTAGCGAGCGTGGTGGTCTTGTAGGAGCTTTTGAGGGAGATGGCGCCGACGATGAACCCGAGGAAGAGTGCGCCGGAGTCCCCGAGGAAGATTTTTGCGGGGTGGAAGTTGAAGATGAGGAAACCGATGACGGCCCCGATGAGAGCGCAGGTGAGCATGGTTTCCCAGAGCTTGGTGGCGTCGCCCCAACCGAGCCAGAAGAGGGTGATGGAGGCGATGAGTGTGACGCCCGTGGCGAGACCGTCGAGACCGTCGATGAGGTTGAGAGCGGCGGCGCAGAGCGTGAGCCAGAGGACGGTGCCCGGGAGCGCGATCCAGGTGGGGAGGTTCTGGCTTCCGAGGAAGGGGACGTGGAATTTGTCGATGCGGAAGCCGGCGAAGTAGAGGACGATGGAGGCGACGATGATGAGCATGAATTTGTAGCGGCCGTGGAGGCCCTTGATGTCGTCGTAGATTCCGGCGGTGAGGACGATGGCGGTCCCGATGAGGAGACCGAGGAAGGAGATCCAGTTTTCGGTGAAGACCTCGCGAGCTTCCCCGCCGACGAAGGGCATGAGGGCAAAGGAGAGGAAGAAGGCGAGACAGACGGCGGGTCCTCCGAAGCGGGCGATGATGCGGGTGTGGATTTTTCGGGCATTGTCGGGCTTGTCGATGGCGCCGATGAGGAAGGCGAGGCGCCGCATGGGGGGAGTCAGGAGGATGACCCACATGAAGGAGAGGAGGTACAGGATGACCAGGACCTGGAGGACGGGCTTTTCCACGTTCGCGGGTTCCTTGACTCGGGAAACGACATAACATCTTCCCTTAAAAGGATATCGGCAAACAGCGGAGGGTCAAGCAGGGAAACCCGAGTTCGTTAAAGAATTACGGTTAAGGATTGACGAGGACGGTGAGGCCGGGTTTGACCATGTGGGAGAGTCGCTGGGCGTCCCAGTTGGTGAGACGGAAGCAGCCATGGGAGCCGGTGCGACCGACGTCTTCAGGGTCGGGGGTGCCGTGGATGCCATAGCCGGGAAGCGAAAGGCCGATCCAGACGGTCCCGACGGGGTTGTTGGGTCCGGGGGGGATGGTGAGTTTTTTTGTGAGTCCGGATTCCGGGTAGAGTGCAGGGTCGAAGGCGTAGGGGGGATCCTGGACGATGGTGGTGATTTTGAGGGTGCCCTTGGGACGCTTGTCGGGGTCGGCGGCGATGGAGCAGTAGAAGCGGGCGAGGAGCTTTCCGTCGGCGCTGACGGCGGTGAGGGTTTTGTGGGTGAGGGAGATTTCGACGCGTTCGGCGGGGGGTTCGGGGACGCCGGTGAAGTCGAAGAGGCGGACGGTCTGACCGGTCTGGAGCCGGCTCCAGTCGAGGTCGGGGTTCATGCGAGCGAGGAGTTCGGGGGTGACGTGGGAGCGTTCGGCGAGACGTTCGAGGAGGGTGGCGTGGTCGAGGCGCTTCATGTGACTTCGAGCGAGCCAGCTGTCTGGGATGGGGGTGAGGTCCTGGAGGTCGGCTTCGGTGAGGGTGTAGGAGATGAGCTTGGGGCCGCCGGCGTCCTTGAGGAGCCGGAGGACCTGGGTGTCGAGCACGCCGAGGGGTTCGAGCCCGCGGAGTCCCTGGAAGATGAGGATGGCGGAACGGGTGTGTGGGCCGAGTTTTCCGTCGATGACGCCCGGTGAGACGCCGAGCCAGTCGAGTGCGGCCTGGGCCTGGGCGACATCGTCGGGATCGTCGGCAAGAAGGGGGGTCGAGGCGAGGGTCAGGGAGAGGGCGAGGGCGCAGGTGATCGGGATTCGGCGTATGAACATAAATGGCTCCTTGAAGGTTGGCGGTATTATGGCCCGTGGGCGGGACGGGGCGCAAGGGGCGACGCGGGGAAGTTTGGGAACCGGCAGGATTTGCTTGCCCGCGGGGCTGGGGGGTCGTAGGATGAGGAGGTCGGGGAACGGGTTTCGGTTTAAGGAGACGGTCATGAAGGAACGTGCGGAGATCACGGTGGCGCTGGAGAACGAGCCGGGACGTCTGGCCCATCTGACGCAGTGCCTGGCGGAGCAGAAGGTGAACATCCTGGCCATTTCGGTTCTGGAATCGACGGACATGGGGATGGTGCGGATGGTGGTGGACAAGCCCCCGGTGGCGCTGAAGATGCTGGTGGAGTGCTGTCCGATGACGATCACGGCGTGCGAGGTGCTGGAGGTGAGCCTGCCGAACAAGCCGGGAGCGCTGGCGGGGATTGCGACGAAGCTGGCGAAGAAGCGGGTGAACATCGATTATCTGTATGGTTCGACGACGGGGAAGGGGAAGGCGTCGGTCATCGTGAAGGCGAAGAACATCAAGGCGGTGCGCAAGGCACTGAGCTGAGCGGTCCGACGGGAAGGAGGTCGCGATGCAGGTGGTGGGGGTGAACGGGAGCGGCCGACCGAACGGGAACACGGCGGTTCTGCTGAAGGCGCTGCTGGAGGGTGCGGCGGAGTCCGGGGCGGAGGTGCATTCGCTGGAGCTGGCGCGGATGAAGGTGGCGGGCTGCGACAGCTCGCGCCGATGCAAGCGCGACCGCCGATGCGTCATCCAGGACGATATGGAACAGTTCTACGACCTGGCGCCGACGGCGGACGTGCTGGTGCTGTTCTCGCCGATCTATCTGGACCACATCACCGGGCAGATGATGAGCTTCTTTCAGCGGACGTACTGCTACCTGGGACTGGGACTGGAGAACTTCTGGCCGCGGAAGGGCGTGCGCGCGGTGCTGGGCTTGACGTACAACGCGGACGAGATCGACCGGTATGACTTCGTGCTGGACTGGTGGGCGTCGCGACTGGAGTTCTACTACGAGATTCCGACGATCGAGCGGTTCAAGGTGTCGGGGACGCAGCGCAACGTGTTCATCCCGCGCGACCACCCGGAGGTGCAGCGGGCGTATGAGTTCGGCAAGACATTGAAGGGGTGAGGTTCACCCGCCTTCGCCCGGAAGGACCGTCCCTTGGGGCGGGGAGGAAGGGCGTGTTGTCTTCCCCCGAACTGGAGAGAACCCAATGCTTCGGCGGGTTCCGCCTCTTCTGCTGTTCGAAGGACCGTCCCTTGGGGCGGGGAGGCTTCACTCGACGGGTTCTTTCATGCGCTCGCGGAAGGTGCGTCGCATGGCGGGGGAGTTGTCGAGCTTCTGCTCGAGCTCGACGAGCCTGGGGATGGGGGACATGGCGAGGGTCATGGCGTATGGGATGTGGACCTTGATGTCGGCCTGCCGGTTCTCTTCTTCTTTCTGCTGGTCGGTATATCGGGCGAGGCGATCGCCGGTGACGTAGTCCATGATTTTTTTTCGGGGCCGCGTCCTGACGGAGTCGGCTATGGAGCGGGTCAGGATCCAGTCGCGTTCCCTGACCACGTTCGCCCACAGCGCTTCAACGTCCTGGTCCAGCTGGACCGCTTCATCCACCTTTCCGTCCTCCAGGAGCGTTCCGACGTGGTAGCTGGTTCTCCTGGTGATTTCGAGGAGTCGGCCATAGAGGTTGGGACCGGGCCAGGACGGGTCCTGCCAATAGAGGAACCCTCCGAAGCACCTCGTCAGTTCGGTCTCGCGATCTTTCCAGCGATAATAGTTGAAGGTTTCGAAGCGGCCGGCCCGGACGGCGGTGGCGAGGAGTTTTCGTTCCTCGTCGTTCAGGGGCGTGAACTTGTAGATCGTTCGTTCGTCGGGTCGTTCGATTCTTTCCGGGGGGATGACGCGGATGGCCAGCAGCATGAGTGCGCCATTGTCGGGGTCGAGCTTGCGGACGGCGGCGAGTTCTTCGTCGAAGGTTTTCGAGGTTTCGCGGCGCTCGCCGCCTTCGGGTCCGAAGTATTTGTAGAGGAAGGCGAAGACCTGGACGTCGCGGTCGTCGGGGTGGTCCTTGGCGAGTTTCGTGACGAAGGGCTCTTTGGATTTTCCCTCGGCCAGCAGAAGTCCCAACAGGAGTTTGTCCGCGGGGGTTTTGGCTTCCTGATATTTTCGGGCGAGGTCGAGTGCGCGCAGGCGGGTCACGTCGACGAGGAGCTCGCGGCACTTGAAGAGGACGGGGTCGGAGAGGAGCCAGGGACTGAAGACGTTGGCGAGGGAGAACTCGGGACGCTCGTGGCCGAGTTTGATTTCGGTTTCGGTGCAGGCCTGGTAGAAGAGTTCGAGGAGGGTGAGGTCGTCGAGGGCTTTCTCCTGGGCGCAGAGTTCGGCGAGACGCTTGTAGAGGTGGGCGCTGGTGACGGTCTTGTCGGCGGCGATGACGCGGTCGAAGGCTGCGACGGCGGCAGGATAGTCGGCGTTCTGGAAGGCGATGAGTCCGAGGAAGTAGTCGGGGAAGGGACGGCCGGGTTTCGTCTTTCGGCTGGTTTCAAAGGCTTTGGCTGCGGAAGTGAAGGCGCCCTTGCAGTAGAGGTCGAAGCCGGCGCGGTCCTGGGTGGTGACGACGACGGAGCGGGCGGCCTCTTTCATTTCGGCGATGCGTTTTTCCATTTCGCCGGCGCCGAAGGGATCGTCGAGCAGGCCGTCGAGTTCACCGGCTTTGACACCGGCTTCCTTGCGCATCTTTTCGAGCTGTTCTTTGAGGTCGGCGGCTTTCTGCTGCGCCGCTTCGAGGGCTTTGATGTATTCGGGGTCGGGCTGATCGGCGGCGGGGGCCTCCTGGGCCCGGCACGTACCGATCATGCCGAGCACGGCGAACGCGAGAACGACGGGGCGTTTCCACATGGGACGGTCGTCTCCTTCAGAATTCGACTTTGGGTGCGGTCCGGGCTTCCTGGGGGGCTTCGAAGTAGGGTGCTTCCTTGATGTCGCGCTTTTTGGCGAAGTAGGCCCCGAAGAAGCCTCGGGTGTAGGTGTTGAGCTCACGGACGGCGGTGTTGTAATTGTCGCGCTCGAACTTGATGCGGTTCTCGGTGCCTTCGAGCTGGGACTGGAGATTCAGGAAGTTCTGGTTGGCCTTGAGCTCGGGGTAATTTTCCTGGAGGAGGAGCAGTCGGGAGAGGAGTCCGGAAGTCTGGTTGGCGGCCTGCATTTTTTCGGCGACACTCGCGCCGGGCTGGAAGTAGGACTCGCGGACCCTGGCGATGTTCTCGAAGAGATCCTTTTCGTGCGCGGCGTATCCTTTGACGGTGCTGACGAGATTGGGGATGAGGTCGAAGCGCCTCTGGAGTGCGGTGTCGACGTTGCCCCACTTTTCCTTGACCGTTTCGTCGAGGCGTGCGACATGGTTCCACTGTCCGACGTACCAGGCGAAGACCGCCAAGCCGACCAGTCCGAGAAGGACCAGCACGATCACCACAGTGATGAGGATGCTCGTTTCCTTTGTCATCGCAATCTCCTTTTCATGGACATCGAGTCCCTGCGTTTTTGAATGTGCTGTTACCAGCTTCCGCCGGCGCCGCCTCCACCGAAGGAACCGCCGCCCCCGCCCCCGAAGCTGCCTCCTCCTCCTCCAAAGCTTCCGCCACCAAAACCACCGTGTCCACCTCCGAATCCACCGAGCCAGAGGCCTCCCATCCAGGTGTGTCGGGAGCGTGCCAGTCTGGCATGGAAGATGTAACTCAGGAGCGAGGAGAGAAAAAACACTCCGATGAAGACAGACCAGAGGATGTCGCCCACGCCTGGGGAATGTGGGGAGGTCCGCACGGGGACGTCGGTGGGTGTGATTCCCGCGCTCTGGTAGACGCGATTGCTGATGGCGATGACGGCTTCGCGGATGCCACCGGCGTAATCGCCCTTGCGGAAGCGTGCAGCCATGTAGTCGCGTCCGGTCTGGGCCAGCCAGGCGTCGGTGAGGACGGATTCGATTCCGCGACCCGAGGCGGTGAAGTATTTTCGATCGTCGACGGCGATGAGCATGAGGACGCCGTTGGACTTGTCTTTCTGTCCGAGTTTCCATTTTTCGCCGAGTCGCGAGGCGAGTTGTGAGATCTCGTGCGGTGCGGTGCTGTGGACGGTGAGGACGATGAACTGGACACCGGTTCGACGTTCGAGCTGCGCGAGGCGGTTGATCAGATCGTCTTCGGCGACGGGGTCGATGATGTCGGCCCGGTCCTCGACATGACTGCGGGGGACGGACAGGTTCATGAGATCCTCGGCACGTGCCGACCAGGCACAGGCCGTCAGGATGACCGTTGTCGCCAGGCAGAGTCGTTTAGAGATCGAGGGCATCCACCGCATCGGTCAGCTTCTCCAGCAGGGAATAGGTTTTCGCACAGGCGGCGGTCAGTTGCTCGGCCGGGGGTTTGACGAGGCCCCGTCGGAGCTTTTCCAGCAGGTCGAAGGGTTCCGGTTCGATGTCGACGGCACGGCAGGCGGCCGAAGTGAGCGAGGCGCGATCGGGGGGGATTTCGGCGTCCTTCATGAAGAGGATGGCGGTGAGGAGAGGCAGTGTGGCGGAATAGACGGAACGCAGGAGCACGACGAGGAGCCTGGGGTCGGTGCGCGCACGGAGGTAGTCCTGGCCGAGGCGGATGAGGGTGCTGCGCAGTTCGCGCTCGCACTGGACGCGCAGCTCGGGTTTTCCGATGGTGAGCTGGGCGAGGATATCATCGCCGAGGATGCACTGGTGATGGAGTTTGAAGTTGAGGAATACGACGGGGAAGACATCGAGGGACCGTTCGATCTGGCGACGGGTGAGCAGGAGCGGGGCACTGATCCCCTTGCGTCCGAACGTGGGACCGGCCTGGGCGAGGCTCGACAGCTCGTCGATGTGGACGTGTTCCAGCACGGCGAGGGTGTTGATGTCGGAGACACGTTCGTCGAAATCGGGAGTGGTGGCGCTGCCCACGACGAAGCAATGGGTGAGGTTGGCGCCCCAGTCGCAGACGAGACGGTCCATGAAGGGCTTGAGACGCTCGGCAACGACGGGCTTCAGCCCGCTGAGATCAACGTGACTCATCACGAACTCCCATGATTGTTCTCTTACGAATACCGTCGAGGGACGGGATTTATTCTAAGGGACCGACACGGTGCATCAAGGGAAAAGGACGGCCGGGTGCGGGGATCATTCGGGGAGGCGGCCGAAGACGTCCATGTGACGGTCGGTGATGCGTTCCACGCGAAGGGCGGACAGGTTCGCGCGGGCGAGCTGCTGACGGACCTCGTCGAGGGTGTAGCTGGCCAGCAGGGATTCGTAGTATTCCTTCCGCATGAGTTCGGGACCGACGCCTCCGTAGGTCTGGACGATGGCGTGTGCGGCTTCGTCGGTTTCGGGACGGGTGAGGTCGCGCAGAAAGATGTATGCTCCGGGCGCGGCCAATCGTTTGAGTTCGGTCCAGAAGGCGGCGGTGTCGTTGATGTGATGGAGGATGGAGTTGGAGAAGACGACGTTGAAGTCGTGGGCGGGGAGCCGGGTGTCCTTGGCGTCGGCGAGCACCCAATCGATGCGTCCGGCGTCGGGTGTGCGCTTCTGTGCCTGGCGTGCGCAGCGGAGCATCGCGGGTGAGGCATCGACGGCGACGATGCGCCAATGGGGCCGCGCGAGGCTGAGGCGGATGGGGATGTCGCCCGGACCGGTTCCGAGATCGAGTGCACGCAGGGGGCGTGTTTCGGGGATGAGCTGGAGGAGGCGATCGACGAAGGCCTGGTTGACCTCGGAGAAATCGGAGGCGGCGTAAGCTTCGGCTTCGGGCTCGCCATCCATGTATTCGGGTTCCGGCTGACGCGGCAGGGGTTTCGGCATGGGACGGTCTCCAGTGGGCCGGGGTGTCAGGTCGTCTTCTCGGTTTTTTTGGGTCCACGTCGCAGGAGTCCGAACATGATGACGCCGACGAGGAGCGTGAGGGTGATCATGAGGATGAGCCAGTAGCGATTTTCGGAGGCGCGTCCGGGTGTGACGGTGGCGGCGATGTCGATGGGCTGCTTTCGAAGCTCGGCGAAATCCTTCGTCCAGGAGACGCACTCGCCGGTGTGGTCGATTTTCCCGCCCCCGACGACGCTGCGGTTGACGGTTCCGGGGAAGCGCACGCTGACGGTGAGGGCGAAGCTTCCGAGGGGCGAGGCGCCATTGGGAGGCGTGATTTCAGAGGGAAGGGCGAGTTTGGCGGCGAAGGCGTATTCCTCGACCTTTTTTGGGTTGGGCACGAGGGTGACGTCGCGCAGGGGTCCGAGCACGGCGGGCATTTTCTGGAAGCTTGCGTGCCAGTTCAGCTCGTATCGATCGCGGGTGATGGTGGTGTTGATTTCCCGGACGGTCAGTCCGGCCGAGGTGAGCTGTTTGTTCGCCTCCCAGGCGTCGAGGAGACAGTCGGCGAGTGCGGGATCGCCGGCGCGTTTGAGTGCGGAGAGGGCTTCGTGCTCGGTGGTGCTGTAGGTTTCGACGCCGTGGATTTCACCGGTGACCTCACTGAGGGAGGTGAGGGTGATTTCGATGGTTCGGCTTGCGCCCCATGTAGAGGCGGCGAAGCAGAGCACGCCTGCGGCGGCCAGGTGCATGATCCGGGATGTGCTATTTCGTTTTGACAAATCGTGCCTCCATTTTCCACGGCTCGCGGCTGTAGAGCAGTTGTGTCAGGGATTTCTGCCAGATGACGGTGCTGTCGCGGTGGATTTTTCCGCCGGCGGATTCGGTCGTGTATCCATCGGGGAGGGTCACGCTCATCTTGATGTTGTATTGTCCCAGTATCCCGCGGATGTTTTCGGCGCCATAGGTTTTCTCGAGGTTCGCGAGCATCTTTGCGGTCTGTTCGGCGGTGGTCCCGAGGAGACTGGTTCCGGTGACGTCCAGCGTCTGCTGGAGGGTCCAGGTGTTTTCGTTTTCGGCTTTGAGGACGAGATTGCGCTGGGCGAAGGCGGGAGTCTGGCTGAGCTTGCCGAGGTCCTTGATTTTGCACACGAGGTACATGTGTCGCATGGGGGAACTGATGTTGGCGCGTGCGTCCACGAGTTCGAGGGCGTCGCCGTTCAGCTCTTTTTTGAGCTCGTCGAGCGTGACGGGGAAGACGCTGTCGATGCCGGCACCGGTGGGCTTGGGCCAGTCGATGGCGACGAAGCGTTCGTCCACGGCGAGGTGCATTTTGAGGGTTCCGGTTTTGCCGTCGGGGTTGATCTCGATGCGTTCCTCGTAGTCGACGCATCCGCACGCTGCCAGCGCGAGCACGCACAGCGCCGTCGTCAGTCCGGTTCGTGTTCGTCGATTGCGTGTCATCGTTCTTTTTTTCCTCCGGGGAGTTTCGTGTTGTCCGTCTGCGACCAGACGTCTTTGACCGGATCGAAGCGCACAGGCCGGCTGCGTCCGAGCACCCAGTTTTTCAACGTGCGCGTGACCACCATGAGCACGACCACGAAGATGATGAGCAGCAGCAACGTGGGCAGCCACCATCGTGCGAAGAGTCGCGCGTACGTCCGCTTCTGCTCGGGTGTCAGTCCGGTGGACTGCTGCGGCTTGCTCACGGCGCCGGTATCGGTGTCGACGCCGGGTGAGTCGGCGGCGGATTCGTCGCCGTATCCGACGCCGTCGGTCCACAGCAGGACGACCAGCAACAGGCTAAGTCCCGCGCAGCACGTTAGTAACCGAGCCCAGAGCAACGAGCAGTCCTCCCATGACGACCATCCAGAACGCCGGGGCCGGATGCACGACCATCACGGACGTTCCGAACCATGCGAAGCCGACGGCGAGCATCGTTCCCGTGGTGAAGGTCAAGCCGCGCGAGATGAGTCTCATCAGGAGCGCTCGCCCGGAGGAGACTTCCAGCATGATCACGCCGAGCGCCAGGAGCGGGACGAGGACGAGGGGCCTGGTGACCGTGTTGGGTGAGACGCGGGGCGGTCGGCCGTCCTCCGACGACGCAGGCGTCCAGACTCCGAAGCGCAACAGCAGCGCCGTCGCCGGGTCTTTCTTGAACGCCAGTTCGAAGCCTGAGCAGCCGGTTCCCTCCAGGAACACCCAGGGGAGGAAGAAGGAGACGAGGATGAGGATGGCGCCGAGCGGGACGGCGGGGTTTCCTTCCTTGCGCGTGGGGACCGCCGGGGGCACCTCGCGGGTGTCGGAGTGAACCGTGGGTTCATCGGGCGGCGTCTGGTGTGTCATCTCGGAACCCTCCGATCGGACCGGTCCGGATCCTGCCGCTCAGTCCCGTCCATCATCGGACAGGTCCCGTCCCGTGTATCCCTCGACGAGCTGACGCACGACCTCTTCGATTTCGGGATCGTGTCCCCCGCGGGCGAGGAAGGCCCGGCCGGCCGACAGGGCTTTTTCGCTGTCGCCAAGACAGTCGTGGTAGAACAGACAAAGTGCGCCCTGCGGCTCGGGCTGTGCGGGGTCCAGCTCGCCCGACCGCTGATATTCGGACAGTGCTTCGTCGTAGCGTCCCTGCTGACGGAGGACGTTTCCCATCATGCAATGCGCTTCGGCGTCGGCATCGTCGAGTTCGAGGACCTTTCGGAGACATCCCTCGGCCTTGGTCGGTTCTCCGTTTTCGGCGAAGAGGATGCCGAGGTTGAAGAGCGGCCAGTCAGAGGTGGGGTCGAGTCTCACGGCGGCGTGATATTCCCGGGCGGCTTCGTCGAGGAGTCCCCATTCGTGGTAGATCATGCCCAGTCCGTTGTGCGCGGGGGCGTAATCGTGCCGAAGGGTGAGCGCGCGGCGATAGTCCTGTTCGGCACAGCGCAGCCGACCGCACTGCTGGTGGAGCCAGCCCTGCTCGTAGGCGTGCTCGGCGCGTGCCGGTTCGAGCTCGGCGGCCTTCCGGTAGCTGACCAGGGCTTCATCGTAGGCCCCGCCTTCGGCGAGGGTTTCCCCGAGTGTCGCGTGGAAGCGCGGCTCGGTGGGCCGCTCGGTGCACAGTCGTCTCAGCTCGGTTTCGGCTTCGGTCAGTCGATGTTCGTCGAGCAGGAGCGTGGCGTATTCGTAGCGGACTTCGGTCTGGTCGGCCTGGCGGTTCAGGATGCTGCGATACTGATCGAGGGACTCTTCGATCTTTCCGGCCTGTTCGAGCACGCGTGCGCGTTCGATCTGCGGCTCGACGGCGTCTGGCTGAAGCGCGGTGGCACGGTCCAGATATTCGAGGGCGCGTTCCACGCTGCCCACCTGGGCGTTGACGACGGCCAATCCAACGAGCGTGGCGCAGCAGTCGGGCTGCTCGCGGAGCGCCGCCGACAGGAGGTCGAGTGCTTCCTCGTAGCGTCCCTGTCGCGACACGATGCGGGCCAGCTCGACGCGGGCCTCGTGATAGGTGTTCTTGCGTTCGAGGACGTGCCGGAGGATCTGCTCGGCCTGGGTGTATTCCTCCAGGCCGGCGTGTGAAAGGGCCTGGGCCAGGAGGAGGTCCAGGTTTTCCGGGTCGCTTTCCAGTCTGACGGTGCAGCACTGCAATGCCTTGCGGTACTGCTCGGCCGCTTCCGGGAAGCGGTGCTCCTGGTACAGATGATCTCCGGTGTGCAACAGTCGTGTCACCGGGTCCGGATATATGGACATGGTGGTGTGTCCGCCACTCGGTTGGCTATTCTGCTTTTTTGATGCTCGACAGCACTTCGTCCACGAGGCCGTATTTGACGGATTGTTCCGCGCCCATGAAGAAATCGCGGTCGGTGTCGCGTTCGATGATTTCGAGGGCCTGTCCCGTGTGATGGGCGAGGATCTGGTTCAACTGTTTTTTCGTCTTGAGGATTTCCTCGGCATGGATGCCGATGTCACTGGCGGTACCCTGCATTCCTCCCCAGGGCTGGTGGAGCATCGCCCGGGCGTTCGGGAGCATGTATCGCTTCCCCTTGGTTCCGGCACAGAGCAGCACCGCCGCCATCGACGACGCGGCACCGATGCAATAGGTGGCCACGTTGGGCTCGACAAACTGCATGGTGTCATAGATGGCCAACCCGGCACTGACGGACCCGCCCGGGGAGTTCACGTAGATGGAGATTTCCTGGGTTCGGTTTTCCATCTGAAGGAAGAGGAGCTGTGCGACGATGATGTTGGCCACCGAGTCGTCGATTTCGGACCCAATGAAGATGATGCGGTCCTTGAGCAGCCGACTGAACAGGTCATAGGCCACTTCTTCACGACCGCGTTTCTCGATGACGTGCGGGACGGGAACGTACGCGCCTCGGGTCATGATTTCTCCTCTTTGGGGGTGGACTTCTTCTTCCCTTTCGCTTCGCCCTTCGTTTTCGGTTCGCTCTTCGTCTCGCTCTTCGGCTCGACCTTGACTTCCTCGATCTTCGCCTCGCGGATCACCAGCTCGATGACCTTGTCGTCGGCCATCTGCGACCGGAGGGTTTCGATCTGGCCTTCCTTGACCAGCATCTCGTGGAGCTGGGCGCTGCGCTGGCCTCGTGCACGGGCCAGTTCGTCGATGCGGGCTTCGAGCTCGTTGTCGCTGACTTCGATCTTCTCTTCCTCGGCGATGCGACCGAAGATGAACTCGGCACGCATGTCACGTTCGCTCTGCTCGGCACTGCTCCTGGCGATGTCCTCGGCGACCTTTTCGATCTCGTCCATGGGGACGCCTCGGTAGGCCAGGCTCATCTTCTGACGTGCGGCCAGCCGGTCGGACTGACGCTTCAGGATGTCCTCGGGCAGGTCGAACTTCACGGAGCCCACCAGCTTCTCGGTGACCTGACGGGCGAGGTCGGCGTGGGCCTCCTGCTCCTTCACCGCGACCAGCCGGTCTTTCACTTCCTTCTTGAGGTCATCCAGGGACTCGAAGAGCATGTCCTTGGCGAACTCGTCGTCGAGTTCGGGCAGCCGAGGACGTTTGACGTCCTTGAGGGTCACGGTGATGGTGGCCGGCTTCTCACGGTAGGCTTCCTTCTGGTAGCCCTTGGGGAGCGTGACGTCGCCGGTGGCGGACTCGCCGGCTTTCTTTCCGACGAGCTGCTTCCAGAACGCGCGGTCCAGACCGCCGAGCCAGTTGTCGTCGCTGAGGGTGAACGGCTGGTCCTCGACGCGCTGGATCTCTTCGCCTTCACACGTGATGACACAGTCCACGACGGGGACGTCGTTGGCCTGTGCGGCTTCGTCGGTCGGTTCCACGACGGCGTTGCGTCGACGCAGGTTGTCGATGGCCTTGTTCATTTCCTCGTCGGAGACGTCCGCCGAGGGCTTCTTCAGCTCCAGGCCCTTATAGGTCGGCAGGTCGAACTCGGGCATTACCTCGAGGGTGAAGGCATAGGTCAGGCCCTTCTCGACGTCGCAGGAGATGGACTCTTCCTCGATGTCGGGCGGTCCGATGGGATGAATCTTGTGCTCCTTGAGGGCCTCGTCGTAGGTGGTCCCCATGAGACTGTTCTTGACGTCCTCGGCGACGGCCTTGCCGAAGCGGTTTTCGATGAGCTTTCGCGGGGCGTGACCCACGCGGAACCCCGGAACCTGGGCGTTCGACTCCAGCTCCCGGTAGGACTCTTCCAGCTTCTCCTTAACCCGCTCCGAAGGCACCTGGACGGTGATCTTCTTCTTGCAGGGACCGATTTCTTCAATGTTGACCTGCATCCGGTGAAACCCTTTCTCTTAACGGTTGACCTGTGGGCCGTCTTTGGCCGAAAGAACCCGACCGACGACCACTCTGGAACCTTGACGATTAGCCGATGGGACGTGAAAAGTCAATACAAAACGACGCCCGGAGGGCTCGGAACGCGCCTCTCCGGGGCTGGGAGCACCCTCTCAATTCCGTGGAAGCGTCTCCTGGTACTGCTTGATGCGTGCCACCGCATCCTTCCAGGCGTCCTCCACCTGTTTGCGCTGTTCTTCGGCCGTCTTCTTCGCCCTGGCGATCTCCTCGTCCCGCTGACCGATTTCCTCCAGGATGATCATGCTCTCCTGAAGCGACTTCAGTCCCTCTTCCCCCGGCGTTCCCGCCTTGGCCTCGTTGATCTGCTTCAGGACGGCCTCCGGGTACACCGACTGCACGTAGGCGGTGTGGATGCTGGGCACAATGCGGTCGCCGACGTGGATTTTCCCGGTGTTCTTCCCCGCGGGCACGCTTCCCACCGCGCAGATGCTGACGTGATCGAAGACCTTCACGGGGATCAGAACCCCCGTCAGCAGGTTCTTCCGGTAGGTATAGATGTGGCTGCCGTGGCCCACGCCTTCACGCGATCCCACGTCCAGCATGGCCACCTGCTTGTTCCAGTCCAGTCGGCTCACGCGGGCGCCCGAAAGCCTGGCCCAGTCCACCGGTTCGGCCATCGGGGGTTTTTCGTCGCCCAAGGCACGGGTTGCCAGGGTTTCCGGGTCCGACACCCCGGTCGGACGGACGGCATGCCCGGTTCCGGACGCCGGTGCCGGGGCGGCCACCCGCGGACAATCCGTCGATTCCGACGTGCTGCTGCACGAAATCCCCAGAAAACCGACCATCCCGAGAAGGGCTAACGTCAGAATCAGTCGCTTCATTGCCACCTCGTCGATAGGGGACGTGCACCTCCCACACGGAATCGCAGCATTTTATCACACCTGACCCCCGCCTTCAAGGAAGATTCGCCCCGCAACCCGGCAAACCAGCCTGGAATCGAAGCGGCCCAGCCCGGGCGATCCGCCAGATCCGCAGAAGCTTTTCCGCCGGGTCTTCCGTTCGGTCGGTCGGGATCCTGTCGGACTTGTGCCGTGCTTTTCCCCGGATTTTTCACAAAATTTCCGATTTTTTTAGAGCTTCAAAGGGCAAACTGTTGCCATGCGAAACCACTTTCTGGCGACAGGAAAACGCCTTAACTCATTGAGGGAAAGATGGTTACGTGTTAACTCATAATCCGAGTTTGTCCCCAAGTGGCCTCGACATGCGTCCATAACCTTTTTGGAACGAACCTCCGGGGGTTTTTGCATCATGACGTCCCGGTCCGACTGACGATAAGTCCTTTGCATGGACGAGATACGACCGAAACCCAGTGAAGTGGACGATGTGAACGCCTCTGCCGAGGCCGAGGAGCGCAGACGCCATCGACGCTATGATGCCGGCGTCAATATCCGCTTTCGCGATCTGCAGCCGACCTGTCCCAACGAGGCCTATCATCTGGGACAGACCATGAACATCTGTCACAGCGGGATGTTCATCAAGGCCAACTGCTTCTACCGGCTGGGCACGCTTCTGGACATGCACGTCGATATCCTGACCCCGGAAAACGAGCTTCGCGTGCTGAAGCTGATCGGTCGGGTGGCCTGGATTTCGTTCGAGGAATCCCTTCCCGGCATGGGTGTGGAGTTCCGGGACCTGGATGAAGAAACCCGCCGGGCACTCCTGGCGCACACCTACCGGGGCGAATTGCAGTTCCTCGGTCCGGATTGTCCCGGCTGAGGGCGTTCCGGGCAGCCTTGTCTGCGCTGCACGTCAGCGGAATCCCGCAATCAGGGCGTATCGGCCCGTCTGTCCCTCGGCACGATAGCTGTAGAATTCCTCCGTCCGGCAGTGACTGCATATCCCCGCCACCACGATGTGGTCCCGCGGCAGGCCTGCTTCCTGCAACTGGGCCACGTTGGCGTCCCAGAGGTTGAAGAGCCATTTGTCCGGGTGGGTGGGGCGCATGAATCGCTGGCACTGAGTCTGGGAGGTTCGGGCGGTTTCATACACGTCGGGTCCGACCTTGTAGCAGTCGGGTCCGATGCTGGGCGCGATTCCCGCCAGCAGGTCTTCCGGTTTCACGTTGGAGGTTTCGCACAGGAGGCGGACCGTCTTGGCGACGATGCCTCCCACGGTGGTCCGCCAGCTTGCGTGTGCCAGTCCCAGGGCCTTTCCCTCGCGATGCACCAGCAGCACGAGCGGACAATCGGCCGAGAAGACGGAAAGCATGTCCCGGGTGTCGCCCCGGACCGTCACAAGGGCGTCGGTCTCGCGCACTATCTGGACACCCCCATCGGCGAGGTCTCCCCGGTGCGAGGCGTCGATGCGCGCGACATGGGTCTGATGGACCTGCTGGGTGCTGACCCACTGTTCGGGGGAAAATTTCAGGACGTCGGCGACGCGTCGGCGGTTCCGGAGCACGTCCTCGGTGCGGTCCCCGACGTGCAGACCTAAGTTGAGCGTATCCCAGGGCGGTCGGCTGACGCCACCGATGCGCGTGGTCAGTGCGTGCAACAGTCCGGGCACATCGAGGAGGTGGGTGAACTGGTAGAGGACCACCCCGTCGGTTTCTCTGCGCAGCATGGCGGGGTTCGTCGTGGTCACCGGTCTCCCTTCCGTCCCGCGCCGGCACCGATGGGCGGCTGGTCCACGTCCAGAAGCACCTTCATGGCGCCCTTTCGGGCGGCCATTTCGAACGCACGCAGTCCTTCTTCCATCCGGAACCGTGCCGTCACCATTCCGGCGAGTCGGATCTTTTTGCGTTTCAGGAGGGAGAGGGCCTCGTCGAACGGTCCGCAGCGTGAGCCGAGCACGGTCACTTCGTTGACCACGACGGGGGCCAGCTGTGTCGTCACGGCGGCCTGTGTGGTCGTCTTGAGGACGAGGGTCCCCATCGGGCGCGTGGAGCCGAGTGCAAGCGCGAACCCGTCGGCACGCCCCGTGCAGTCCACCGTCACGTCGTAATCTTCCGGCGTGAAATCCTTGAGCTCGACGCAGCGGATGCCCAGTCCCGCGATCAGTCTCATTTTCGGCGGGTGTTTTCCCACGAGGGTCACGTCGGCGTTTTTCAGTCGCAGGACCTGGGCCGTCAGCAGGCCGAGTTTGCCGTCCCCGAAGACGCACGCCGACATTCCCGTGCGGAGGCGCACCTGTTCGGTCACGCGGCAGGCCGCGGCCAGCGGCTCGATGAAGACGGCCTCGTCCAGCGTCACGTTCGAGGGCACGCGGTGGAGGTTCTGCTCGGGCAGCGCCACGTATTCGGCGAAGGCTCCGTGACGTCCGTCGATGCCCAGCACGGTGCGATAGGCGCAGTGGTTTCCCATTCCCGCCTGGCAGCTCGGGCATTTTCCGCACGGACAGTTGATCTCTCCCACGACGATCTGGTTGAGGAGTGCCCGGTTCTGGGCGCGTTCGACCTGTCCAACGAACTCGTGTCCCAGCACGCCGGCAAAGCCCATGTATCCCTTGACGATTTCGAGGTCCGTGTTGCAGATTCCCGCGCGGAGGACGCGGATCAGGGCCTCGCCGGGGGCCGGTCTGGGCGTGGGCACGTCGGTTCTCAGTCTCAGTGTTCCGTCAAAGCAAAGCGCTCTCATCGATTCCTCATTTCAGGGTCAGTGTCCGGTGCTGCGTGCCGGCGATTCTAGCGCACCGACCGGTCCGGGTGCAACCCTCCGTCGGGTCCACGGACCCCAGGCGCAATTTCTGCGGGTGCGACGCGGCGGTGAGTGTTTTTTCGGAAACGAAAATGCGCCGACCGTTTTCGATCGACGCACTGATGTATTCGCACCGCACGTTCCGCCGCGCACAGGTCAACGAGGATCCTTCACCGCGGCGGCTTCGGGCCGGTTCACTTGCCCGACGAGGTGTGTCTCCAATCCTTGCCCTTGCGTCGGCCCTGGGTGGGCTTTCGTCCGTGCTGCGCCTTGCGTTTCTTCCAGAAGAAGATGTCGCGTCTTTCGTCTTTCGCCATGATCCTTCGCTCTCCTGAATTACGTCTCACTGTCGCACTGTCGGATCGGGAAGGATACCGTTTTGCGCCCCAAAGTCAAGCGATTTCCGGTCGGGCGGGTCGTCCGGTCCGCGTTCACGCTCACTCCCGGGCCCGCTGTCCGGCCACGAGGGCTTTGTGAATTTCGCGTCTCAGCACCGTCACCTTGAAGGGCTTGAAGAGCACCACTTCCAGTCCCTGCTGTCTCGCCTTGACGATGGAGTGGCCCGGGTCGTATCCGAACGCCGTCATCAGGATCACCGGCATGCCCGGGTACATTTCCCGGATGCGTCCGTAGACCTCGTAGCCGTCGAGCTTCGGCATCTTGATGTCCGAGAGGACCAGGTCGAAGCTCGTGTCTTTGGCCAGCATGTTCACCGCTTCCAGGCCGTCGGCCGCCACGTCCACCACGCAGCCTTCGCGGGTCAGGATGTCGCGCATGCTCTGTCGGATGGCTTCGTCGTCGTCGGCCACCAGGATGTGCTTGTCTTTCAGGACGAGGTCCTTGACGACGCGCATCACCGGAAGCTCGGGACGTTCCGTCTCGATGACTTTGCGGATGGCCTTGCGGACGTGGTCGATGTCGCGCTCGATGTTCCGCAGCCGCTTCAGGGTGTTGGTGTCGTGTCCGATGTATTCCTGCAGGAGCAGGTAGACTTCGTTCAGGACGGAATTGATGGGGTCGTGAATTTCCTGGGCAAGCTGCTCGGCAAGCTGATGGTGCGTGAGGGCGTGCTCCAGCCGGATGAGGTTGGCGGTGTTCAGGGCCTGTGCGACGAACCCGGCGTAGATCTCCAGGAACTTCACGTCCTCTTCGCTGTAGGCGTTGGTGTGCTTGCTGCGCACGCCCATCGTGCCGATCACGCGGTCGTGCCAGCGGACGGGCACCGTCGCCTGGGCACGGAAGTCCACCGTCGGGTCCTTCACCAGCGGGTCGGTGTAGGCGTCGCGACAGAGGTAGGATTGTCCCGTCGCGGCCACGTAACCGGTGATGCCCTCCCCTTCCGCACGGGCGTAGACCTTCTTTCGGCGGAGCACTTCGTCGGTGACCGGGTCGTAGCCTTCGCGGATCATCACCTTCAGCTCGCCCGTCTTCTCGTCGAGTTGACGGATCACCAGACTGTCGAACGCGATCAGCTTCTGCGTGTGACGGATCACGTTTACTTTGATGAGTTCGATGCGCTCGTCCGTGTTTTTGCCGGCCAGCTGCACGGGGTCCATGCGCGTCAGCTCGACACCCGCACGGTAGATCGATTCGATCCGTCCCTTGAGGAACACGCGCTGGGTGACTTCGCGCACGATCATCACCACGTGCGTGACGGCACCCGATTCATCGACGATCGGCGAGGCCATGCTTTCCCAGTAACGGTCATCCACGCCCTGGTGGATACAGGAGGCCTGGGTCCCCGTCCGGAAGGTTTCCATCGCCTCGCAGTCGCGACAGACTTCGCTGCGGTCATGGAAGATTCTGAAGCAAGGCGACCCGATGTCGAGTTCAGTGCGCCGGGCCTGCTCACGCAGCGGACGGTTCATCCACACCACTTTCAGGTCGCGGTCCACCACCATGATCCCGTCGCTGATCGCGTCCAGGACCTTCGCCGCGTTCGTCGTCAACGGAAAATCCGCTTCGCCGTTCAGTTCAGACTCCTTCTCATCCTGTACAATCCTTCTGGCGACTTCGCCACGTCCTTCTCGACGACGGCCGGCTCAGTCCGGAAGCTCAAGTCGATAAATCTCGACGGGATTGTCCACCAGCAGTCGCTTCAGAATCTGCTTCCCTTCGTCCAGGGACAACAGTCCGCGCTCGATCCGTTCCCCCACGACCCGCGACAGATTCTCGCGGCACATCACCAGGTGCCCGTAGATCTTCTCGACCGCGCGCGAGTAGTCGCCCCCGAACCCGATGATCTTGTTCACCGGCAGCATGTCCAGCCACTCGTCCAGCGTGCGCACCGTCAGCTCCGGACTGATGATGTGACACCAGCACAGGTTCGCGTAGGCGTTGGGGAAATTCTTGACGATGTTCCCCAGCAGCCGCGCCCACGGGATGCCCGCGTGATAGAGGTCGAAGCGCGTCGCACGGTGTCGTCGCAGAATCGGGATCATGTGCTCCGGGTGCGTGCGTCGGAAATCGCCCCACGTGTTCCAGTTCATTCCCGTGTGGACCGCCACGACCAGGTTTCGCCGACCCGCAAGGTCCAGCACATGGTGCGCCACGTAGTCGCCGATCAGTCGGCTGGTCTCGGCGTCCAGGTTTTCGTATCCCGTCTCCCGTGCCCGGCGATAGGCCCGGTCCGCTTCCGCCAGCGTCGGCTCGGTCAGTTCCACCGCGCCCATCTTCAGTCCGACGACCCCTTCCGCCTGTCGTCGTTCCACCAGCGCGTCGATCGCGCCCAGGTAACTTTCCAGGTCTTCGGGGGCGCGTCCGGTCGCCTCGGCCAGCGCCTGCCGGAACACGCTCAGCGGCTGCCAGTTCGGCTCGCGCATCACCGGCGTGAAGCGGTCGTCCTTCCAGGTCTCGTTCGGTCCGCAGATGTCCAGCACGCATCGGATCTTGCACGCGTCCAGCACGCGTCGATAGATCCCCGGCGTGTTCTCGCGGGCGACGGCTTCCGAGATGTCCTTGTAGTTCTTCGCGGTCGGACGCTCGAACCCGTAGAAGCGCTTGAGCGCAATGTGCGCCGCACGCGCGTACGAGCCGAAGCGGACGTTCTCGTAGTGCGGCTCGAACAGACTCCACCGCTCCTCGATCGGTACGCTCGTGTCCTGAATCCGCGCGAACGTCTCCTCGCTCATCCCCGACGTCACCAGGTCCGAGTGCGTGTAGTGATTGAACAGGTTGAACACGTCCACCCGTCGACCCGTGCGCACCTCCTCGCGAGGCAGGTGCTCGTGCGCGTCGACGATCTCCAGATCCGACAGCCACTCCACCAGTTTTTCGACCGTCCGGTTCGCGCTCATCGATCGTCTCTCACAGGCCTTCGTTCAGCAGGTGCTCCACCAGCAGCGTCACCAGGGCGGCGGACTCCGCCAGCGAACTCGCCAGCAGGTACTCGTCCGTCGAATGTCCCCCCTCCCCCACGCCGCCGAGTCCGTCCAGCACCGGCTTTCCCAGTTCCGTCGCGAAGCACGCGTCGCTTCCGCCGCCGGAGCCGGACTCCTTCAGATCCATCCCCAGTCTGCCCCCGAGCGTTTTGGCCAACTCGAACAGTTTCACCACCTCGGGCCGACGCTCCACCGCACACCGCGAGAATCCGCCCGTCACTTCGATCGTGATGCCTTCGCGGTGGGGCTTCGCTTCCAGGATCTTCCGTGCGACGGCTTCACCGGCTTTCATGGAAGGCGCCCGCAGGTCGATCTCGGCGGTGGCTTCCGCCGCGATGATGTTCGCCCGCTCTCCACCCTTCACCACGCCCACGTTCACCGAGATCCCCTTGGACGTGTTGTTCAGCGCGTGCAGGTCGCGAATCTGCTCGGCCAGTTCCGAAATCGCACTCACGCCCTTCTCGGGGGCGGCGCCCGAATGCGACGCCTTCCCGCGGATCGTCATCACGAATCGTCCGACCGCGCGTCGCGTCGTCTGCACACTCTGCGGCACCCGCGTCGCTTCCATGCACAACACGTAATCGCTGCGACGGATCTCCTCGCGGATCACGCTTGCCGACGCGGTGCTCCCGACTTCTTCGTCCCCATTCACCAACGCCACCACGCGACCGGCCAGCGGAATCTCCAGGTCACGAATCCCGCGAAGGACCGCCATCAGCACCACTTGTCCGTTCTTGTCGTCCAGGCACCCCGGACCCGTCACGCGATCCCCGTCCACCTTGAACGGACGCCGGGCCAATTCCCCGATCGGCCACACCGTATCGATGTGCGTCAGCAGGACGACGCTCCGGCCCTTCGATTCCCCGTCCGCTTCGCGCACCACGCGCAGCACGTCCCCACGCTCGCTCTGTGCCAGTCGCTCCACATCCACCGGCAGGACCGCCAGCTCCGTCTCCAGCCAGTCTTCCGCACGGTCCACCGCCTCCTTGTCCAGTGAAGGCGATTCCCGCTTCACCAGTTCCTCCAGCAGCGTCAGCATCTCCGTCGTCTGTCCACGATAGTACTCCAGCAACTTCGCGCCGTCCAACATGCCCCTGCCCTTCGTATTAAATTATGCCTTTGTGTTAACTCGGTGAGTACTTTAGAAAACCTCCCGCCGACGGAACAGCAGGATCGCCAGCAGCAGGACTGCTCCACTGTAGAGAGCGGTATACCCCGTGCACCACGCCATGTCCATCATCGTGATCTTCTGACCCAGACCGATCTCGTGGGCCACGTTGAACGTCTCCAGGTTCGGCAGCAGTGCGGCCAGCACGTGACCGAACCACTTCGCCAGTCCCCCGCCCCGGCTCACCAGCCCCACCAGTCCCTCGCTCAGGTGTCCTCCCACGAACACCGTGAAGTAGACCACCACGCCAACCACCATCGGCAGTCTCACGCACGCCGCCACCGCCACCGACAGCAGCACGACCGTGTGGAGGAACCCCAGGACGAACCCGCGCCACAGTTCGTTCGCCGCCGGCCAGGCGAACTTCCCCCAGAACACTTTCAGATATTCCGGATACACATTGGCGCTCTCGCTCAGTTGAACGTAGATCCCCAGCCACGTCAGCAGGATGAAGCTCACCCCCACCACCAGGTAGACCGCCGCCATCACCAGCACGAGTCCCGCGAACTTGCCCACCACGAACTCCCACCGTCGCACCGGCTTCGACAGCACCGTCAGCACCGTCCAGTTCTCGATCTCCTCCGTGATCACCTCCACCGCCACGAAGATCCCCACCAGCAGTCCCACCAGCACCGACGTGCTGACCGCCATGTCCTTGACCATCTTCAGGTCATCCAGCACGCTGAAGGTGAACATCGGCAGCTGCCCCACCAGCAGCACCAGCAGCAGGCTTCCCACCACCAGCACATATAATAAAGGTTGACGAACTGCTTCCTTGAAGGTGGTCACGGCAATTGCGGCGATCTTCACGGTTGACTCCGCTTCTCGCTCCCGGGGATTACAGCCGGATATCGAACGTCACGAAATGCTCTGGACTGGTCACCCACGTCCCCCGCTCGTGGGCGATATAGTCCCCCATCTCCTGGCGAAGCGCCTCCAGGTAAGCCTGCACCTCTCTCTCCTCACCGACCGCCATCACTTCCACGCGACCGTCTGACAGATTTTTCACGTATCCACTCACGGCATAGTGCTGTGCCAATCCCCTCGCCGTGAAACGGAACCCCACCCCCTGGACGGTCCCCGAATATACAACGCATTTGCAATATTCCATGTGGCTATCCCCACACCCTTCTGCCCACCTATCCCCTCATACTTCTATCCGCCCCCCACTTTCCTGGTCAAGCGAAAATGATTTTTTCTTGCCTCCCCAAGATTCCCACTCTACTATCACCACCAGGTCAGCTCTGTTTCACGTGAAACATTCCGGAATTCCATTATGCCTCACGTTCTCGCTGTTGCCAATCAGAAAGGCGGCGTCGGAAAGACCACAACCGCGGTCAACCTGGCTGCCGGGCTCGCCTTGGCGGGACACAACGTCCTCCTAGTCGACCTCGATCCACAGGCCAATGCCTCCTCCGGGCTCGGGATCGAGCTGCATTCAGCCCCAGCCTCTCACCCGCTGGCCCCCCAGCAGCCCAAGACCTATGCCACCCCGCTCCCGTCAGGCCGACCGGGCTTGACCGTGCTTCCGTCCGCCCCAAGCCTGCTCAAGCTCGAACAGGACCTCCACGGCCGCGAGGCAGCCGGACGACGCCTTCAGGCTTACCTCTCAACCCACGTCCCCGACGGATTCGTCATCATCGACTGTCCGCCGACCTTGGGACTCCTGACCCGGAACGCCCTGGTGGCCGCCCAGGGTGTGATCGTCCCCATCCAGTGCGAATATTACGCCATGGAGGGGCTGACCCGGATCCTGGGGGAACTCGACGACGTCAGGCGTCTCCACAACCCGGAACTCCGGCTTGCCGGCATCGTTCTGACCATGTATGACCCCGCTCTGGAGCTTTCCATCGAGGTGCGCGACGAGATTCGGGCCAATTTCCCAAACGACATCTTCGACGCGATCATCCCGCGCGATGTCGCCCTCAGCGAGGCCTCTAGCTTCGGACAGTCCATTTTCGAGTATGAACGACGCTCTCGTGCCGCATTTGCCTATGCCGCTCTAACCAGGGAGGTCCTGTCAGATGGCCAAGCGTAGATTGGGACGTGGACTCAGCACCCTCTTGGGCAACCGTCTGGATGAGGCCGCCGAGGAGGAGGCCATTGTGGACGAGGTGAGCGTCGATCTCATCAGGCCGAACCCCTCACAGCCCCGGATGTCCCTTTCCGAGGAGAGCCTGGAGGGGCTGGTTGAATCTGTCCGCCGGGAGGGCGTTCTCCAGCCCGTGGTCCTGCGCGAACTGGAGGATGGACATTTCGAGCTGGTGGCGGGCGAAAGACGCTGGCGGGCAGCCCAACGCGCGGGCTTGGCCACCATTCCCGCCGTCGTCAGGGACGTTCCGGACGACAGACTCCTCGAATTGGCCCTGATTGAGAACGTGCAGCGCGAAAACCTGAACCCCATCGAGCAGGCAAAGGCCTATCGACAGGTGATGACCGCGCTTCAGCTCACCCAGGAGGAAACCGCAGCCCGGCTTGGGCTCCAGCGCTCCACCCTGGCCAATTCCCTCCGGCTTCTTGAGCTTCCGGGGGAGCTTCAGGATCTTGTTTCACGTGGAACAATTACGGCGGGACATGCCCGAGCGATCCTCAGCATCGCCGATCCCGCGCTCCAGATGACGCTGGTCAAGCGGATCATTGGGGAGGGGTTGTCCGTCCGTGCCGCGGAGAACGCCGCCGCCATGCTTCTGGGCCGAAAGGCGGCCGACGAACGCATCCGACGCCCCAAGGCACCTCACATCCGGGAGCTGGAGACCCAGTTGAAAATGGCCCTCGGGACGGAGGTGGTCGTCCGGGAGAGACGCAGGGGAGGCCGCATTGTCATCGACTTCAAGTCGCATGATGACTTCGAGCGGATCCTCGGAGCCCTGGGCGTCAAGCTCGAGAACGGCCTCTGATTCATCTTCCCGCGGGCTGTAACCCCCATCCAATCTGAGCAATCCATGAAGAAACTCTGTTGGAAGGGAAGCCTGCCCGCATCCTGACAGGATGTTCTTGCTGCACGATATCCCAAGATTTCCCGATGAAATCATCATTCCGGATGACTTTCCCATGCTGATGCAGGCCGATCAACGCAGGGGATCGGGCCGAATGCTATGTCAAGCCCGCTTAGTGAAATAATTCACGATCAGGCGGAAGCAGGTCGGCGGGTCAAGCCTGTCCCCGTCCGCTTCAGAAAGGGCAACTTGTGAAATATATCACGTTCTTAGGGCTGAGGGTCCCGACCGCATGGGCTGCCACAAGGATGGGCCGCGGGAGAGCTGTCTTAACGCTCCTTCGAGCCCGTTCAAGGATTGCATTGCGTTTTGGCCTCAATTTGTTACCCTGATCCGGGCAAAACACCCCGAACGTCCGGTCTCAGCGTGGCCAGGAAATGCCACGGGCGGGCGGTTTTAATTGTGAAATAGCTCACTAGCGTGTCGGGACAGCCGAAAGGATGGCGGATGCCGGTCTATCAATATCAATGTACGGCGTGTGGGCACGATTTCGAGGTCTCCCAGGCGATGACCGATGAGCCGGTCCGCACCTGTCCGAAGTGTTCCGGCCGGGTGGAGCGCCGGATCACTGGTGGGGCCGGGGTCATGGTCAAGCGGGGAAATCTGCCGACGCCTTGCTGCGGTGACGGAGCAAGCTGTGCCAGGCGCGGCGCATGCAAGCAGTGCGCGTATGAATCGTGAGACCGTTGGCGCAGGCCACAGGAACGGTGCAGGCTTGCGCACCGAGGTGGCGTCCGTTAGAATCGCGCCGCCACTGTCGCAGAGAGGGAAACCAGAAGAACAGGAAGGGCCATGACGAAGGATCACGAGGAACAGCCTCACGTGTCGCACGTGTTCGGTCCGGTGCCGTCGAGAAGGCTGGGGCGGTCGCTGGGCGTCGACGTCGTTCCGTACAAAACGTGCACATATAATTGCATTTATTGTCAGGTCGGCCTGACGACGAACCGGACGGTGGAGCGTCGGGAGTGGGTCCCTCTGGAGGCGGTGCTGTCGGAGATCGGAGAGAAGCTGGCCCGAAAGCCCGACCACATCACTATCGCCGGCTCGGGGGAACCGACGCTGTATTCACGGCTCGGTGAGCTGATCGCCGGGATCAAGGCGCTGACGGAGATTCCGGTGGCGGTGTTGACGAACGGGTCGCTGCTGTGGATGGAGGCGGTCCGGGCGGACCTGATGCGGGCGGACGTGGTGAGTCCGTCGCTGGATGCCGGTGACGCGGCGACGTTCGCCGAGATCAACCGGGCGCATCCCAGCGTGACGTTCGAGCAGATGGTCGACGGGCTGGTGCGTTTCCGTTCGGAGTACAAGGGACAGCTCTGGCTGGAGGTCTTCCTGGTGGAGAACGTGAACGCGACGGACGTGCAGGTGGCCGCGATGGCCGAGGTCGCGCGTCGTGTCCGTCCGGACCGGATCCAGCTGAACACGGTGGTTCGGCCTCCCGCCGAGATTTTCGCCCTCAAGGTGTCGCGTGAAAAGATGGAACGGTTTGCGGGACTGTTCACGCCTCGTGCGGAGATCATCGCGGACTACGATCATGCGCGGGGGGACGCCGAGTTTGCGGGGCACACGGACGACGTGCTCGAGATGCTGCGTCGGCGTCCGTGCACGGTCGAGGATGTGGTGGCGGGACTGGGACTGCATCGCAATGAAGTGGTCAAGTACATCGACCGTCTTGTTGACGAGAAGAAGATCGTCAGCCAAGTGATCGACGACATGGTGTACTACCAGGTGCGCTCACAGGGCGGGACCTCCGAGTCCTAAGTCGAGCGCGTCGGACGTTGGTGTATCCTTCCTGCAAGAGTGGAACCGGCTCACTTTCTGCACATGCTCTTGACAACATTTTCCGACGACGATATTGTGACATTTTCGAGAACCTCCATCGCGACGATTCTCCGGAGCCTCGCATCGTTCTGGAGAGCAAACAAAGCGGCATAATAAGATGTTGGAAGAAAGTCGCACAGGAGAGACCGTCGTTCTGGCCCACGAATTTCTGACGGAACCCATCACATGGACATCATGCAGGGATTTATTGAGCGTGCAAAACGCAACCCGAAACGGATCGTGCTTCCGGAGCGCGAGGAGCGTTTGTTGAAGGCGGCCGCCCAGCTTCGTCGGGAGGGGATCGCCGTGCCGGTGCTGTTGGGAAGTCGTCAGGAGATCGACGCGCTGGCCCGGGAAGCGGGCGTGGACGTTTCGGGGATCGAGTGTGTGGACCCGGAGGTGGAGCACTGCGAGCGTTACGCCGAGGCGTACGTGGCACTGCGCGGCGAAGCGGAGGTGTCGAGCAAGATCGCGGCGCGGCTCGTGCGCAAGCCGCTTTTTTATGGTGCGGTGATGGTCCACGTCGGGGACGCCGACGGGATGGTTGCCGGAGCGGTCACGACCACGGCCAACGTGCTGCGTGCCGGGATGCTGGCCCTGGGAACCGACCCGTCCGTCAGCAAG
This sequence comes from uncultured Planctomycetota bacterium, assembly GCA_964629945.1. GTDB lineage: Bacteria > Planctomycetota > DG-23 > DATKVD01 > CAZVTD01 > CAZVTD01. Next base: position 3,161 of record CAZVTD010000005.1, on the reverse strand, counting down.
CCCTCCAGTTTCTTCATCATGATCCTCCCGCCTTATCAGAACGAACCGGAGAAGGTGCTGGTGTTCGCCGACGCCGCCGTCATCGTCGATCCGGACTCGGAGACCCTGGCCGACATCGCCATCGCTTCGTCACGGAGTGCACGCTCGCTGCTGGGGATCGAGCCCCGCGTGGCCATGCTTTCGTTTTCCACCAAGGGCAGTGCAACGCACCCGCGGGTGGACAAGGTGACCGCCGCCGTCGAGCTCGTCCGGCAGAGGATGCCCGAGCTCGAGATCGACGGTGAGCTTCAGGGCGACGCGGCCTTGGTGGAGCGTGTGGCCCGCAAGAAAGCTCCGGATTCCCGTGTGGCCGGTCGTGCCAACGTTCTGATTTTCCCTGATCTCGACGCAGCCAACATTGCCTACAAGCTGACGCAGTACCTGGCGCACGCACGGGCGATCGGACCGATTCTGCAGGGCTTTGCCCGACCGATGAGCGATCTGTCCCGCGGCGCCAGTGTGCAGGATATCGTGGACGTGGTCGCCATCACTTCGCTGCTCGATGAGTCCGCGTCTCCACCATAAACCGTCCGCTGCAGGATTTCTCGGCCCATTTCAGGCGAACAGGAAAAGGAGTCAGACGATGCTGTTATGCATTTTCGAGGACTCGACGGCTGCGAACTTCAACCCGCTGGTTTACCTGAGACCTGTCTTCGAGCTGCGATGTGGTCACACCCGGCTCTTCGAGAAAATCCAACAGAGTTATCCCAACGCCGGGAAGGCGTACCTGGTCCGCGAGTACCTGAAGGACGTGACGATCGAGCGACACAGCGCCATCGTCAACGACGTCGACGCACTGACCGGTAACCTCCTCTTCGTCAACGGACGCTATCTCGACCTCGGGGAGCACGACTTCTCCGGGACGACCGAGGAAGCCGGTGTGTGCGAGAACGGCATCGTTTATGTGCGGGCCAGCGCCGACACGGTGCGCAAAGTTTCCGACGCCGCCCCGGACCAGCTGGTCGAGCAGCTCGCCGCCAGGCTGCCCCAGAAGAAACTCGACCTCAAGCTCCTGAGTTATCCCTGGGACCTCGTCCATCACAACCCGGCCGCGCTGGTCAGCGATTTCGAGCGACTGGGCAAGTTCGGTGTTCACGCCGACCTGCATCCCATGAGCTGCGTCTATGGACCGCAGGACCAGGTGTACGTGGCCCCGACGGCGAAGATCCATCCCTTCGTGGTGATCGACACCCACGGCGGACCGGTCATCATCGACGAAGAGGTGGTCGTGGCCGCCCACTCGCGCATCGAAGGACCCGCCGCCATCGGTCGCAAGACCCAGATCGTCGGGGGAAAGATCCGCGAGGCCACCTCGATCGGCCCGGTCTGTCGTGTCGGGGGAGAGGTCGAAGGCAGTATCATGCACGGGTATTCCAACAAGTACCACGACGGCTTCCTGGGACACGCTTACGTCTGCGAGTGGGTCAACCTGGGAGCGCTCACCTCCAACAGCGACCTCAAGAACGATTACGGCTCCGTCGAGGTGTACCTCAACGGCGTGCTCACCGACACGGGCGACACCAAGGTCGGCTCGTTCATCGGCGACCACACCAAGGCCAGTGTGGGCTGTCTGTTCAACACGGGAACCATCATCGGCATGATGAACAACCTGGTCACCAACGGCAGCTTCTTTCCCAAGTGCATGCCCTCGTTCCTCTGGTTCATGGACGGACGGCCGCTCAAGGGATCGGGCATCACCAGCATGATCGCGATTGCCCGGAAGGTCATGAGTCGTCGGGGCGTCAGCATGAGTGACGCCGAGGAAGCTTTGATCCGACACGTTTTCGAGATGACACGGAATGAGCGAAACCAGGTGATCAGAAAATCGTGGGGATCGGACTGACGCGGAAGAACCTGCCAGAAGATCGAAAGGAGGCGTGCAGTGCCGGATGACGTGGCCGAAAGAGTCGTGAAGGTCGTCAGCAAGGTGCTCAAGGTCCCTCAGACCGAAGTGACCTCCGAATCACGGTTCATCGAGGACCTCGGAGCGAACTCGATGCGAAGCGTCGAGCTGATCGCCGCCTTCGACGAGGAGTTCGACCTGGACATGGACATCGACGAGGCCGGCAAGGTACGGTCGGTGGGACATGCCGTCGAGTTCATCAGGAAGGAACTGGCGAAATAGACGCCGGGGTGTGAACGCCGCGGAGGACGGACAGTCGGCAAGACGCCGAGACGAGGACCTATCCGGCGTGATGCATGCAGCCGGACGTTATTCCCCTTGAGATCAGCCCGACTCGATGGGATAATGGTTGGCACATGTCGTCGTCTTTGAGAAAGGAGCCTTGCCGTGTCGGATCAGGAGAACAAAAACAGTCCGGAGAAAACCGGGCAGCCGGAATCCAAACCGTCCGAGGGAGGCAGCGGCGCTGCTGGAGATTTCCTCATCGGAGCGGTGCTGCTGGTCATCGGGATCGTCTGCATCAAGGACGGTTTCATCAGTCCTCCCGAAGACTGGGAACGCTGGAAAATCATCTTCAACCAGGTCGTGTCCGTCGTGGGCATCCTCGGTGGGGCAGGCATGATCGTTCGCGGACTCCTGCGTCCCAGGGCGCCCGAATCCTCCGATGAAGCCACTGAAGAGAAGACCGAGGACAAGACCGAATCCTGACGTCCCGATCGTGATCGACGCGTACAAAAACGAAGCCCGGCGAAATCCATCCCGCCGGGCTTCCGGTTTCCCTGTGTCGCGAACCGCTCACAACGTCTTCAGCAGGTCCGCGATTTCCTTCTGCATCCGGCGCGTGACGTCCCACGTCTCCTTCACGAACGAATCCGCCGCCGCCGGCTTGTGCGCCTCGGCGTAGTCGTCGATGACCCGCATCCCGCGACGGTCGTCCTTCTCCCGGGAGCTTTGCGTGTCGTGGGCGATCCGTTCCTGCGCGTCGGCAAGCTGCTTCAGCAGAGTCTTCGGGTCCGCCTGGACGCCGAACTCCTGCACCAGGATCTTCCGGCAGTGTTCCCACGCGCGGTCCTGCGTGCGCCGGCTCAGCACCGTCTTCGCGTCGCCCTTGCCGGCGTCGGCCAGCCGCGCCTTCAACCCCAGAAGCGCATAATAGCGGATGTAGAAGGTGTAGGTCTCGACGGCGCGCACCCGGGAAGACTCCATCATGAAGTTCTTC
>CAZVTD010000004.1:29911-48871 GCA_964629945.1 uncultured Planctomycetota bacterium | reverse complement strand
AACCAGTGCGGACTTCCGAAGAAGATCGCGCTGGAGCTGTTCCAGCCTTTCATCATCCGTCAGCTGAAGGAAGCGGGCTACGCCGACACGATCAAGAGCGCGAAGAAGATGCTGGAACGCCGGGACGACGAGGGGTGGGACGTGCTGGCGCAGGGGAGACACAAGCCCCCGGGTCCGCGGAACCGTGCGCCGACGCTGCACCGGATGGGTATCCAGGCGTTCGAGCCGGTCCTGGTGGAAGGGAACGCGATCCGTATTCACCCGCTGGTCTGCAAGGGATTCAACGCGGACTTCGACGGTGACCAGATGGCGGTGCACCTGCCGCTTTCGATCGAGGCGCAGATCGAGGCGCGGATGCTGATGATGAGCACGAACAACATTTTCAGTCCGGCGAACGGGCTGCCGATCATGGGACCGAGCCAGGACATCGTGCTGGGGATCTTTTATCTGACGGCGGACTGCGGGGGCGAGAAGGGTGAAGGGAAGTCGTTTGCGAGCCGCGAGGAAGTTTTGACGGCGTATGCGAACGGACACCTTGGCGTTCACGCACGGATCAAGGTGAGGATTCCGGCGGAGAAGAAGGTTCTGAGCCGGGAGGGCGTTCAGACGCCGATCAACGGACGGGACCTGTATGAGACGACGACGGGCCGGGTGATTTTCAACAACATCCTGGACCGTCGGATGGCGTTCTACAACTACGACCTGCCGCAGAAGTCGATCAACGGGATCATCGCGGACTGCTACGAGCACCAGGGGCTGCACGGGACGATCGCCCTGCTGGACCGCGTGAAGGAACTGGGGTTCATGGAGGCGACGCGGTCGGGGGTGTCGTTCTCGGCGGAAGACCTGAAGCTTCCGGAACGCAAGAAAGACATCCTTGCGAAGACGGAAAAAGAGGTCGAGCGAATCCAGAAGCTGTACAACGAAGGCGTGATCACGGAAGGCGAGCGGTACAACCAGATCATCGACTCGTGGACCCACGCGCGAGAGCTTGTGGGAGAGGCGATGATGGAAGGGCTGGCGACGGATACGCGAGCCGGGAAGCCCTACCTGAACCCGATCTACCTGATGACGCGGTCGAACGCTCGAGGGTCGATCGACCAGATCCGACAGCTGGCCGGGATGCGTGGTCTGATGGCGAAGCCTTCGGGGAAGATCATCGAGACGCCGATCCGCAGCAACTTCCGCGAAGGGCTGAAGGTGCTGGAGTATTTCAGCAGCACGCACGGCGCGCGCAAGGGTTTGGCGGACACGGCGTTGAAGACGGCGGACAGCGGTTACCTGACCCGCAAGCTGGTGGACGTGGCACAGAACGTGGTGATCAGCGAGATCGACTGCGGAACGATGAGAGGGGTCACGAAGAGCGCGATCTACCGCGGGGACCGTCTGGAAGTGGCCCTGTCGCGGTTGATCACGGGTCGCACGGCGTGCGACAGCATCGTGAACCTGATTACGGACGAGGTGATCACGCGGGAAGGCGAGATCATCACGAGCGAACAGGCCCGACGGATCGAGGAGCTGGGTTACGAGAAGGTCCGTGTGCGTTCGCCTCTGACGTGCGAGTCGCCGATCGGGATCTGTGCGAAGTGCTACGGGACGGACCTGTCGACGGGTGAACTGGTGGAAGAAGGACTGGCGGCGGGCGTGATCGCGGCGCAGTCGATCGGGGAGCCCGGGACGCAGCTGACGATGCGGACGTTCCACATCGGTGGAACAGCCAGCCGCGAGGTGGAAGCGTCGAGCATCCGCTGCAAGCAGGCGGGGACGGTGGCGTTCCAGAACGTGCGGATGGTGGCGAATCCGGAAGGGAAGATGCTGGTCCTGAGCCGGAACAGCGAGATCGTGATCGGCGACGACAAGGGTCGGGAACTGGAGAAGCACGTGATTCCGAACGGTGCGGAACTCCAGGTCCAGGAAGGTCAGAAGGTGAAGATCGGGACGACGCTGGTCCGATGGGACCCGCACATGATCCCGATTCTGGCGGACATCGGTGGAAGCGTGCGTTTCGAGGACATCGTCGAAGACCAGACGATGCGGGAAGAGACGGACCGGAACACCGGGATCGTGCGCAAAGTGATCATCGAGCACAAGGGCGACCTGCACCCGCAGATCATCATCGAAGATCGGTCGGGGAAGATCCTCGGGCTGTATCCGATTCCCGAGAAGGCGCACATCGAGGTGGACGAAGGTCAGCAGGTGACGCCTGGGGAACTTCTGGCGAAGACGCCGCGGGAAATCACGGGAACACAGGACATCACGGGTGGTCTGCCTCGGGTGACGGAACTGTTCGAGGCGCGCAAGCCGAAGGACCCGTCGGTGATCAGCGAGATCGACGGTGTGGTGGAACTGGGCGAGAAGCGGCGCGGGAAACGGACGATCATCGTTCGGAGCGAGGATTCGGGGATGGAAGTGGAACACCTGGTCCCGCACGGGAAGCACCTTCGAGTTCACCGCGGGGACCGTGTTCGCGCGGGCGAGCCGCTGGTGGAGGGGCCGCTGGTCCTGCAGGACGTTCTGCGCGTGAGCGGGGAAGAGAACCTGCAGAACTACATCCTGCGCGAGGTTCAGAACGTGTATCGTCTTCAGAACCAGACGATCGACGACAAGCACGTGGAGATCATCATCTCGCAGATGCTGCGTAAGGTTCGTGTGGAAGATCCTGGCGACACGGACTTCCTGCCGGGGAGCGTGGTGGACCGTTTCCGTCTGCGTCGTGCGAACCAGCGAGCGGAAGCGGAACACCGGAAGGCCGCGACGTATCGTCCGCTGCTGCTGGGGTTGACGAAGGCGTCGCTGCAGTCGGATTCGTTCCTTGCGGCGGCGAGCTTCCAGGAGACGACGAAGGTTCTGACGGAGGCGAGTCTTGCGGGGAAGGTGGACCACCTGCAAGGTCTGAAAGAGAACATCATCATGGGTCACCTGATCCCGGCGGGGACGGGCTTCCGTCTGCATCAGTCGGTTCGTCTGAAGAAGCTTCTTCCAATGGAAGACCTTCACCGGGAATCCATGGAAGGAGAAGACGTGGAAACGGCGCTGGCCACCGAAGACGAGGATCTTGTGGTGGAGACGGCGGGAGATTCGGAAGAGGTTAGAGAAGAGAAAGGCTGAAGGATGCCAACGATCAACCAGCTGATCCGCGGGGGCCGGAGAAGACTACTGCGGAAGAAGAAGACGCCTCTGCTGGAGAGCTGTCCGCAGAAGCGTGGCGTATGTCTTCAGGTGAAGACGATGACGCCGAAGAAACCGAACTCGGCATTGCGGAAGATCGCGCGAGTGCGGCTGTCGAACGGGAAGGAACTGACGGCGTACATTCCGGGTGAAGGGCACAACCTTCAGGAACACTCGATCGTGTTGGTTCGAGGCGGTCGTGTCCGCGACCTTCCGGGTGTTCGTTATCACATTATCCGCGGGGTTCTGGACACGGTGGGCGTTGAGAACCGTCGTCGCGGTCGGTCGAAGTATGGCACCAAGAAGTCCAAGTGAAAACGTTGTATTGAGGAAAAGAAATGAGAAAGCGCTTCACCGCAAGCAGTGAGACCCTTCAGCCGGACGCCCGCTATAACAGCGTTCTGGTGAGCAAGTTCGTGAACTGTCTGATGTGGGACGGGAAGAAGAGCACGGCGGAAGGCGTGTTCTACCGTGCGATGGATCATATTGAGCAGAAACTTTCGCGGGAGCCGCTGGAAGTGTTCAAGCAGGCTCTCGAGAACATCAAGCCTCTGATCGAAGTCCGCAGCAAGCGTGTGGGAGGCGCCACCTACCAGGTGCCTATCGAGGTCACTCCCAAGCGTCAACAGTCGCTTGCCATCCGCTGGATCCTCGAGGCGGCTCGGAGCAAGAAGGGACGTCCGATGCATCTGAGACTGGCAAGTGAACTTATTGATGCCTTCAACAAAGAAGGAGCCGCGTACACCACGCGGGAGAACGTGCACCGAATGGCCGAAGCGAACAAGGCATTCGCGCACTTTGCGTGGTAAGGCGGTCCTCTGAATGATCCAGGTTGACCAGACGGCCCCGGGCCGTGTGTCCGGGGGTTCCCCATTTTCTTTTGATTGAAGTGATATGGCCAAGACAGATCTCAAATTGAAGCGCAACATCGGAATCATGGCGCATATCGATGGTGGGAAGACCACCACGACGGAGCGGATTCTGTATTACACGGGTCGTGCTTATCGAATGGGCAACGTGGACGAAGGCACGGCGACGATGGACTGGATGGACCAGGAACAGGAACGCGGGATCACGATCACGTCGGCGGCAACGACGTGTCAGTGGCGCGGGTACACGATCAACATTATCGATACGCCCGGTCACGTGGACTTTACGGCCGAGGTGGAGCGGTGCCTGCGGGTTCTGGACGGGGTGATTGCGGTTTTCTGCGGGGTGGGTGGAGTGCAGGCGCAGTCGGAGACGGTGTGGCGCCAGGCGAACCATTATCGGATCCCGCGGATCGCGTACGTGAACAAGCTGGACCGCATCGGCGCGGACTTCTTCCGTGTTGTGGAGCAGATCGGCGAACGTCTGGGTGCGCACGCGGTTCCGATCCAGATTCCGTACGGTCGTGAGGCGGAGTTCAAGGGGTACGTGGACCTGGTGCGGATGGTGGTGCGGGTGTTCAACAGCGAGACGCTGGGAGCGGATTACGAGGAGTTTGCGCCGACGGGTGAGCTTCTGGAAGAGGCGAAGCACTGGCGCGAAGTGATGATCGAACGTCTGGCGGAGAAGGTGGACTCGGTGATGGAGAAGTACGCTCACGATCACGATCTGGCGGAGGAGGACATCCGAGCGGGTCTTCGTGAGGGGACGGTGGGGAACCTGCTGGTGCCCGTGGTGTGCGGGACGAGTCTTCGGAACAAGGGTGTTCAGGCGCTTCTGGACGCGGTGTGCGATTATCTGCCGAGTCCGCTGGACATTCCGCCCGTGGTGGGATTTTCGCCCGAGGACCACGAGAAGAAGATCCAGCGGAAGGCGTCGCCCGAGGAGCCTCTGGCGGCGCTGGCGTTCAAGGTGGCGGCGGACCAGCACTCGGACCTGACGTATCTGCGGATCTATTCGGGGGTGCTGAAGGCGGGGCAGCGTCTTTTCAACACGACGCAGCGGAAGAAAGAGAACGTGACGCAGTTGTGGCGGATGCACGCCAACGCGCGCGAAGGGGTGGAAGAGGCGGAGGCGGGGGACATCATCGCGGTGGTCGGACTGAAGCACACGATCACGGGCGACACGCTGTGTCCGATCCACCACCCGATCGTCCTGGAGAAGATCCACTTTCCGGAGACGGTCATCAGCATGGCGATCGAGCCGAAAAGCAGTGCGGACAAACAGCGACTGGGCGAGGTCCTGGCGAGGCTGTCGAAAGAAGACCCGACGTTCCGCTATCACACGGACCCGGAGACGGGACAGCTGGTGGTGGGCGGAATGGGGGAACTGCACCTGGAAGTGATCAAGACGCGCATGCTGCGTGACTTTAAGGTGGACGCGAACATCGGCCGACCGCGGGTGACGTATCGTGAGACGATCACCAATGCGGTCAAGGAAGTGGAAGGGAAGTTCATCCGTCAGACCGGGGGTCGTGGGCAGTATGGTCACGTGATCATCGACCTAGAGCCCCATGAGCCCGGGGAAGACGAGGATGCGGTCGAATTCGTGGACGAAGTCCGTCACGGAGACGTTCCGCGGGAGTATATGCGGGCTGTGGAGCGCGGGATCATCGAGACGGCGGCGGCGGGCGTGGTCAGCGGATACCCGCTGATCAACATCCGGGTGACATGCACGGGGGGGTCGTCGCACCCGGTGGACTCGTCGGACTTGGCGTTCGAGGCGGCGGCGGCGGAAGCACTTCGGAACGCGGTGGCGAAGGCGAAGGTAAAAATGCTGGAACCCCTTATGAAGGTTGAGGTTACGGTTCCAGAGCAGTATATTGGCGAGGTGATCGGGGATTTGAGCTCGCGTCGGGCGACGATCACGGAAATGGCCCACCAGGAGGCGGTGCGGGTGATCCATGCGCTGGTCCCCCTGGCGGAGATGTTCGGATATTCGACGTCCCTGCGGAGTGTGACGCAGGGTCGGGCGACATACACTATGGAGCCCCACAGCTTCGTTCCTGTGCCAGAGGATGTGTACAAGAAGGTTCTTGGCGCGTAAGGGAGGGGATGTCGAGGGGCGATTTTGGGGATAGCGAAGAAAAACGTGAAAAAAGTATTGACACAAGTGGTTTGATAGCTTAATAATGCGGTTCTTTGCGATACAGATTGGGTTGTGGCGGAACTGTTCGGATTTGACTGAGGGCTGACAAGAGGCGCTGGAGGTCGTTCATGGCTGGAGAGCGGATCAGGATCCGGATGGAGTCTTACGATCATAACGCGCTGGATCGATCGGCGCTGGAGATTGTGGAGACGGCAAAGCGTACGGGAGCGAAGGTTTCTGGTCCGATTCCGCTGCCGACGCGTCTGGAGCTTTACACGGTTCTTCGTAGTCCGCATATCGACAAGAAGAGTCGGGAGCAGTTCGAGATACGGACGCACAAGCGGCTGGTGGACATCTCGGAGCCGACGTCGAAGACGGTGGAGGCGCTGGGGAAACTGGAGCTGCCGGCGGGTGTGTTTGTCAAGATCAAGGCGTAATCTGCTGAGAGGAACGTGCTGTGGTTGGAGCCCTGCTGGGACGTAAGATCGGAATGACACAGGTGTACGACGAGGGCGGGATCCTGAAGCCCGTGACGGTCCTGGAAGTGGGTCCGTGCACGGTGCTGCAGGTGAAGACGGCCGCGACGGACGGATATTCGGCGCTGCAACTGGGATTTGCGGATAAGCTTCGCCGGAAGGCATCGAAGCCGGAGAGCGGACACGTCCGGAAGGTGAACAGTGAGCCGAAGCGATTCGTGCGAGAGGTTCGTCTGGAGAAGGATCCCGAGGGGATCAACGCGGGGGACGTGCTGACGGTGTCGGAGTTCGAGGGGATCACGAAGGTGGACGTGATCGGCACGAGCAAGGGGAAGGGATTCCAGGGTGTGGTGCGCCGACACGGTTTCAACGGCCTGGGCGCGTCGCACGGCGTGTCGAAGGTCCACCGGAGACCGGGTTCGGCGGGTGCGTCGGCGTATCCGTCGCGATCGATTAAAGGTCTGCGACTGCCTGGTCAGATGGGCAACGTGAAACGCACGCAGAAGAATATCGAGGTTGTGAAGGTGGATGCTGCGAACAATCTGCTGTTGGTGAAGGGGGCGGTTCCCGGAGCCAACAGCGGTTTTGTGTACATCCGAACGGCGAAGTCACTTACCCGAATCGGTGGCAAGAAACATGATTGAAGTCTCGGTGAAGGATAAGGCGGGCAGTGACGTCAGCAAGATGACCCTGAACGAGGAGCACCTGGGAGGGGAAGTCCGTCGCCGACTGCTGAAGCAGGCGGTGCTGATGTATGAGGCGAACCGTCGTCAGGGCACGGTGTGCACGAAGCGACGCAGCGACAAGGCCGGCAGCACGCGCAAGCTGTTCCGTCAGAAGGGGACAGGGCGTGCCCGTGCTGGGATGATCCGGACGCCGGTTCGGAAGGGCGGCGGGAAGGCGTTCGGTCCGGAGCCGCGGGATTACGGCTACGACATCGGTCGGAAGTCGCGTCAGGTGGCCCGTAAGAGTGCGCTGCTGGCGAAACTCCAGGACAACAAAGTGGTGGTTCTGGACAGTCTGGAGCTTGGGGATCACAAGACGAAGTCGGCACAGAAGCTGCTGTCAGACCTGGGTTTGCGGGGGACGGTGACGTTTGTGCCGAACGTGTATAATTCGAACCTGTATCTGGCGTCGCGGAACCTTCCGGGCGTTCTGGTGAAGCCGGTGGGTGAGCTGAGTGCGTATGATCTTCTGCGGCCCCGAGTGGTGGTGATCGAGCAGGCCGCGGTGGAGAGTCTGATGGGGACGTGCCAATGAGGGAACTGAGCGCGCAGGAAATCATCATGAAGCCGCTGGTGACGGAGAAGGCCATCGGACAGCAGGAGGGGCGGACGTATGCGTTCCTGGTCCATCCGAGGGCGACGAAGATCCAGATCCGGAAGGCGATCGAGGGGATTTACAAGGTTCAGGTGACGGGTGTGAATACGGCGATGATTCAGGGTCGTCGGAAGCGATATCGTGGTCAGCGGTATGTGACGCCGGCCGGGAAGAAGGCGATGGTGACTCTGGCCGAGAACGATCGCATCGATATTATCTGATCCCGCAGAAGTGGAGAATGCCGTGGCGGTTCGCGAATACAAGCCAACATCACCGGGTCGACGTGGGATGTCCACGGTGGACCGATCGGATCTGTCGCGTGTGCGGCCTCCGAAGAAGCTGTCCTACACGAAACGCAAGACGAGTGGTCGGAATTTTCAGGGTGTGATCACGACGCGTCATCGTGGGGGCGGACACAAGAAGCGGTATCGCATGATCGATTTCCGTCGGGACAAGGACGGGATTTCGGCGCGCGTAGAGACGATCGAGTATGATCCGAACCGTTCGTGCTACATTGCGCTGGTGTGCTACACGGACGGGGAACGTCGGTATATTCTGGCGCCTTACCAGATGGCGGTGGGTGACAGTGTGGTGAGCGGGGAGCGCGTGGAGCCGAAGGTGGGCTGCACGATGCCTCTGGCGAACATTCCGCTGGGTCTGGAAGTCCACAACGTGGAGATGTTCCCGGGCAGCGGCGGGAAGCTGGCGCGGAGTGCCGGGACGGTGATTACGCTGATGGCGCGCGAGGGGGATTACGCGGTGCTGGGTCTTCCCTCGGGCGAGAATCGCAAGATCCACGTGCGGTGTCGTGCGACGATCGGTCGGCTGAGCAACATCGAGCACGACAGCATCCGCATCGGGAAGGCGGGACGCAAGCGTCACATGGGGATTCGGCCGACGGTTCGCGGTTCGGCGATGAACCCGGTTGCGCACCCGATGGGTGGTGGTGAAGGCCGTCGTTCTGGCGGGCGTCATCCGGTATCTCCGACGGGCAAGCTGTCGAAGGGTGGGAAGACGCGGAGCAAGCGGAAGGGTTCGAGCAAGTTCATTCTGCGTCGGCGTCCGCCGGGCACGCACCAGACTGGAAAGTGAGATAGCTGATGGGACGCTCGATCAAGAAGGGTCCGTATGTGGACGAGAAGCTCCTGAAGAAGGTGGGTCGTCAGAAAGAGACGGCAGACCGGGAGCCGATCAAGACGTGGTCGCGGTCGTGCACGGTGGTTCCGGAGTTTGTGAACCACACGTTCATGGTGCACAACGGGAACAAGTTTCTGCGTGTGTTCGTGACCGAGGACATGGTGGGTCACAAGCTGGGCGAGTTTTCGCCGACGCGGACGTTCCGAGGTCATTCGACCCGGAAGGTTGAAGAGTAGCAAGGTCAGTGGGGAGTCGGAAGCATGGAGTTCAGAGCGAGTCATCGATTTGCGCCTTTGTCGGCCCGTCGGGTTCGGAACGCGGCGGAGCTGATCCGTCGTCGTCCGGCCGAGGAGGCCTTGGAGATCCTGAGTTTCATGCCGAACCGCGGGGCGAGCATCATCTCGAAGGTTCTGAAGTCGGCGATTGCGAACGCCGGGACATCGGCGGCGGCACAGGATCTGTGGATCAGGGAGATTGCGGTAAACGAAGGACCGAGTCTGCCGATGTGGTGGAAAGCGGGTCCGCGTGGAGCGGCGATGCCGAGGCACCGTCGCACAACGCATGTCACGGTAGTGTTGACCGATAAGGCCGAGGAGTAAGCGTGGGACAGAAAGTCAGGCCAACCGGGTTGCGTCTTGGGATCACGGAGGAGTGGCGCAGTCGGTGGTATGCCGGCAAGCGGGAGTTCTCGAAGCTGCTGGTGGAGGATTTTCGTCTTCGGGAGTATGTGAAGAAGAACTACTCGTTCGCAGCGATTCCGAAGGTGGAGATCGAGCGAAGCGGCGAGACGGTGAAGGTGATCCTGTATTCGGCCCGTCCGGGACTGATCAACGGTCGGAAGGGTCAGGAAGTGGAGAACCTGAAGAAGGCGCTGGGCAAGCTGAGTGGTCGGGAGATCGACGTTCAGATCCAGGAAGTTCCGCGGCCCGAGCTGAACGCGCAGTTGACGGCGGAATCGGTGAAGGAGCAGCTGGAGAAGCGGTCGCCTTTCCGTCGTGCGCTGAAACGGGCGGTGGAGCAGGTGATGGACGCGGGAGCAAAGGGAGTTCGGATCCGGATATCGGGTCGGCTGGGTGGAGCGGAAATGTCGCGGACGGAGCAGCAGGCGATGGGCAGCATCCCGCTGCACACGCTGCGTGCGAAGATCGATTACGGCTTTGCAGAGGCCCACACGACGTATGGACGTATCGGGGTGAAGGTGTGGATCTGCACGGGAGAGCAGCAAGAGAGGGAAGTGGTCTATGGGCTTGATGCCAAAAAGAGTAAAGCACCGCAAGAGTCAGAGGGGCAAAGTGCGGGGCTTGGCCAGTCGGGGCAGCAAGGTTGATTTTGGGGACTTCGGTCTCCAGGCCCTGGAACCGGCGTGGATCAGCGCAGCGCAGATCGAAGCGGTGCGTGTGGGGATCACACACTTTCTGGCCCGTGAAGGGAAGTTGTGGATCCGGATCTTTCCACACAAGTCGGTGACGTCGCGTCCGGAAGAGACGCGTATGGGCACGGGCAAGGGTGAGCCGGAGTTCTGGGCGGCGGTGGTGAAGCCCGGGACGGTGATGTTCGAACTGGGCGGGGTGCCCGAGGTGCTGGCGAGGCAGGCGTTCATCCGTGCGGCCCACAAGCTGCCGATTCGAGTTCGCATGGTGCACAGGAGGCATTTGTAGTGAAAGCGAATGAACTAAGAAACCTGTCGCTTGAAGACCTTCAGGGAGAACTGTCGGAGCAGTATCGGGCGTATTTTCATCTGCGGTTCCGTCAGGCAGCGGGTGAGGACATCGGTTCGGCCGAGATGAAGAAGGCCCGCCGGGAGATCGCGCGGATGAAGACGGTTCTGGGTGAGAAGCAGAGGCGAGAAGGCGGCGTGTTGGACGGACAGGAGAAGCCATGAGTCGCACTGGACGGAAGGTCGAACAAGGGACGGTGGTAAGCGACGCGATGGACAAGTCGATCCTGGTCCAGGTGACGCGTCTGGTGAGGCACCCGGTGTATGGGAAGTATATGCGTCGTTCGATGAAGCTGATGGCGCATGACGAGAGCAATGAAGCCCGGACGGGCGACCTGGTGGAAGTGTCGGAGACGCGTCCGCTGAGCAAGCGGAAGCGCTGGCGTCTGGTGCGCGTGGTGACGAAGAACCCGGAAGAGCAGCCGGTTGTTTCTGAAGGACGGGCAGACACATGATTCAGATGCAGACCTGGCTGGACGTGGCCGACAACTCGGGTGCAAAGCTGGTGCAGTGCATCAAGGTGTTGGGCGGCACGCGGAAGCGCTATGCGTATCTTGGGGACATCATCGTGGGCTCGGTGAAGCGTGCGATCCCTGGAGCGGAAGTGAAGCAGGGAGACGTGGTTCGGGGCGTCGTGGTCCGGACCACGCAGAGTGTTCGTCGGGAAGACGGGAGCTACGTTCGGTTCGATCGTAACGCCGTGGTCCTGATCGACAATGAGAAGAACCCGCGTGGGACGCGCATCTTCGGAGCGGTGGCGCGTGAGCTGCGAGCGCGGAACTTCATGAAAATAATCAGCCTGGCTTCCGAGGTGGTCTGAGGAAAACATGAAGATAGTGAAGAACGACATAGTGGAGATCATCAGCGGCGAGGACGCCGGCAAGCGAGAGCGAGTGCTTTACGTGATGCCGAAGCGTGACCGGTTGCTGGTGGAGCACGTGAATTTCGTGACCAAGCACGTGCGTCGCAGTCGCGAGAATCCGACGGGTGCGAGACTTCAGAAGGAAGCTCCGATTCACCGGAGCAACTGTCTGGTGGTGTGCCCGCAATGCGATCGTGGCGTGCGTACGGGGTATACGACGGATAAGAACGGTAAGAAGGTACGGATCTGTCGCAAATGCGGCAACGAGATCCCCAAGCCGAGGTATAAGTAGTCATGGCACGGCTTCAGGAACAGTATGTGCAGAAGATTCGCCCGGACCTGATGAAACGGTATGGTCTGGGAAACACGCTGGCGGCGCCGCGACTGGACAAGATCGTGGTGAGCATGGGTGTAGGCTTGACCCCCGACAGCAAGGAACGGATGGCGGCGGCGACGGAAGACCTGGCCACCGTGACGGGACAACATCCCGTGGTGACGAAGGCGAAGAAGTCGGTGAGCGGCTTCAAGCTGCGTGAGGGGATGCCGATCGGGCTGAAAGTGACGCTTCGGGGTCCGAGGATGTATGAGTTCCTGGACCGTCTGATCAGCATCACGATCCCCCGTATCCGGGACTTTCGAGGCCTTCCGGAGTCGGGCTTCGACGGTCGTGGGAGCTACAACATGGGGATCGCCGAACAGACGGTGTTCCCGGAAATCGCGGCGGAGAAGGTGCAGTATACGCAGGGGATGAACATAGCGATCGTGATTGTGAATTCGAACAACGAGAAGTCGTTCGAACTTCTGAGGGCCTTCGGGATGCCGTTCCGGCGTGCGGAATCCGAGGTCGGTTAAGGGAGCTGACGGAAAGAGGACCTGATGCCAGGGAAATCAAGAGGTAACAAGATCAACAGGGTGTCGAAGTATCCGGTTCGACACAGGAACCGGTGCAAGCTGTGTGCTCGCACCCGTGCGGTCTACCGGAAGTTCGGGATTTGCCGGATCTGCTTCCGGCAGTTGGCGAGTCAAGGATTGATCCCGGGTGTGAAAAAGGCGAGCTGGTAGAAGGAATACCGGCAAGTGGAGGTTAGACGCTCATGTCAATGACGGACCCGATTGCGGACATGCTGACGCACATCCGGAACGCGGCGAGCATATACCAGAAGCGCACGTCGGTGCCTTACAGCAAGATGAAGGAAGGCATCCTGCGTGTGCTGAAGGACGAGGGTTTCATCGCGGACTACCGGAGTGCCGAAGAAGGCGTGCGTCGCGTTCTGTTCATTTACCTGAAGTATGGAGAGGGCGGGGAACAGGCGATCAACCGGATCGAGCGGGTGAGCAAGTCGAGTCGGCGTGTGTATCGTCCGGTCGAGGAACTGCGTAGCCACCCGGTTCTGGACGGCCTGGGCGTGGCAGTGATCAGCACGAGCAGGGGCATTCTCAGTGATCGGGAATGTCTGAAGCAGAACGTGGGTGGCGAGGTCTTGTGTTCAGTCTGGTGAGTGTGGAGTCGGGTGGATGTCACGAATAGGAAAACAACCAGTTGCGGTTCCGGCCGGGGTGAAGCTGCAGGTCGGTTCGGAGTCGGTGACGGCGGAAGGTCCGAAGGGGAAAGTGACGGTGTCGGTTCCCCGTGGGATCAGCGTGAGCTACGATGAGCCGTCGAGGAAGATCACGGTAGGACGGGAGAGCGAGACGCGTGCACAGCGTGCACTGCACGGGACGATCCGAAGCCACCTGAACAACATGGTGAAGGGTGTGGCGGCGGGGTTCACGCGTCGTCTGGAGATCCACGGGATCGGCTACAACGCGAAGCTGAGTGGTCGCGTGCTGGAGTTGAACGTCGGGTTCAGCAAGCCGGTGCGGATGGATATCCCCGAGGGATTGACGGTGGAGCTTCCGAGTGCGACGCTGGTGTCGATCAGTGGTGCGAACAAGGCGCTGCTGGGACACTTTGCGGCGTCACTGCGGAAGATTCGACCGCCGGAGCCGTATAAGGGCAAGGGATTGCGGTACGAGGGCGAAGAGGTTCGTCGCAAGGCCGGCAAAGCTTTTGCGGGACATGAGTTGTAAAGGCGAAAGACTTCGATGAACAAGCAGAAAGAAAAGAACGCGAAGAGTGCACGCAGGAAGCTGAGGACGAGGAAGCGTATCTATGGTACGCAGGAGCGTCCGCGTCTGAGTGTGAAGCGGTCCCTGGCGAACATCAGTGCCCAACTGATCAACGATGACGAAGGTCGGACGCTGTGTGCGAGCTCGACCCTGGACGCGTCGTTGCGGAAGGAGCTGGGGTACGGTGGGAACGTGAAGGCGGCGCAGGCCGTGGGAATGCGTCTGGCCCAGCTGGCTCTCGAGAAGGGCATCAAGAAGGTGGTGTTCGACCGAGGGTCGGTGCCGTTCCACGGTCGGGTGAAGGCGCTGGCCGAGGCGGCGCGCAAAGGTGGACTGGAGTTCTGAGCATTCGGAGGAATGAAGTGGCGAAGAAGCCCCCCCAGGACAGGGAAGAGCGCAACAGTGGTGATCCGCTGCTGGAGGATATCGTCATCCCCGGCGGGATCAACCGCTGTGCGAAAGTGATCAAGGGTGGACGTCGTTTCAGCTTCAGTGCGGTGGTGGTGGTGGGTGACCGAGCCGGTCGGGTGGGATGCGGATTCGGCAAGGCGAATGAAGTTCCGAACGCGGTAGAGAAGGCGAAGAAGAACGCGATCCGGAACCTGACCCCCGTGCCCGTGGTGAACGGGACCATTCCTCACACGATTCTGGGACGGTTCGGCGCGAGCAAGGTGCTGCTGAAGCCTGCCCCTCCCGGAACGGGAGTGATCGCCGGGACGACCGTGAGAGCGCTGGTGGAACTGGCGGGCGTCAAGAACGTTCTGACCAAGTCTTTCGGGTCCAACAACCCGGTGAACCTGGTGAAGGCGACGTTCGAGGCCCTGACGGGACTGCGGTCAAGGGAAGACGTGGAACGGATCCGTGGCGTGAAACTGACGCCGGTCGAGAGCGCCGAAGAAGCGGTCCCGGTCGTCAGCAGTGAGGCCAAGCAATGAATCTGACTGACGTATACGCGGTAGACATCGGTCGTCGGAAGAAGAAGCGCGTGGGACGTGGTCCGGGAAGCGGTCACGGGAAGACCTCGACGCGCGGGCACAAGGGACAGAAGGCACGCAAGGGCTACACGATGCGTGCGACGTTCGAAGGCGGACAGACGCCGTTGTTCCGACGGCTTCCGAAGCGCGGGTTCAGCAACGTTCGGTTTGCGAAGCAGTATACGATCATCAACGTCGGGGATCTCCAGGACGTGGACAACTCGATCACGGAGATCAGCGCGGAGATGCTTCTGGAAAACGGTCTTCTGGACCGTGTGGGTCCGAACGGGCTGAAGATTCTTGGGGACGGTGAGCTGACGCGTGCCCTGACGGTGAGGGCTTCGAAGTTCAGTGCCAAGGCGGTCGAGAAGATCGAGGCCGTCGGGGGCAAGGTGGAGGTTATTAACTGATGTTGGGCACCTTTGCCGACATGTTTCGCATTCCTGAACTGCGGAAGAAGATCCTCTTCACGCTCGGCATCCTGGTGGTCTATCGTCTGGGATGTCTGCTTCCGGTTCCGGGAGTGAACATTGCGGCACTCAATGAGCTGTTCCGGTCGATGGCGGAGAGTGAGAACGCGCTGGGGAATATGCTGGGGTTCGCCGCGGCGTTGAGTGGCGGGGCCCTGGCGAAAAGCACGGTATTCTGTCTGGGCATCATGCCTTACATCAGCGCGACGATCATTTTCCAGCTTCTGACGGGTGTGATTCCCGCGCTGGAACGGCTGCGCAAAGAAGGTGAAAGCGGTCTCAAGAAGATCCGGCAGTATGAACGCTACACGACGCTGGCACTGTGCGTCCTGCAGGGCTTCGTTTACATGCAGTGGCTCTACGGGAACCAGATCATCGCGTCGCAGTGGAGTGTTCGCTTTACGGCCATCGTGACCATGGCGACGGGCACGATGATCCTGATGTGGCTGGGTGACCAGATTACGCAGTTCGGTGTGGGGAACGGGATCAGTCTGATCATCATGGCGGGGATCGTCTCGCGTCTGCCGGCAGGTATTTATGAACTGTATGTGGGGATCCGCAACCAAAGTGTGACGCTGGGGAGCGTGGTGTTCCTGCTGGTGGCGTTTGCGGTGGTTGTAGCGGGAGTCGTGCTGATCACGCAGGGTCAACGTCGGATTCCGACGCAGCAGGCCAAGCATACGCGAGGTCGTCGTGTTTACGGCGGACAGCGGCAGTATCTGCCGTTCCGTGTGAATCACGCGGGTGTGATGCCCGTGATTTTCGCTTCGACGCTGCTGATGTTCCCGCGCATGATGTTCCAGCCCCTGGGTAACATCGGCTGGGCGAAGTGGATGAGCGGGACGTTCTTCGGATATGCGAGCTGGTCGTACGTGCTGTGCTACATCGCGCTGATCTTCTTCTTCAGCTACTTCTGGACGAGCCTGATGTTCAAGCCGAAGGACCTGGCGGACAACCTGAAGGACTACGGGAGCTTCATTCCGGGGATCCGTCCGGGCAGGAAGACGGCAGAGTATCTGGAATACATCATGATCCGGATCACGCTGGCGGGTGCGGCGTTCCTGGCGATCATCGCGATCATTCCGCAGCTGATGGGAAGCGGGACGAAGCTGTCGATCCTGGCGGGCTTCTACGGAGGCACGAGCATCCTGATCGTGGTCGGTGTGGCCCTCGATCTGGTGGAGAAGATCGAATCGCACCTCATGATGCGTCACTACGAGGGGTTCATGCGTAAGGGACGAATCAGGGGGCGAAGATGAGTGCAGTCGGCAAGACCCGGCTTGTTTTCCTGGGACCTCCGGGAGCCGGCAAGGGAACCCAGGCGGTCTGGATCGCAGAACAGCTTGGCATCCCGCACGTCTCGACGGGGGATATCCTGAGAGCGGCGGTGAAGGCCGGCACGCCCCTGGGGAAAGAGGCGTCCGGATACATGGACAGCGGCAAGCTTGTCCCGGACGATCTTGTGAACCGGATGGTGGCTGAACGTCTGGGGCGGCCGGACTGTGCCGGCGGATTTCTGTTGGACGGTTTTCCGCGGACGCTGGTGCAGGGCGAGGCGCTGGCAAAGACGCTGAAGGTCCTGAAGACGGGGCTCGATGCGGTCATCTACTTCGATGTGGCCCGGGATGAGTTGATCCGTCGGCTGACGGGACGTCGGACGTGTCCGAAGTGCGGTGCGAACTATCACGTCGAGACGCTGAAGCCGAAGGTGACGGGTGTTTGCGACAAGTGCGGTGCGGGACTGATTCAGCGGGTTGACGACACCGTGGAGACGGTGGCGAACCGGCTGGAAGTCTATCAGCGTCAGACAGCAGACCTGATCGAGTTCTACCGAGATCGCGGGCTGCTGAAGGACGTTTCGGGAGACCTGTCGATCGACGAAGTGCGTCGACAGGTCACCGACGCATTGCAGTAAAGCCTGTCCTGAAGGACAGGGGGATGAGAGTTGTGACCAGTCTGAAATCCGCACGCGAAATCAAGTTGATGCGTCAGGCTGGTGAAGTGGTGGCCCGGGTGCTGCAGCTCCTTCGGGAGCAGGTGCGTGCGGGGCTGACCACGGGCGAACTGGACGAGCTGGCCGAGGAATGTGCACGGTCGCACGGTGCGCAGTGTGCGTTCAAAGGGTATCGAGGATTTCCGGCCAACGCGTGCATTTCGGTGAACGAGGAGGTCGTGCACGGGATTCCCGGGTCGCGTCGGATCGTGAACGGGGACCTGGTGAGCATCGACTTCGGCGTGAAGATGAACAATTACTTCGCTGACGCGGCGGTTACGGTGCCGGTGGGCGAGGTGACGGAAGAAGCACGCAGGTTGACGCAGGTGACGGAAGAAGCACTGCAGCGAGCCATCGAGAAGATGGTTCCGGGCAACCGGCTGAGCGACATCGGACGCACGGTGCAGGACTACGTGGAGGAAAACGGCTTCTCGGTGGTTCGGGATTTTGTGGGACACGGGATCGGACGAAAGATGCACGAGGATCCCAAGGTTCCGAACTACGTGGAGGAAGACCGGACGCCCGGATCGGATCTGGTGCTGCGAGAAGGTCTGGTGCTGGCGATCGAGCCGATGGTCAACTGCGGGACGTGGGAAGTGAAGACGCTGGGGAATGGTTGGACGGTTGTAACCAGAGATGGCAGACTCAGTGCTCACTCGGAGCATACGGTGGCCGTCACGCGAGACGGTCCGCAGGTGCTGACGGCGTTGTGAGCCGGTTGGGCTGTCGCTTTTAGGAAAAGCAAGATGCCCAAAGAGGAACCCATCAGGGTGGAAGGAGAGGTGAAGGAAGCCCTCCCGAACGCCAGCTTCAAAGTGGAGCTGGAGAACGGTCACCAGGTGCTGGCGCACGTTTCCGGGAAGATGCGTATGCACTTCATCCGCATCCTGCCCGGGGACAAGGTGGTGCTGGAGATGTCGCCTTATGACCTGAAGAAGGGTCGGATCGTCTATCGGACGGGTTGATGCGGTCCGAAAGATGCGGCAGGCGAGTGGTTTGCGGAAGCGTGAGTTTCGGGATGATGCAGCCTCGGGAACTTCCGGGGAAGCACAACGAGTCCTATGGCTGTAAGGTGTGTCATGAAGGTAAGAACGTCGATCAAGCGTATCTGTGAGAATTGCAAGATCATCCGTCGCAAGGGCGTGGTGAGGGTGATCTGCAACAATCCCCGTCACAAGCAGAGACAGGGCAAGTAGGACGGTGTGCCCGTGACGGAAAGGCGTAAGGTCAAGAACGGAAAGGAAAAGCCATGCCGCGCGTGGTAGGTGTGGACATTCCCAACGACAAACAGATCGTGGTGTCCCTGACGTATCTGTATGGGATCGGTCTGGCACAGTCGAAGCGAGTTCTGGCGGCGTGCGGGATCGAAGAGAACACGCGAGCCAAGAACCTGACGGAAGACGAATTGAGTCGGCTGGGTGCGTATCTGGAACGGCACTACGTTCTGGAAGGGACCCTGAGACGGCAGGAGTCGCAGAACATTTCGCGTCTGCGTGACATCAACTGCTACCGGGGGACGCGTCATCGGAAGGGTCTTCCGGTACGTGGACAGCGGACACGGACGAACGCCCGGACGCGCAAGGGCAAGAAGAAGACGGTAGCGGGCAAGAAGAGCGTGAAAGAGATGAGGTAGGCCGGGCGACCCGGTTGCTGAGGAGATTATCGGATGACGACGTCGGTCAAGAAGCGCAAAGTGAAGCGGACGGTATCGAAGGGGCT
>CAZVTD010000004.1:0-29883 GCA_964629945.1 uncultured Planctomycetota bacterium | reverse complement strand
GATCGCCCACATCAAGGCGACCTTCAACAACACGGTGGTGACGATCACGGACACCAACGGGGATACGCTGTGCTGGGACAGTGCCGGGACGATCGGGTTCAAGGGATCGAGGAAGTCGACGCCGTTTGCGGCACAGCGAGCGGCTGAGACGGTGGCGAACAAGGCCCGGAAGATGGGTGTCCGAGAGGTCGAGGTGAGGGTGAAGGGTCCCGGTTCAGGTCGGGAGTCCGCGATCAGCGCGCTGCAGGCGGCGGGTCTTCAGATCAAGTCGATCGAGGACGTGACGCCCCTGCCTCACAACGGCTGTCGTCCGCGCAAGAAGCGTCGCGTCTGAGCAGACGGAATACTGGAGAGGATTTGGAGCCCAGGTTATGGCAAGATTGATGGAAGCGAAATGCCGACAGTGTCGGCGCGAAGGCCTCAAGCTGTTCCTCAAGGGAACGCGCTGCGACTCGGCGAAATGCGGGTTCACGAAGCGGGATTATCCGCCGGGAAAGCGGAGCTGGAAACACGGTCGTCCTTCGGACTATGCGCTGCAGCTTCGTGAGAAGCAGAAGGTGAAGCGGTATTACGGACTCAGCGAACGACAGTTCCGCGTGGTGTTCGGCCGTGCGTCGAAGAAACGCGGGAACACGGGTCTGACGCTGCTGTCGATGCTGGAGCGACGTCTGGACAACATCCTGTATCTTTCGGGCCTGATCACCGCTCGTCCCGGGGCACGTCAAATGATCGCACACGGACACGTGCTGGTGAACGGACGTCGTGCGAGGACGGCTTCGCAGATCCTCGAATCGGATGACATGGTGACGTTCAGCAAGGACGAAGAGATTCAGAAGATGATCGTGCAGTCTCTGGAAGTGACGAAGACCCGGACGCGTCCGGGGTGGATCGAGGTCACGGAGCAGCCCCCGGCGATCCGGGTGATCTCGGAACCGGCTCGAGATGACATTTCGGTGCCGACCGAGGAACAGCTGATCGTCGAGTTGCTCAGCAAGTAGTTCCGTTCTGAAGATGGATGAAGCTGACCACCTTCATTGGAGGCCAAGCATATGCGTGTAAGGTGGAGAGGACTGGAGCTGCCCTCCAGGGTGACCTGTGACGCCGGCACATTGACGGATACCTATGGGAAGTTCGTCATCGAGCCGTTCGAGCGGGGTTATGGACACACCCTGGGCAACAGTCTCCGGCGGATTCTTTTGTCCTCGCTCGAGGGGAGTGCCGTCACCGCGGTGCAGATCGAGAACGTGAAGCACGAGTTCAGCACGATCCCCGGGGTCCTGGAGGACGTGACGGACCTGGTTCTGAATATCAAGCAGCTGGTGGTGCGGATGCACACCGACGAGCCCAAGACGATCCACATCGACGTCAACCGACAGGGCGAAGTGACCGCGGCCGACATCACGAGCGATCCGACGGTGGAAGTGGTGAACCCGTCGCTGCACATCGCGACGCTCACCGACAACGTCCACTTCAAGGTCGAGATGATGGTGCGTCGCGGGCGGGGTTACGTGACCGCCGAGGAGAACACCCCCGAGGACCTGAGCATCGGGTTCATCCCGGTCGACTCGGTCTTCAGTCCGGTTCTGAGGGTGAACTATCGAGTGGACGACACCCGCGTGGGTCAGAAGGTGAACTACGATAAGCTGTCGATGGAGATCTGGACCGACGGCACGATCAGTCCGGAAATGGCGCTGGTGGAAGGCTCGAAAATCCTGCGCAAGCACCTGAACCCGCTGGTGCATTACTTCGAGATCGGACGTGAGCTGCAGGAGGAGATGGTCGTCGAGGACGAAAGCGCTCCGGTGGACGACGCGCTGGCGGAGAAGCTGGCGATGGACATCTCGGAACTGCACCTGTCGGTTCGTGCATCGAATTGTCTGGAAGCACAGAAGTTTTCGACGGTGGCGGAGCTGGTCACGAAGGCCGAGGCGGAACTGCTGAAGATCCGCAATTTCGGCAAGACCAGCCTGACGGAAGTGAAGTCGAGACTGGCAGACCTTGGGTTGTCGCTGGGCATGGACGCGGAACTGATCAAATCGAAGCTGAAGGGAAGAGCATGAGACATCGAGTGGCCGGTTATCAACTTGGACGCGACCGCGACCACCGAAAGGCGCTCCGGCGGAATCTCGCCCGGAGTCTGTTCCTCCACGGGAAGGTCGTCACGACGCACGCCAAGGCGAAGGCGGTACGTCCGTTCGCCGAGAAGCTCATCACGCTCGGGAAGCGCGGGGATCTTGCGGCGCGTCGGCGCGTGCTTACGCTTCTGCCGGACAAGGACGCGGTGAAGAAGCTGTTCGACGAGGTGGCTCCGCAGTTTCAGGAGCGTCCCGGTGGTTACACGCGCATCCTCAAGGTGACGGACGCGAAGAACCGTGTGACGCGTCTTGGGGACAACGCGAAGGTCGCGATCCTCGAACTCGTCGGCAAGGCGGAAGAGGAAACCAAGGCGGCGAAGAAGTCGAAGCGGAAGCGCACCAAGCAGGCGGCCAAGGGCGAGTAAGGCCCCGGCAGTCACCCGTTGATTCCAAGCCCCGGCCTTGCTGGCCGGGGCTTTTCTTTTCATGTATTCGGGAGGGTTCCGTGATGGCTCACAGCGCCTCGAAGTCCGACTGCATCTTCTGCAAGATCGTCGCGGGTGAGATTCCCTCGGCAAAGCTCTACGAGGACGAACACGTTCTGGCGTTCATGGACATCAACCCGCTGGCGGAAGGTCACGTGCTGGTGATCCCGAAGGTCCACTACGAGACTCTTGATGAGATGTCTGCCGATGACGTGGCGGCTCTGACCCGATGTCTTCCTGGATTGGTCCGGGCGGTTCGCTCGGCGGTCCATGCTGACGGACTGAACGTGCTGCAGAACAACGGCCGGGTCTCCGGGCAGGTTGTGATGCACGTGCATATCCACCTGATTCCGCGTGTCCCCGGCGACGGGTTGGGATATCGCTGGCCGGCGGGGAAATATGCCGAGGGACGACTGGACGCGGTGCGCGAGATGATCGCGAAAGAAATCGCGAAGAATTCGGAGTGAGTCCCGGGGCGGGGACATGACGTCAGGCGTCGGGGCGGCTTACCTGGTGGATTTCAGGTCGGCGGGGAACTCGGCGTCGGTCATCGACTCGATCCGTCCCTGCACCGTCACCCGGCTCCTGGTACCGTCGTAGCCGCGCCAAGTCCAGAGCACCATGCGTCTTCCGTTGTGACAGGCTTCCGCGTCATAGGCGTGGATGAGTCGTTCCTTCTCGCGGGTCGGCATGTCGCGGAACTGAAGCAGTCTGATCGCGTAGGGCTTCCCACTGCAGGGACAGATGATCCCGTTTTCGCCCACGCCTTTTCCGCCCGAGGCTCCGTCGGAAACAAGGTTCTTCCCCAGGACGATCGCATCATGCTGCTTGCTCTCCGTCATGGGCTCGAAAGCATCCCAATTGGCATAGATGTCGTTCAGTCTCAGCAGGATGCGTTCCAGGTTGCGATGGCAGACCCGGTCCGATTCGTCGTCCTTCAGCCGCTTGAACGTCCCCTGTGCATCGAAGGGATGTCCCAGGGACCACCGTGTCATTCTCTCGATGCTGTCGGCGAACGGATGGACGCCGATGAAGGATTCGCCTTCCAGCTTGTCCACGCGGGCTCCCGTCCAGGGCGTCATGCAAAGGAGAAGTCCCAGGAACCCGCTCAGCAGAACGGCGGTCACGAGACTGACAGCCACGCCGCCGATCCTGTTCACCTTCGGCTGCATGTGAACCGTGGGTGGTGCGAAGACGTTCGCGGTGATCTGGAAGAGGAAGTATACGACGACGAAGAGTCCGGCCAGTGTTACCGGCTGTGCGTATCCCTCCATTCCCTGGAAGGGTCGCGACGCAGCCAGCGGTTCGTAGAACGTGACCGCGATCGCGATGCTCACGGTGAACATCAGCAGTGTCGCCGCACTGCTGAAGAGTCCGTTGCGGAATCCCGAAAACACGATCGCCAGCACGACGATGATCGATACGATGAGTGCTGCACTCATTCCAGGCCTCCAGAACCGGTGCTCAATGTTCACCCAGGACCCGGTTCACTTCCTGCAAGCTGGTTGTTCCTCGTGCGACTTTCGCCATCGCGCTCTGCATCAGCGTCACGTATCCCGTTCCGCGTGCCGCGGCCATCACGTCACCGACCGAAGCGCCCTTCGTGATCGCGGACTTCACGGCATCCTTCACGGGGAAGTATTCGAAGATCGCGGTCCGTCCCGCGAAACCCGTTTTCCCGCACGCCTGGCATCCCGCTTCCTGATGGACCGTCACCTCTGCGCCACCCACCAGGGTCGACAGCATGCGCATCGTTTCGTCGTCCGGCGTGACGGGGCGTCGGCATTGCGGACACAGCACCCTCACGAGTCTCTGGCTGACGATGACGCGCAGGGCTTCGGCCAGCGCCTGTGGCTGACCGAGCTTCAGCAGTCCTCCGAGCACCGTTCCGGCATCGGGCGCTTCCAGTCCGACGATCATCAGGTGTTCGCTGCGCGCGGATTCCACACAGAACCGCATCGCCTCGGCGTCGGTCACCCCTTCCACCATGACGACGTTATAGTCCTGTTTGAACATCTGCGTCAGGATGGCCTGGACGCTGCGTTCGGGTGACTGGCCGGGCCGCTCCTGCACGATGTTCTGGAGCTTCCGTCGGGGGCGCTCCGCTTCCACGGTGCCGATGTTCCGGGTGAACGCGTCCAGCCACTCCATCAAGGCATAGGTGGTGGTCCGGCAGCCCGACCCCCGCGGACCGGCGAGGACAATCATGCCGTCGTTGGCATCGCACATGCGGCGCATCTCGGCAAGCAGCCTGGTCGGCATCCCCAGTTGTTCGAACCCGGGAGTCTTGCGCGTCGGGTCATGCAGTCGCATGATCGTATGCACCCGTCCGTCCATTTCGACCTCGTGGACCGTCGTGAGCACGCGACGCCGACTCAGGGGGAAATCCAATGCGAAGCGGGGCAGATCTTCTTCGATGTCGCCCGGCCCGGCGACGTTGGGGACGAGTTCCCTCACGTGCTGGAGCATCGGGACGCCCGTCTGACGTTCCAGTTCCCCGCGCGAATGCAGCACGCCATCAATGCAGGAGAAGACCTTCACGCCGCTTCCGCTCGGTACCAGGTGCACCTCTCGCACGCGTTCCCCCTGCGCCTGGGCGAGGATGTCTTTCAACTGCTGGACCGACTTGTCCTTGTCCAGCCGGTCCCCCGCGGAGACCAGCTTGCCCGAAGCGTCCGTCAGTATCACGGGCACGTGCTCACCCATGGCCGACTCGATGCGCTGGGCTTCGGTCCTTCGGATTCCCACTTTTCCCAGTGCACGCCTGAGCACCACGCGCAGGTGTTCGCGGGTGAAGACCTTGTCGCGGTCGATCACCGCCAGGTTCCGACTGTGGACGTATTTCTGCAGCATCACGGCGTAGGCGATGATTCCCGCCGGCAGGGCGATCCAGACGGGAGTGATCCAGAAGAGCAGGCCCTGTGCCGCCATGAGAATGGCGAAGGGGAGGTTCCATCGCTCCGCCTTCATTCCCAGGTGATGCGCGTCCCGGTCGACCCACGCCGCGGTTCCCAGATAGAGGAACATCACGATCACCATCCCCAGCAACCAGGGGATCGGCACGGAGGGGCCCACGTGAACGGGTGTGCCGGTGGGCTGAGCTCCGACATCCGGCTTGGCCTCGTCGGCCCACGCCGACGGCATCACGACGCATGCGGAAAGCAGCAGGACCGTCAACAACATCGACCGCCACAACGTTCGTCTCAGATTTTTCATGGGTGTCCCAGGTTACGAAAGCAGTCCCGAACCACTTCCCCGGATTCCCTTCAGAGCCATTCTGAGCGCCTCGGGGTTCGGCGCCATTTTCAATGCCACGTGCCGGTCCACGAGATTCGCTTCCACCAGTCGTCGGAAGCTCTCCGTGAAATCCTGCATTCCTTCCTCGCTGCCCAATGTCAACGCCTCGTTGAGCTTCTTCTCTTCGCCGTCCAGGATGAGTTTTCGGACCGTCGGCGTGTTGAGCAGGACTTCCACCGCCGGAACGTGTCCGGTCTCCTCCTGCATGGCGGGAACCAGTCTCTGACAGACAATCGCCCGCAGGCTGAATCCCAGCGTCTGTCGTATCATCGGCTGACGGTCCTTCGGGAAGAAGCCCAGGATACGGTCCAGGGTCTGCGACGCCGTCGCCGTGTGCAGGGTTCCGAAGACAAGATGACCCGTTTCGGCCGCCTGGAGGCCCGAAGCGAAACTTTCGGCGTCGCGCATCTCGCCGATGAGGATCACGTCGGGGTCCGCGCGCACGACGTACTTGAGCGCTTCTTCGAAGCTCGGGACGTCCAGTCCCACCTCGCGCTGGTTGATGAGGGCCTTGTCGTCCTCGTAGATGTATTCGATGGGGTCCTCGACGGTCACGATGTGACAAGCGCGGGTGGCGTTGAGGTGCTCGATCATCGCGGCCAGGGTGGTGGACTTTCCGGACCCGGTGACGCCCGAGACGATGACGAGTCCCTGGGGCGTCTCCGCGATCGTCCGCATGACCTCCGGAAGGTGCAGGTCCTCGAAGCTCCGGATGAGGCGATGGACCCGGCGCACCGCCACCGACGTTGCGCCCCGCTGACGGAAAAGGTTGATGCGGAACCGTCCCGCCCCGGGATGGGTCAGGCCGATGTCCAGACTCCCGTGATCTTCGTAGTGACGTTTTTGAGCTTCCGACAGCAGGGGACCAAAAAGTCCCTGGATGTCGTCGTCGGTCAGCGGTTTGCCCGTCAGAGGCACCAGCTTTCCCTGGACCCGGATGATCGGAGCAGACCCGACCTTGAAATGCACATCGGTCGCGTGTCGCTGGGACATCAGCTCAAGGAACTTCCCCAACGCTTCGGGCACCGTCTGGCTCATGATCCTGTTTCCGTGTTCAGTTGTCTCATGGGGACGCCCCGCTCGGCCAGGTACGATTTCACCTGTCCCACCGTGTACTGTCGGAAGTGGAAGATGCTGGCGGCCAGGGCCGCGTCGGCTTTCCCTTCCGTCAGGACCCGATACATATGCTCCGGTGTTCCGCAGCCTCCGGAAGCCACCACCGGGACGGTGACGGCCTCCGCCACCGCGCGCGTCAGTTCGATCGCATAACCGTCTTTGGTCCCGTCGTGATCCATGCTGGTCAGCAGGATTTCCCCCGCGCCGGCCTCCGTCACGCGACGGACCCAGTCCAGGGCGTCGATGCCGGTCGGACGTCTTCCGCCGTGGGTGAAAACCTCCCAGCGGAACGGCTTTCCGGTGACCTCCTTGGCGTCCACGGCCACGACGATGCACTGGCTTCCCACGCGTCTGGCCGCTTCGCTGACCACCTTGATGTCGGCGACCGCCGCCGTGTTGATCGACACCTTGTCCGCACCGGCGTTCAGGAGCGCCCGGACGTCCTGGACGGTTCTGACGCCGCCGCCAACCGTCAGCGGCATGAAGGCCACTTCCGCGGTGCGGGTCACCACGTCCATCAGGATGTCGCGCTGCTCGTGACTGGCGGTGATGTCCAGGAAGCAGAGTTCGTCGGCGCCTTCGTCGTTGTAGCGCGAAGCGACCTCGACGGGGTCGCCGGCGTCGCGCAGCTCGACGAACTTCGTCCCTTTCACCACGCGTCCTGCATTCACGTCCAGACACGGGATGATCCGCTTGGCCAGCACGTCACACCTCCTCACACACTTCGCTGTCGGAGCGTTTCCGCTCAGTCCAGCACGATCTCCGTCCCGATCCCTTTCGCCGTGAAGATTTCCAGCAGCAGGGAATGGGGGATCCGTCCGTCGATGATGTGCGCCTTGCGCACGCCCGCCTTCACCGCACGCAGACAACCTTCCACCTTCGGGAGCATCCCCGAGGAGATCGTCCCGTCCGCCACGAGCTTGCGGATTTCCCTCTCCGAGAGGTGACTGGCCAGGCTGGTCGGGTCTTTCGCATTGGTGTAGATCCCGTGCGTGTCGCTCATGTAGACCAGCTTTTCGCAGTGCAGGTTGGCCGCCACTTCGCAGGCGACGGTGTCGGCGTTGATATTGTAGTGCTGTCCCGTCTCGTCCGCGCCCAGCGGCGCGATCACGGGAATGATGTCGTGACTCAGGAGGCGGTCGAGCGCGCTGATGTTGACGCTGGTGACCTCGCCCACGAACCCCAGGTCGTAGGGCTTGCCCTGTTCGTCGATGAGCTTCAGCGGGCGTGCCGAAACGCAGTCGCCGTGGTCGGGATAGATCTGCTCGGCCATGCCGCCGAGTTTGTCGATCGCCTTGACGATGTCCGCGTTGATCCGCTCGACGAGGACCTCCTTGACCACTTCGAGGGTGTCACGGTCGGTGACCCGTCGACCGTTGATGAAGGTCGGCTGCTTCCCCATGTCCTTCATGGCCTGACTGACGGCCGGTCCGCCCCCGTGCACCAGGATGGGCTTCATTCCCACCGCCGCCAGGAACACCACGTCCGTCAGGGTGTCCGTCAGCTCCACCGAACCCGTCATGGCGGCTCCACCCAGCTTGATGACCAGCCGCTTGTCGGCGAAACTGAGGATGTACGACAGCGCTTCAACCAGAATACCAGCCTTTTCGATCGCTTTTTCCACTCGTCTTGCACTCCCTCAAAAAAACGTGCTGATTAAAGATAGGAACCCTATGCCCGGAAATCAACGTCAAAAGAACCGTCAACCCTGCGTCAACCCTCTACAGGACGTGCGAAGGCAACGCCCGGCGTCAATAGCCGTGTCACATCCGTCGCAATACGCTTCTGCATCTTCAGAGCCGGCCCGCCTTTGGGCGGACGCCGGGAAAAGTTATTTTCCGTCGTGGGGGGCAACCGCGCGCAGTTGTTGCAGCAGTTCCGCCGCCCGGGTGCCACATGCCGAAAAGCTCAACCGGCGCCGTCCGGCGTCCACGTGCTCCAGTCTCACTGTAAGTCGTTCCGTTCCCAGGCATTCCGTCACCCGGTCGGCCCACTCCACCACCGTCACGCCATCCCCGAAAACGAAATCGCGCGCGCCCAGGGCTTCGAGCTCTTCAGCCCCGCCCAGGCGATAGGCGTCCACGTGATAGAGCCGGATGCGTCCCGTGTATTCGCTGACCAGGATGAAGGTGGGGCTGCGCACCTCGCGCGTGTCCGATACGCCCAGTCCCGAAGCGATTCCCTTGACGAAGTAGGTCTTGCCCGCACCGAGTTCCCCTTCGAGCGCGATCACGTCCTGCACCTTCAGGAGTTCACCCAGCCGCCGACCCCACGCGACGGTTTCCTCCACGGACTGTGTCACGAGGCTCAGCGTGTCAGAACCCATGTTCGTAGCCGCCCAGGTCCATGGTCACTTCCCGTCCGTCCGATCCGATCAGTCGGAGTCCCTTGCCCTGCACGATCCGTCCAATGCGACCGATGCGCGTCCGGAAAGGAGGCTTCTCCAGCAGCCGCTGCGCTTCGCGTTCGTCGAGGGCAAAGAGCAGCTCGAAGTCCTCCCCGTCGGTCAGGGCGTGCTGCACCGCGGGCCGACCCGAGCGCTCCGCGGCACGCCGGGCGTCATCCGACACGGGGATGGCCGACAGGTTCAGTTCCGCGCCCACGCCGCTTTCGTCAAGGATGTGTCCGAGGTCCGCCGCCAATCCGTCGCTGATGTCGATCATCGCGTGAAGGGCGTAATTCCGGTTGAGGACGATGCCTTCTTCCAGCCGGGGCGTGAAATCCAGGTGCCTTCCCAGAAGCGATCCGCCCAGCTCTCCCGTTACGCAGAGGACGTCCCCCGGCTGCGCCCCGGAACGTCGGACGGGCTTCAAGCCGTCGTCGACCCCCAGCGCGGTGATGCTGATGGCGAGTCCCTGGTCCCAGCTTGTGGTGTCTCCACCCGAGATGGGCACGTCGAAACGGTCGGCCATCTCCTTCATTCCCAGGTAGAGTTCCCGTGCGAAGTCCATCCCGGAGCCCTGTCGAAGTCCGACGCAGACGACCAACCCCGCCGCCGGAACACCCCTCGCCGCCAGGTCGCTGCGGTTCACCCCAACCGCTTTGCGTCCCACCTGTCGCACCGTCGCGGTGGCGAGGTCGAAGTGCGTTCCCTCAAGCAGCATGTCCGTGGTGATGAGGACCCACTGTTGTCCGTGCACGTTCAGGGCGGCGGCGTCGTCGCCCACGCCGATCTCCATGCGGCCTCGTGTGCCGGGATCCTGCTTTCGAATCCAATCGATGAACCGGAACTCCTCGCCGCCCACCGCAATCCCCTATTTCGAGCTTCGATGAAATCGCATCACGTTCTCGGCCGTCTTGGCCAGCAGTTCAGCAGCCCGCCTCATGGAGTCTTCTTTCGTCATCGGGCGGTCGGAAATTGCGAAACACGCGTCGATTCCGACCTGATAGACGGCTTCGTAACCGCTGTCGAGCACGGCGGCCAGGGCGATCACCGGGACGCCCCGACGTTTCGCCGCCCGTGCGACCCCGACGGGCGTCTTGCCGAAAACACTCTGACCGTCCAGCTTTCCCTCGCCCGTGATGACCAGCTGCGCCCCGGCGAGTTTTTCGTCAAATCGCACCGTTTCGAGCACGATTTCCACCCCCGGACGCAGCTTGGCGTCCAGAAATGCGACCAGTCCCGCTCCCAATCCACCGGCAGCACCTGAACCGGGTAAGTGGGCCACCCGCTTGCCCAGGTCGTGCTCGATGATGCCGGCCAGGTGTGCCAGGTTGGCATCCAGCACCTTCACCTGTTCGGGCGTCGCCCCTTTCTGGGGACCATAGACGACCGCCGCCCCGGTCGGCCCCACCAGGGGGTTGTCCACGTCACAGGCCACTTCGATGGTCACGCCGGCCAGTCTTGCGTCCCGCGCGCTCATGTCGATGGACGTGATCCGTCCGAGTTCTCCGCCCCCGAATCCGACCTCGCCGTCCCGACAACGGAAGCGCACCCCCAACGCCTGTGCCATGCCCACCCCGCCATCGACCGTGGCGCTGCCTCCGATGCCGATGAGGATCCTTTCGACCCCCATTTTCAGGGCTTCGCGGATGAGTTCTCCGGTTCCGAAGGTGTTGGTGTATAAGGGGTTACGCTTTTTCTCGGGCACCAGGGGCAGTCCCGAGGCCCAGGCCATTTCGATGACCGCGGTGAGGCCGTCACCGGTGATTCCGAACCCCGCCTGGACGGGCTGTCCCAGGGGGCCGGTCACCTGGCGTTGGTGGATTTGTCCACCGGTTGCATCTACGATGGCCTGGACGGTTCCTTCACCTCCGTCGGCGACCGGGACGGTGACGATTTCGCACTCGGGTGCGGCGCGTCTGAGACCGGTTGCGATGGCGTCGGCGACCTCGCGTGCACTGAGGCTTTCCTTGAAGGAATCGGGTGCGACCACCACTTTCATGCTCGTCTCCGCACGGGTCAGATCGCTCAACGGACCTGCAGCCACGTGTAATAGTTGTAGCCCTTGCGCACCAGGGTCACCATGGCTCTGGCGTTTGCCGGAAGGCTCCCCAGCAGTCCGCCCAGATCCTCCGGCTGGCTGATCCGGTAATTCCCGAACAGCTGGATGACGTCCCCGGTCTTCAGCCCGGCATCGCCGGCAGGCGAGCGGGGTGCAACACTGGTGATCCGGAGTCCGCCATGGGTCAGGCCCTCGGCAACGGCGTCGGCCTCGTTCAGTACCTCGACGGTCAGTCCCAGGCGTCGTCGGATCAGTTCGGTGGCATCCGGCACCGGGAGTTTCCCCAACGTCACGGCCACGTCCTTCGCGACACCCTCGCGGAGGATCTTGAAGTCCAGTATGTCCCCGGCGTTCTTCTCCAAGACCTGGATTTCGAACGCCGCCACGTCCAGCATCGGTTCCCCGCTCAGGCTGGTGATGACGTCCATGACGCGCAGACCGGCTTTTTCGGCGGGTCCACCGGCTTCCAGTTCCTTGATTCTCAGTCCGACGCGTTCGCCCGTATCCACGCGCCGAACGGGCTCCAGACCGACGCCGAGCCACGTTTTGCGGATGCGACGGAAATCCAGCAGTCCGACCATGGCGGACTTCACGGTGTCCACGGAGATGGCGAACCCGATCCCTTCAGCCTGGGACCGCACGGCTTCGCAGATGCCGATGAGCTTTCCGTTGATGTCCAGGAGCGCTCCGCCCGAGTTACCGGGGTTGATGGAGGCATCGGTCTGAAGCAGTCCTCTCAGGACCACATCTTCGCTGACGCGGATGGAACGATCCTTGGCGGAGAGCACGCCGGTGGTGACGGTGTGTGCATAGCCGAACGGGTTCCCCACGGCGATGACGGTCTCGCCGGTGAGGAGATCGCTGGAATTGCCCATGCGGACGGCGGGGAAGTCATTCTTTCCGTCGATTTTGACGATCGCCAGGTCCAGGGTCGGGTCCACGCTGATCAGTCGTCCCTTGTAGACGCTCTTGTCCATGAGGGAGACCTGGATGGAACTGGCGCGCTGCACCACGTGAGCGTTGGTGATGATGTATCCCCGACGGTCGATGATCACGCCCGACCCCAGGCTACGCGCTTTCACCTCGTGCTGCTGGGGAAACGCACGCCAGAACTCGTTGAGCCAGTCATCGTCCGACGTGCCTCGGGGGGGGATCGCCGAGCTTCCTCTCATCACCACGACCTTTTCGGTGGCGATGTTGACCACCGCAGGACCGGCTTTTTCGATGGCGACGACCACGGGTGTGCGGCGCGAGAACTCCCCCGGGGCCGGTTCGTCGGCCCAGGCGACCGTGCAGGTCAGCAGTCCCGTGATGATCCACAGGGCATATCTCATGGTCGCTCCTCCTTCGTCGTCTGCAAGTCCCTAATATAGCAAGGACTTAGGTGTTGTCAAGAAGGGGGCGAGCGCGGCTTCTGCCGAATGGAGGCGGGGGACGGCTTTTGTCTTGACGCCGGGCGTTTCTTGTCGTTAAGTCGTGCATTCCATTAGAGACCGAATGAGGAAAATATGATCCGCCCCACGCATGCCCGTGTCAACCTTCAGGCGATCCGTCACAATGTCCGCGCCGTGCTAGACCTCATTGCGCCGCGGACGCGGCTCCTGGTGATGGTGAAGGCCAACGCGTACGGTCACGGGGCCATTCCCGTGGCCCAGGCGGCGCTGACCGAGGGGGCCGAACGTCTGGGGGTTGCGCTCATCGAGGAGGGGATTGCCCTGCGCGAGGCGGGGATTCGTGCTCCGATCCAGGTCTTCACGAGCATGATGCCCGACGTTGCGGACGTGGTGGTGGAGCATGACCTTACCCCGGTGCTGAGCACGGTGGAGTTCGCGAAAGCTCTCAACGAGGCGGCACTCAAGACCGGGAAAACGCGGAACGTTCACGTGAAGATCGACACCGGCATGGGACGATACGGCTTTCGCGCCGAGGACAAGAACACGCTTTCGAGCATCCTCGGCATCGCTTCAATGAGGGGACTGCACCTGGAAGGCGTGGTCACGCATTTCGTTTCCTCGGACAGCTCCGGTCAGGACGAGTTCACCCGGAGCCAACTGGCGATCTTCCTGAAGATGGTCGATGATCTGGCGTCGGCCGGGGTGCGTCCCGAACTGATCCACGCGGCCAACACCGCCGGGATACTGCGTCATCCGAGCAGCCGACTCAACATGGTCCGGCTGGGACTGGGGCTTTACGGGTACTATCCCTCGGCGGACGTCCCGCGCGAGGTGGAACTGGAGCCCTGTCTGGAACTTGTGAGCCGGATCATCCATCTGAAGACGTGTTCGACCGGGAGCACGGTGGGCTATGGACGCACCTTCACCGCGGAACGTCCGACGCGTGTGGCGACGATTCCCATCGGGTACGCCGACGGCTATCCGCGGGAACTGTCGAATCTCGGCAAGGTCATTGTGCTGACCGGCGGGGGAAAGACGCGGACCGTGTGCCCGGTCGTCGGGCGGGTGTGCATGGACGATACGCTGGTGGACGTCACCGATGCTCCCGGAGCGGCCGTCGGGGACGAGGTGATCCTGTACAGTGCCCGGCGTGAGGACCCGAACTCGGTGGAAGCCACCGCGCAACTGCTCGGAACCATCCCCTATACGATTCCCACGCGTCTGGCGGCCCGGGTGCCCCGGGTGCACGTCAATCGATGAACCGATCCCATTTCCGCCCGTTTTCACCCCGATCCAAGGCGGTTCCGGGGCGTCTTCCCGCCGGCGCAGAGGGTTTTGCGATTGATTCGGGACCGGCAATCCATTACAATACTGGGTTACGGCTTAATTGCTTGACTCGCCGTGTTTTACGGAGATTTTTCCCGGTGAGACGGTCTCTTTTTCCGACACTGGCGCTGCTGATTTCGGCTGGCTGTCAGGGTGGTTCCGACAGTCCGCAGGTGCGAACCATCGCACCGGCTCCGGTGGCGGCACCGACCGAGTCCAGCCGAAGCACCCTGGAAAAGCGTCTGACGGGGACGGACGAGGCAGAGCGTCTGGGTGCGGCGGTGATCCTGTTGACCCGGACGGATTCCGAGGCACGCCGGATCGTGCGTCAGTATCTGACGGACAGCCGGGCAGAGTCGGCACAATCGGCGTTGATCGAGGCGCTGCGGATCAGGCCCGAGGCCGAGTATGCT
Source organism: uncultured Planctomycetota bacterium (assembly GCA_964629945.1). Taxonomy (GTDB): domain Bacteria; phylum Planctomycetota; class DG-23; order DATKVD01; family CAZVTD01; genus CAZVTD01. The sequence goes on along the minus strand of CAZVTD010000004.1, from coordinate 15,332 downwards.
CCCATGGTGGTTGATGCTTTGTCGAGTCCCGGTCGTCTGTGTCGCGAGGCCGCTTCGGGGACGCTTCCTTATTACGACGCGTCGGTGACGGTGCCGCTGCTGTTGAGTCATCTGGAGTCGAAGGAGCCCGACGCCGACACGAGTCGTCGAATCATCGCGGCGCTGGCCGCTTCACGGGATCAGCACGCCGTCGAAGCATTGATCGGACTGCTGGAGAAGCCTGCGTTAAGTGACGCTGCTTCTCAAGCGCTGCGGGAGATCACGGGTGCGAGCATCGAGCGCATCGAGGACTGGCAGAAATGGTGGCAGCAGAGCCGCAGTCCGGACCAGGTTGCGTGGCTGCGACGCGAACTGGAGCAGCAGGAGCGTGCGACGAACGACCTGCGCAAGGAGTTGGAGGAGGAACGCAAGCGGAACGACATCACGGCTGAAGAGGTTGCCACGTTCCTGGTGAGTGTGCTTCAGCAGCGTGACCCGGAGACGGGGGCGACGTTGTTGATCGGTGCGCTCCAGATGCCCTATGAGAAGGTTCGGGTGTATGCGGCGGGGGAACTGGGACGGATGAAGGCGGCTGACGCGATCCAGGCGCTTTCCGGTCTGGCGCTGGTGGACACGCGGCCGACGGTTCGCATCGCGGCGACGAACGCGCTGGTGCAGATCGACGCGGTGAAGGTGTCACCGACGCTGGAGAAGGTCCTTCAGGATGCAGATCCCACCGTTGCCGCCGTCGCGGCGAGCGGACTGGGCAAAGCCGGCGTGGAGAGCGGGGTGAGTCCCCTGCTGCTGGCACTGCTTCACAAGTCTCCGGTGGTCCGAGGCGCCGCGGCCGACGCCCTGGGACGGATCGGGGATAAACGTGCGGCGAGACCGCTGCTGAGACTTCTGGGTTCCGACGAGGTGATCGAGGTGCGTCAACAGGCCGCGCGTGCCCTGGGGCTGTTGAAGGACGCCCAGGCGGTGCCCGAGCTTGTGCGCACACTGGACTCCATCGAACCGTCGCTTCGCATTTTCGCCATCGACGCGCTCGGCGAGATCGGGGACGCCTCCGTGCTGGACCGGCTCGAGAAGCTGCTGCTGGGCAGCGACAACATCGGGGTGCGCGAGTCGTCGGCCGTGGCCCTGGGCAAGATCGGTGATGCCCGTGCTCTTCCGGTGCTGCGCCGGGCCCTCAAGCAGGGGGACGAGAGACTGCCCCAGCTTGCGTTCGGGGCGATCGTCAACATCTGTCGCCCGAATCCGAAACTTCTGTCCGAGACGGCCGACGCGCTCGTGACGGATTCCGAACACGCCCGTGCCGCTCAACTGATTGAGCTGCTGCTGGAGACGACTATCGACAAGCCGGAACTGGCCGACATGATCCAGCCGGCCCGGCGGAACCTGAGTCGCTGCTATCTGGCACAGGAGCAGTGGGCCAAGGCACTGAAGCTGCTGGAGGATTTCAACCGTGCGAACCCGGATGCGCCCGACGTGATCGAGGATTACGCCCGGGCCCTCGCCGGAAGCGAGAAGTACACCGAAGCTTTTCGACAGTATGTCCGTCTGGCGCAGCTCACCAGGAAGGAGGCCGGTTACTGGCCTGAGCAGGTGGCCCTGCTTCAGAACATGGTTGCCAAGAAGCGCTGTGAGCAGGCCTTGGAGTTGATCAGGGAGGCCGAGCGTGCGACGCCGGCGCCTCCCGAAGCGGTGGGAGCACAGCTCAAGGAATTGAAGAATGCCTGTCGACTTCAGGTCCTGGAGACGGCCGCCGCCGGGGCCGACGGAACGGAGAAACTGGTCAAGTATCTGGGCAGTGAAGAGGCGGTAGAGCGCGAGGCGGCGGCAGCGAAACTGAAAGAGCGTGGGGCCGATGCGTTCGGGGCGTTGGTGAACGGTCTGGTCGACCCGAACGTGAGGGTGCGACGCGGGAGCGTCGAGCTGTTGCGTCAGCTTTCGGGGAAGAACTTCGACTACGATCCCGAAGCGCTGCCCGAGGTCCGGGCCCGGAACGTGGAACTCTGGCGGGAATGGCTCAAGACGACCGTCAAGCCTCCGGAGACGACGACCGAGCCCAAGACGGAGTGAACGCTGGGTTGGCTGTGAACCCGTACAGGAGAGTCAGATGAGCGAGTGTTTTGTGGGTATCGATCTCGGCGGGACGAACATCAAGGCGGGCGTCGTGGACGCCGAGGCCAGGATCCTGTCGAAGGTGTCCATCCCCACGGAGGGCGGCAAAGGACGCGAGCAGGTGCTGAAGAACATCTGTGCCGCGGCGAAGCTGGCCATCGAGAAATCCGGTGTGTCCATGGAGAAGATTCGTGCCCTGGGGATCGGCTCGCCGGGTGTTCAGGACTGGGAGAAGGGTGTGGTGGTCTATGCTCCCAACCTTCCGGACTGGAACGACGTGCCGCTGGTGAAAACGCTGGAGGATTGTTTCGGCAAGCCGGCGGCGCTGGACAACGACGCCAACGCGGCGGCGTGGGGCGAGTTCTGGGCGGGTGCGGGGCAGGACGTGAACTCGATGGTGATGCTGACCCTTGGGACCGGGGTCGGCGGCGGGATCATCATCGACGGTCAGCTGCTTCACGGTCACAAGACGGCGGCGGCCGAGCTGGGTCACGTGAGCATCGATTATCGTGGTCGCAAGTGTGCCTGTGGGAACATCGGCTGCATCGAGGCGTACGCGTCGGCGGACTCGGTGGTCCGTCGATTCGTCGAAGCGGTTCAGGCCGGACAGGAGACCTCGCTGGCGCAGACGGTTCGCGAGGGGAAGCCGGTGACGGCGAAGATGATTCACAAGGCGGCCCTGGCGGGAGACGCGTTTGCACGCCGGGCAATCGAGGAGGCCGGTGAGCTGCTGGGTGTGGCCATCGTCAGCATCATCCATACACTCAACCCGGAACGGGTGGTGCTGTCGGGAGGCATGAGCAACGCCGGTGAGATGATCATGAAACCGCTGAAGCGGGTCGTCTGGGAGCGTTCCTGGTCACGGGCGCTCGAAGACTTTGACATCAGGTTCGCAACATTGGGAGAAGACGCCGGGTTCGTGGGAGCGGCTGGATGCGCATTGAACAGATTCGGAACTTCTGCATCATAGCTCACGTGGATCACGGGAAGTCCACGCTGGCGGACCGGTTTCTTCTGCTGACCGGTGCGATCAGTCCACGCGAGTTCCGCGAGCAGGTCCTGGACGACATGGACCTGGAGCGGGAACGAGGCATCACCATCAAGGCCCGTGCGGTGAGTCTTGACTACACGACGGGTGGCAAGACGTACCAGTTGAACCTCATCGACACGCCTGGTCACGTCGACTTCTCGTACGAGGTCAGTCGATCGCTGAGTGCCGCCGAGGGGGCGCTGCTCCTGGTGGACGCTTCGCAGGGGGTGGAGGCGCAGACCGTCGCCAACACGTATCTGGCGCTGGAACACAACCTGCGGATCATTCCGGTCATCAACAAGATCGACCTGGTGCAGGGTCGTCCCGACGAAGTGGCCGAACAGGCCCGTCACATTCTGGGGGTGGACGACCGCGAGATTCTGAAAGTGAGCGCCAAGACGGGGGTGGGTGTCCGCGAGGTGCTCGATGCCATCGTCGAGCGGATCCCGCCGCCCGAGGGGGACCCCGAGGGGCCGCTCCAGGCACTCGTGTTCGATTCGCTCTTCGACGACTACCGGGGCGTCATCGCGTACATCCGAATCGTCAACGGCACGGTCCGCGTCGGCGACAACGTGCGCTTCATCAAGTCCGGCGGGACCCACGAGGTCAACGAACTCGGACGCTTCCGTCCGCACATGACCGCCTGCGAGGAACTGCACGCCGGGGAGGTCGGTTATCTGGTCTGCGGCATCAAGGGACTCACGGAGGTGAAGATCGGGGACACGATCACGGGTCAGAACGACGGTGACGTGAAATCGCTGCCCGGCTATCGCGAACCTCGTCCGATGGTTTTCTGTGGGCTCTATCCGTCGGCCGAGCACGACGTCAACGATCTGCGGACCGCGCTGGAGCGGCTCTCGCTCAACGACTCCTCGTTCACCTTCGAGCCCGAGAGCTCGGCGGCGCTGGGCTTCGGGTTCCGCTGCGGCTTCCTGGGACTGCTGCACATGGAGATCGTCCAGGAGCGTCTCGAGCGGGAATCCGAAGTCGAGGTGGTCCAGACCGCGCCGAGCGTCACCTACCAGATTCTGACCACCGCCGGCGACGTTCTGGTCATCCACAATCCAAGCGAGGTTCCCTCCGCCGGGGAAATCGAGGAGTTCCGCGAGCCCATCGTGCGGGTGAGTCTGATTCTCCCGACGGATCAGATCGGTCCGGTCATGAAACTCTGCGAAGACCGCCGGGGGCGGTATCGTCGCACCGAATATCTGAGTCCGACGCGCGTGCTGCTCGAATACGATCTGCCGCTGGCCGAGATCGTCTATGATTTCCACGACCGGTTGAAGTCGGCCACGCGGGGCTACGGGACCATGGACTACGAATTGGTCGACTACGAGCCTGCGGACCTGGTGAAGCTGGACGTTCTGGTGGCCGGGCAGGTGGTGGACGCGCTGAGTCTGATCGTTCACCAGGAGAAGGCCTATTATAAGGGGCGCAAGCTGGTGGCCCGGCTTCGCAAGGAGATCGCCCGTCACCTCTTCGAGATTCCCATCCAGGCGGCCATCGGCAGTCGCGTGATCGCCCGGGAAACGATCAAGCCCCTGGCCAAGAACGTGACGGCCAAGTGCTATGGCGGCGACATCACCCGGAAACGCAAGCTGCTCGAAAAACAGAAGGAAGGGAAGAAGCGGATGAAGCAGGTCGGACGCGTCACCATCCCACAGGAGGCGTTTCTGGCCGTGCTTCGCGACGCCGAATGACGAGCCGAACCCGCAATGAAAGGGTAACGATGCCGGACAGCGGACAGACCGAAACCCACGTCGGGGACCGACACTTCTCCCGCGGAGCCGTTCTCGACAACATCGAAGCGCTGGTCGTCGCCGTGATCCTGGCGCTGGTGCTGCGCTGCTTCATCGTGGAGGCCTTCGCCATTCCGACGGGTTCCATGGGACCGACGCTGTATGGCGACCATTTCGAGGGGGTGTGCAAGGAGTGCGGCTATCGTTTCGCCATCGGCCGACCGCTGGACGGGAGCATCCCGAATCCGATCACCTGTCCCAATTGCGGAGCAGCCGTCGACGTAGGTGGACGTGTCTGGGGAGGGGATCGCATCCTTGTCAACAAGCTCCTCTATCGTTTCGAGAAGCCCCGGCGCTGGGACCCCTTCGTGTTCGTCAATCCCACACTCGAGCCCACGGACACGATGCCGAAGACCACGTATATCAAGCGTCTGATCGCCCTGCCGTCGGAGACCCTGGAGGTGATCCGCGGCGACATCGTCATCAACGGACAGATTCAGCGCAAGACGACGGCGGCGCAGCGTTCGTTGTGGCTGCTGGTGTATGACAGTCGCTGGCCGTGGAAGAAGCCGACGTGGCTGGCCGACACGCCGGGAGTCTGGAGTCAGCGTGAGGGAGAGAGTCGGCTTTCGGTGGACGCCCGGGAGCAGGAACAACGGGTATCAGTTCGCTTTGCCGGTCATCAGGTGGCCCGGCGGATCGGGGACACGCGCATCTACGACCATTACGGGTATGATCCAGAGCCGGGATTCAACGTGGTCACGGACCTGAGCGTTTCGCTGGACGTGACGCCCGCGAGCACGGGCAAGCTGATCCTGGAGCTTCCGGAGGACGCGCGTACGCTGAGCTGCGTGCTGCCGGTGGAGGGGTCATCGGGACAGGCCCGGTTGATCCAGGACGGGGCGATTCTGGACGAGAAGGACGTGAAACTTCCAGTGGGAAAGCCGACGCGGGTGCGGCTCACGCGCGTCGATTACCTGATCACGGTGGAGGTCGGGGGGACCGAAGTGCTCCGCAAGGACATGTGGTCGGATGACCTGTACCGACGTCTTTCGGGGCTTGGTCGCGGCGGAGCATTGGGAAGACATGATCGGAGCGGGGTGAACATCGTGGTGGAGGGGTTGAAGGCCGACTTCGACTGGATCCGCATCGACCGGGACATCTATTACGGGACGGGCGAGCGGAACTTCGGCGACAGGGAGTTCTACTCGACGATCAAGCGTGACTGGGAACAGCGCGGAGGGTCGCCTTTCGGTCCCGAGGCGGACATCACACCGGGATACATCGGTCCGATCGTGCTGAATGACGACCAGTACGTGGCCATGGGGGACAACAGTCCGGAAAGCTCCGACAGTCGATATTGGGGTCCCGTCCCCGAGGAAAACTTGATTGGCAAGGCACTTGTGGTATGGTGGTATCCGACGCGTATCCGGCTGATTCATTGACCGGGGAGCGCCGGGACCCGTATAAGGGTGGGAACGCTTATGGCGCTGATGGAAGTCCAGAGCCTCGTCAAGGTGTATAACAAGCGGCCCGTGGTGGACAACGTCAGCTTCGAGGTCAACAGCGGCGAGGTCGTCGGTCTGCTGGGACCCAACGGGGCCGGGAAGACCACCACCTTCCGCATGTCCGTCGGCCTGGTCACGCCCACCGCCGGTCGCGTCCTCTTTCAGAGCGAGGACATCACCCGGCTTCCCATGTATCGTCGGGCGCGGATGGGTGTCGGGTATCTCTCGCAGGAGCCTTCCGTATTCCAGCGTCTCACCGTCCGTGAGAACATCCTGGCCGTTCTCGAAGCCATGAAGATCCCGCGTGCCGAACGGTTCCGACGTGCCGACCGGCTCCTGGAGGAGCTCGAGCTTTCCAAACTGGCCATGAATAAGGCCAACACGCTTTCCGGCGGAGAGCGCCGGCGGCTCGAAATCACCCGTGCGCTTGTCGCCACCCCGTCGCTGCTGCTTCTGGACGAGCCCTTCAGCGGCGTGGACCCCATCGCCGTCTTCGACATCCAGCAGATCGTCCTCTCGCTCAAGGAGCGGGGCATCGGGATCCTGCTGACCGACCATTCCGTGCGCGAAGCCCTGTCCATCTCCGACCGTTCCTACATCATCAACGAGGGACGCATTCTCACGTCGGGCTCATCGCAGCAGCTGGTCAACGATCCGCTTGCCCGGAAAGTGTATCTGGGGGGAAGCTTCCGCACCGACGGGTTTGCCGCGGCTCAGCCTGCCCGGCCCGCCGCCCCCACCGAGCAGATCCTCAACATCACCGGCGCCGGGAACGAGTTCGACCTGGCTGACAAGGACGCCACCTACAACTTCGAGTATACCACCGACCGGCTCGATCTCGATGAGATCGAGGAAGAGCTGGACAAGAAGCGTCGAAACTCGCTGGACCCGGATCAGAACAACGGGTAGGAACGGCTCAGAGGGTCTGGACGTATTTGGACATCAGCATGAGGGCCAGACCCAGCACGACCGAGCCCCCGAGGAACCACGCGAACCGCCGCACGCTCTCCCAACCGATCACGTGCCAGTCGTCGCTGCGTGTCGCCGAATAGACCACCGAGATCACCGCGCACAGAGGCAGCATCCACAGCAATTCCCATGGACTCATTATCTGCCTCCCGTTCGTCGCATCCATCCCACGTGCACCGCGTCCAGCAGCACCACCAGGTTCAGCAGTGCCGCGACCGAAGTGTAGAGTGTTCCGATCTTGAACATCGGACGCTCCTCCTCGACGGGATTGGTCCGGCTGTCGCGCAATTGCGTTCCCACGAACGCCGCCACGCCGGCGGGGGCTTGGGTCAGAGCCGTCCAGCGTCCGCTCGTGTAGTAGACGTTCCGCCAGTCCGCCAGTGCCATGCCGGCGATGAACGTTCCCAGGATCAGCACCAGGAACAGGACCGCCTTGTCGCGCTTTCCCAGAAGCCAGTGTGCCAGTCCTGGGACAAGCCAGCCCGCGATGAAGAGGACCGTCGGATGCGGCGCATTACGATATCGACTCAAGTCACTGTCCTTTCAGACCCGCCAGAACACCCGGAGCAGGATGGCCACCATCAGCACCATCAGCAGCACCAGTCCGGTCAGTCCAAGCCACGTCACCGTCCGGAATCCCAGTCGACGTGCCGGCGCCTCCAGCACATCCAGGGCAAGACTTCCGATCCGCGCCAGCCCCTCGACCTCCACGACTTCCCGGTAAGACTCTCGGACGACCGCGTGCTCCTCGACACCGACCCGTGCGGACGTCTTCCCGAACATCCCGGGCAGCACCTCCTGCACCACCCGACGCGATTCCTGCAGGAGTTCCCTGCGCAGGGTTTGTTCCGCTTCGGTGAGCTTCCCCGTCCCGGACGTGTCCACGTTCCGTTCGAGGTCTTCTCGCGGCGGCGGTTCCGGTTCCGCGGTCGTCCCGGCCTGGGCGTCGAACACCAATCCCGTCAGCTTGCCCAGGACGTGACGTTCTTCCCGGCTTACGCCGTTTGCTTCCGACCCGGACCGTTTCCGGCGTGATGCTTCCCGGGATTTTGCCGAAGCTTCATCAAAGGTGTCACGATCGCGGACCAAAGCGGGGCTCTCCTCCTCTTCGCGTCCCGGTCCTCCACGTCACAGGTCTGCGTGATTATAGCACCGTCCCCCCGTCGCTTCCAGGTCTTTCGCCGTCGATGTCGCTTTTTGCTTGACCCCCGTCCGGTCCTGCTTTATCAGGACGCTTGTCGACAATCGGTTGAGGAGATCGCATGCGTCGTTTCTATTCCCCCGAACCCGTCACCGGTTCCCGCGTGGTCCTTTCCGGAGCCGAAGCCCACCACCTCCTCCACGTGGACCGTCTGCGCGTCGGGCAGGACGTCATCCTTTTCGACGGCACCGCCGGCGAGTTCCTGGCCCGACTGGTCGAGGTCCGGGACGCGGATGCTCACCTGGAAATCCTCCAGCACCTCGAACGCAACCGCCTTCCCGTTACCGAACTCACCCTTCTGACCGCCGTCCCCAAAGGCTGGCGGATGGACGTGCTCGTCCAGATGACCTGCGAACTCGGTCTGCGCACCCTGGTGCCCGTCATCACGTCCCGTTCCGTCGTGCGACCCGGGGCCAACAAGCTCGAACACTGGCGGCGGATCATCCTCGAATCCTCCAAGCAGTGTGGACGGAACCTCCTGATGGATCTGCTGGCCCCGCTTCCACTTGCCGAGGTTCTGGATCAGCCCCGACCGGAGACCACCGCGGTGCTGTTGAGCACCGCCGGGAACGCCACGCCGATCACCGGGATTCTCGACCAGCATCCGGCCAAGGTGGTCCTGCTGGTGGGACCGGAAGGAGGGTTCACGGAAGAGGAGGAACGTCGTGCTGAGTCGGCGGGGTTCCTGCCCGTTTCGCTGGGACCGTCCACGCTGCGTGTCGAAACGGCCGCTGTCTGTGCCACCGCCCTGGTCTTGACCACGCTCGGCTGATCACCGCCGCGTCGATCACTTCGCTTCGAGCTTGAGAATCTCTTCCAGCGTCAGCAGCGCCTCGATCGCAAACGCTTCGGTCTCCAGTGTGATGGTGGACCGGAAGATCCCCGCGCGGAAGTCCCCCTGCACGCCGTCCGGGTCCGGCAGATAGAAGGAGTTTTCCGGACGGAAGCGGTTGGACGCCAGGAAACCCGATGCCAGGCGGACCGACTTGCTGTAACGCTGTGCCCGAGCGTCGTCCCCCATAGTCCGGGCCAGGAGCGCCGCTTCGTTCACCACGACCATCTTACAGGCGGTGGCCGTCACCAGTTGCTGGACGTTGGCCGCGTACGCCCCGGCGACGTCCGGTCCCTGCTCGCTGTCGGGTTTGTACTGATCGGCAAGCACCGCATCCGCCATCCGGAAAAGGTATGTCGCGCACGGTTTGTCCTGGTCCCTGAGGTACCGCTTGCGCAGCGTGCGGGCCAGCCACGTGAACGCCGGCGCTTCTTTCCAGTTCATCCCCGCTTCACGCTTGCTGATCAGGAATTCCACCGCCAGCTTGGCACGGTCCATGCAGGCCGCGTTCTTTCCGAGATCGCCCACGCACAACAGTGCCCAGGCGGCCATGTCCGCATCGGCGGGCCTTGTGGTGTAGTGGAAGGGCACCGCCGGGTCGTACCGGTGGGAATACCGGAAGGAGCCGTCATCGTACTGCATGTCCATCACGAACTGGGCCAGTTCGGTGATCGTCGCTGCGACGTCGTATTTCCCCACCTTTTCCGTCGGGGCCAGCTGCGTCAGTCTCACCAGGTTTGCCGCCGTCAGGGCGGTGTATCCCAGGTTCGCCTGGTCGTTGTACACCACGAACCGACGGGGTTTCTCGTCCTTCGTCTCCACGCGGGTTTTCGAAAGAGCATACTCCAGTCCCCGGACCGCGGACGTCAGGCAGCGCTTGTCCTTCGTCCGTTCGTACAGGTCCAGCAGGGCTTCCACTCCCAGTCCGTGCGTCACCATGTCATAGCTGCTCGCCAGTTCGCCCGTTGTCGGGCGATAGCTCAGACAGAACGCCCCGTCCGGTCCCTGTCCCTGGCACATGAATTTCGCCGCGACGTTCGCCATCCCCGCCAGTCCATTCACGTCCGGGATTTCCGGAGGCGTGTTCACCCGGAAGAGTTCCTGGGCCTTCAGTGCCCCCGGGAGCACCACGAAGCTCCGTGTCTTGATCAGGCTCACTTTCGTCGTCTTGTCGTCCCAGAGGACCGAACCCGTCGGCATCACCGGACGCTTGCTCGGATACAGCTTGAGACTCTCGCACAGGCGGAAGATGAAATCGTCACGGCTCGCCAATTCCCCCATCACCGCCCATGACGGAAACAGAATGTCCGCGACCTTCCGCTTCTCCCGCTTGACGGGTTTCTTCGGATCGTCCTTGCCGGGCTCCTGGGCGACGACCAGACGTTCTCCTTCAACCTCCAGACCCTCCACGCCCAGCGCCAGCAGGGACAGCTTCTTTCGCCAGTCCACCGGTTTCACGGATTCTCGCGACGTCGTCCATTCGATGAAAAACCCGACCTCCTCCGATTCGTCGAACCCATAGAACCGGTGCCCAGGCATCATCGTCGCCCGGAGCGTCATCCCCAGCATGTCGTCCAGCAGGTTCTTTCCCGCAAAGGAATACCGCGTCAGCGGCGCACGGTCCCGGAACAGGACGATCGACACCTTCTCGTCATACGCCTTGATGAGTGCCGGTGTGACGATCCCGTCCGGGATGTCCCTCACGCTCTTGACCTTGCCCGAGAGCACCAGACGTCCCACCTGCACCAGCGCTTCGACGTCAGCCGGCTCGATCTTGGGCGCCTTCACGCCGGCGCCCTGCGCCGGAACGGCCAGCATCAGCGCCATCACGCCCACCCAACGCCATCTCTTCCATGCTCTCACGCCTGTCCCCTGTAGTAATTCATCCGTGATTTCTCAGTGCAGAAATTTCCCCCGCCGGAACACGCCCAGGACCAGTTCTTCGAAGGGCACGTCCGTGAGGGTCCGAACGCAGCCGGTCTGCTGCTCCAGACAGAAGCGTTCCAGGCCGCGTCCATGTTCAACGAACGCCGCCTGGTAATCCCGGAGCACCGCCGCCGTCACGTTGGCCGGTCGATGCCGACCCGTTTCCGCATCCACCAGTCTCAACTCGCCCGTCATGTCCGGACGGGCTTCACGCGTCTGACACACCTGCAGCACGAACACCTCGTGTCCGTTGTAACGCAGCAGTTTGATCGCTTCCTCGTAACCCCCCGGCGCAAAGAAGTCCGACAGCAGCACGACGAGCCCACGCCGGGGATGTTCCTGAACGAATCGGCGCACCGACCGGGTCATGTCCGTTTCGCCGGCCGGCTGCAGCTTCGAAAGGAACGCGAACACGCTGAAGATCTGTCCCTTGCCGCGTCGCGGACTCAGCGTGTCCTGCGGCTCACGGGCGAACGGGACGATGCTCACCCGGTCCAGGTTCGCCAAGGCCACGTACGACAGGGCCGCCGCCACCCGCCGGACGTAGTTGAACTTCTCTCCACCCGTACTTTTCATGCTCGCCGAAACGTCCAGCAGCAGATGCACCATCAGGTCTTCCTGCTCCTCGAACAACCGCAGGATCAGCCGGTCCAGTCTGCCGTAGACGCTCCAGTCCAGGTAGCGCAGGTCATCGCCCGGACGATACGGTCGGAAATCGGCGAACTCCTGTCCGCTTCCCAGGCGTCGGCTCCGCCGGTCGGCGCGAAGCTGCCCCACGAAGACCTTCTTCGACACGATGTAGAGGTACTCCAGCTTCTTCAGGAAGGCTTCGTCGAAGAGTGCATCGACCGGTTCGACCCGGACGCCGTCGTCCACCATCGTCGCGTTCCTCCGCCGACGGTTACCCCTCGTGTTCCATGTAGTAACGGACCGTGTGGACCACACCCTCTTCCAGCGTCACGTCGGGCTTGTACCCCAGGAACCTCCGGGCCAGCGTGATGTCCGCCAGCGAATGCCGAATGTCGTCGGGACGTGCCGGCTCATACCGCGGCTCCACGCGCTTGCCCATCTCCTGACCGATCCGCTCCAGCAGACCGTTGAGTTCCGTCTCCATCCCCGTTCCCACGTTGAAGGCCATCCCGATGGCCGGTCCCGCCGGCGCTTCGAGCGCCAGCAGGTTCGCACGGACCACGTTGTCGATATACGTGAAGTCGCGGGTCTGCTTGCCGTCACCGAAGATCACCGGCTGCTCCCCGTTGGCCAGCGCACGGATGAACTTCACGATCACGCCCGAATACATCGAGCGCGGGTCCTGACGCGGACCGAACACGTTGAAATATCTCAGCGACACCGTCTCCAGCCCATACACCCGGTAGAACACCTTGACGTACAGTTCCCCCGCAAGCTTTGCCACCGCGTAGGGACTGATCGGACCGCTCGGCATCACCTCCACCTTCGGCAGGATCTCGGTCTCCCCGTACACCGACGAACTCGACGCGTACACCAGCCGCTTCACGCCCATGTCCCGCGCCGCCAGGAGCACCGAAAGCGTTCCGTCCACCGCCGCACGGTTGCACTTCAGCGGCTCCTTCACCGATCTCGGCACCGACGGGATCGCCGCCTCGTGCATCACGTAGTCCACGCCCTTCATCACCCGTCTCATCAGTTCCTGGTCGCAGATGTCGCCCTGGACGAACTCCACCCTGTCCGCGACCCCCTTCAGGTTCTCCAGGCGTCCCGTCGACAGGTCGTCCACGACGACCACCTCTTCGCCGCGCTTGACCACCGCTTCGACCAGGTGACTGCCGATGAATCCCGCTCCGCCCGTCACAAGATACTTCGCCATCGCTCCTCCCTTAACCGACCGGCTGTTTGACCTCGCTGACGATCTCCCTCAGCACATCGTCCGGGTCCATGTTTTCCGCCTGTCCCTCGAACGTGAAGATGATCCGATGACGCAGTGCCGACGACACCACCGCCTTAGCGTCCTCGAAGCTCACGTGATGCCGTCCTTCCACCAACGCCTTCACCTTCGCCGCCAGAGTCACCGCCTGTGCGCCTCGCGGGCTGGATCCATACCGGATGTACCGCTGCGTCACCGCCGGCGAATCCTCTCGCTCCGGGTGCGTTCCCATCACCAGGGCAGCCACGTATTGGGCAACGTGCTGTGCCATCGGCACCTCGCGCACCAGCTTGCGCATCCTCACGATGTCCTCGCCCGACGCCACGGGCTCCGCCTGTGGCTCGGTCCCGGCCGTCGTGCGAGCCATGATCTCCAGCAGTTCCGTCGGCGACGGGTTCCCGATCCGGATCTTCAGCAGAAAGCGATCCAGCTGCGCCTCCGGAAGCGGATAAGTCCCTTCCATCTCGATGGGGTTCTGTGTCGCCAGCACCATGAACGGCGCGGCCAGCTCGTGACGCGTGCCGCCCACCGTCACCGTGCTCTCCTGCATCGCCTCCAGGAGCGCCGACTGCGTCTTGGGCGTCGCGCGGTTGATCTCGTCGGCAAGGACCACGTTCGCGAACACGGGTCCCTGCTCGAAACGGAAGCGCCGCGAGCCGTGTTCATCTTCCTCGATCACGTTGGTCCCGATGATGTCCGCCGGCATCAGATCCGGCGTAAACTGGATCCGCGAAAATTGAAGCTCCAGCGCCCGGCTCAGCGTCTTCACCAGCAGCGTCTTGCCCAGGCCCGGAACCCCTTCGATCAACCCGTGTCCCCCCGTCAGCAGACACGTCATCACTTCGTCGATCACGTTCTCGTGTCCCACGATGACTTTGCGCACCTGGTTGGTCACCGCGTCGTACGTGTGTCTGAAGTGCTCCACCGACGCCTGGATCTCTTCCATGTCATCCCACCTCGTGATAGCGACGCAGTCGGAACTCCGCCCCAAGCTCCCCGGCCAATTTCTTCACCGCTTCCACGTCCACGCCCGGCGCATCGACCGCCGTCACCTCCACCCGACCTAACTTTCCAACCGCCGAGCGGACGAACTGCACGATCGCCTCGAACGCCTTGACCCCATACCGCGAACAGCACAGGGCCTGGTAACCCGCCGCGTCCGACGTGTTCAGGCTTACCGACACCATGTCCACCACGCCCGCAAGCTCGTCCACCACCGGTCGGCCGTTGATGAGATCGCCCTGACCGTTCGTCACCAGCCGCACCGTCTTGCCCCGGCGTTTCAGTTCCGCCGCCACCTGCTTCAGCAGGTCCAGCCGTTCCGTCGGCTCCCCGTAGCCGCAGAACACCACTTCAGCATATCGCTCCAGCCCCTCCGTTTCAAGCGCCGCGATCACCTCTTCATACGTCGGCTCGCGCTCCAGCATCAGGTGATGCCCCTTGACGAACTCCGTCTGCGTGCGGATGCAGAAGAGACATTCGTTGCTGCATCGGTTCGTGAGGTTGACGTACAGCGAGTTGCGTATCGGGTATGCGATCCGTCCCTTCGGCTCTCCCAGCCCCAGTCCGAACAGGCTGTCCGCGTTCAGCGTCGTCACCCGTCCCACGTCCTCGGCCGAAAGTCCCTTCAACTGGGCGATGTATTCCGCCGTGAACCGCACGAACGCCGGCTCGTTCCGCTTCCCCCGTCTCGGCTGCGGCGCAAGATAGGGCGCGTCCGTCTCCACCAGCATCCGCTCCACGGGCACCGATCGACAGACCTCCTGCAGCTTCTTCGCGTTCGGGAACGTCACCGCGCCGGCGAACGAAATCAGAAGGCCCAGTCGCATGCACGCCTGGGCCATCTGCTCTCCTGCCGAAAAACAGTGCATCACTCCCCGCAATTCCCCTCCACCGGCCGCCTCGTGAAGTATCGCCAGCACGTCCTCATGGGCCTCCCGGGAATGGACGACCACCGGCAGGCCTTTTCGACGGGCCAAATCCAGCTGACGCGCGAACAGTTCGCGCTGACGTCCACGGTCCGAAAGGTCCCGGTAATAGTCCAGACCCGTCTCCCCGATCGCCACCACCCCCGCCCGGCCCGCCAGGTCTTCCCGTTCCGGCCAGGCCTGCTCGGTCACC
>CAZVTD010000003.1:0-51171 GCA_964629945.1 uncultured Planctomycetota bacterium | reverse complement strand
CACCACCCCCTACCCCCTCCTCCGAAAAGGCGGAAAGTGAGGCGGCTGGTGGTGGTGGCGAAGCGGGGGACAAGCTGAAGAAGAAGCTGCTGGAGGTGGGCATCGCTGAGCACAACGTGGAGACGATCCTGGCCACCGTAGACCGGGTAAGAATCCTGCAGCAGGTGCAGCTCTACCTCGATGCCAAGGCGGAGGGCTCGGCGATCGGGGTGGCGTGTCTTGCCAAGGTGCTGTTGCACGGCGGGTCGATTGCCCCGGTAGGGAAGGGGAAGAAGCCGAAAGAGCCCCCTGCGCCTGTCGGATCTCCAGCCAGCCCTCTCGAACCGCCGCATCGCGTGGACTGGATCTGCAAGATCTGCGGGGAGGAGTATTTCCGGATGTCGAACGAGAAGCTCAACTGCCCGAGCTGCGGGGCAACCGTCGTCGACCAGGAGGTGCCGGACCTGGTCGGGCAAGGCATTTACCCGAAAAGTCGACTCGACAGGCTGCCGGAGAGGGCAAGGGAGATCCTGAAGAAGACCTCCGTTCACCCGACAGCGTGCTTCCAGAGGAGACCATGATCAGTCAGACCGCCGAGCATCAGAATGTCCGGATTGCCGGCATGACCGGCATCGCTCGGACCGTTCAAGGCGGCATAACTCGCATTCCTTGAGCCGGGCATTCCTGCAATGCCTGCAGAGAGCCAGGCGTTTGATGAGGTAATAGATGAAAAGCGCTGCGACAGCCACAACGGGACCGCTGTTTACGAAGCTGGACCACGACATAACAGTCTCCCTCCCGAATTGGGGCACAAAGACCCAATCTCTCATGCTCTTATACACCGGTCGCATTGGGGGGTTGCAGAGAGGAAAAAATCGCAGATCAAGCCGCATCCCGTGGTGGAGGAGGTGACGTATGCCTGGCTGCCGGGCATTCACGCAGGAGGAGGAGGACAAGATCATATCGAGCTTCACGGGACGATTCGCCCTGCGCAACATCGCGCTCTTCACCCTGGGCACCCGCAGCGGCTTCCGTATCTCGGAACTGCTCAGCCTCAAGCTCGGCCAGGTGCTGGAGCGGGGGAGGGTCGCCCGATACGTCACCGTGCCGCGGCGGGCGATGAAGGGGGGGCGAAGCCGGGGGAAGCAGTCGGCGACATTGCGCCTGGTGATGGCGCTGGTGCAGGCCTTCGGCGTGCGCGTGGACTTCGAGGATGAGCAGGCCTGGAAGCGCTTCGAGCTGCTGCTGTCGGCCAAGCGCCCCCGGCGCGTGACGTCGAGAACCGTGCGGCTGCACGCGGAGGCCGCTGAGAGGCTTGAGGCATGGATCCGGCAGATGAGGGAGCTCGGTTACATGACGGCGGACTGCTACGTCTTCCAATCGGGCACGCTGCGCAACCGGCCGATCTCGCGGGGCAGGGCCTACGAGATCGTGCTGGCGGCATGCCGGCGGGCGAGGATCTCGACGGCACGGGTGGGGACGCACTCGATGAGGAAGACCTTCGCGGCGCGACTGAGGCGGCGGTTGGGGCCCGACCTGAGGAAGCTGCAGGAGGCGATGGGACACGTCAGCCTCACGAGCACGGCGCAATACGTCGAGGTGGACCGGGAGGAGATCGAGAGGGCCATCGAGAATGCGTGAGAGCGCGGAGGAGCGTCTGAACGGGGAGGTGGCGGGCATGGGCAAGGGGAAGCTGCTGTCGCCCGAGCAGTTGGCGGATTACCTGGGCGTATCAGTGTCCGCGGTCAAGAGGATGCGACGGCGACGGCAGATTCCATATCTCAAGTTCCCGGGCGCGGGCGGCTCGGTCCGATTCCGTCCCGAGGACGTGCGGGCCTTCGAGAACGCATGCCTGGTGAAGAAGGATTTTTAGGAGATGGATTCATGAATGAGGAGAGGGTAGAGCGCTGCAAGACGGACCTGGCACAGTTCTGCCGGGAGTACCTTCCGGAATACTTCAGCGAGCCCTGGACAGAAGAGCAGATCGGAGTTGTCAGGAGGCTAGAGGAGATCATCCTTCATGGCGGACGGACGGCACGCCTCATGAGAAGGGGAAGCGGAAAGACGACGATCCTGACGGCAGCTCAGCTATGGGCATACGTGTTCTGGCATCGGCGCTTCTCCCTGCTCATCACAGCAGGCGATTCGGAACACAAGCGCGGCGTTATCTACGACGGCCTGGGGATGGATGGGATGCCGAGGGTGCGCGAAGACTTCGGAGATCTCATCGAAGCCAGTTGCCATGATGGGCCACGACGATATGCGTGGTGGATTCCGGTCTTCGAGTCAAAGAAGGGTCTTTGCTTCCCGGATGGCGAGGATGCATGGCTGAGGCCGGACCTTCTCCTCATTGATAATCCCGAGACTATCGAGGATTCATGGTCACCGAGCAGAAAGGAGGAACTCGAACGCATTCTGTCCAGGGAGGTGCTGGCGCTTGGAATCATCGGCGTTGACATCGCCGGTGCAATGCTGGGGACCGCGGAGGATCCGGAGTCCGTGATGTTTCGCATGGCAGATGAGAAGCGGCATCCAGAATGGGAGGTCTGAAGGAAGTTAATGAAGGCCCGGAGCGCGGGGAAGCATGAGGCCAAACCCCGCTTCCGATGTTGCGAGCATCGGTGCCCCGGACCGTAACCGACAGCCGTTCATCGACAAAGCATGAGGAGGAAGTGCAGTGAAAACATGCAGGTTGAGAACTGGAGCATCGAGAAGGTGATCCCCTACGCGCGCAATCCCCGGAAGAACGACGAGGCGGTCGACGCGGTGGTCTCATCGATCAAGGAGTTCGGCTTCCGACAGCCGATTGTGGTCGACCGCGAGGGGGTGATCGTCTGCGGTCACACCCGCTTCAAGGCGGCCAGACGATTGGGGCTCAAGGAGGTGCCGGTGCATGTGGCAGCGGATCTCACGCCGGCGCAGGCCAAGGCCTACCGCATCGCGGACAACAGGATCGCCGAGATCGCCGAATGGGACGAGGAGCTGCTCGGCCTCGAGCTGGCCGAACTGCAGGGCGAAGAACTAGACCTGTCGCTGTTGGGATTCGACGACGAGGAGTTGAAGCGGTGCCTGGGGGACTTGCCCGCACAAGAAGACTGGGAGTCGGCAGCAGGAAAGATACCGACGGGCCCGGGCTCGGGGTTTCAGCAGATGACCTTCACGCTGACCGATGGCCAGACGCAGAAGGTGAAGGAGGCGATCGGTCGTGCGAAAGGGGCGGGGCCGTTCTTCGATACCGGAAACGAGAACTCCAACGGGAACGCCCTGGCACGGATAGCGGAGGCGTATCGTGGGTGAGGCGAAGAACATCGTCCTGCGTCCAATTACCGCACAGGAGGGAAACGCCCTCGTCCGCCGGGCGCATTACAGCGGTAAGGTGGTCAACAACAGCCAATTGCATATCGGGGTCTTCTACCACGGACGACTTGAGGGGGTGATGCAGTTCGGTCCGTCGCTCTTTAAACGGAAGACGAAGGAACTCGTGGAGGGGACGGGCTGGAATGAGTTTGTCGAATTGAACCGTCTGGCCTTCACCGACGCCCTGCCTCGGAATAGCGAGAGCCGTGCGCTTGGGATAGCCCTTCGGATGTTGCGGAAGTTCCGACCCGAGTTGAAATGGGTGATCTCGTTTGCCGACGCCACGCAGTGCGGAGATGGGACGATCTACCGAGCATCGGGATTCGTGCTGACAGGAATAAAGAAGAACGAACAAGTGTGGCAGGCCCCGTCTGGTGAAACCTTCGCGGCCGTCAGTCTAACAGACGGTCAAAGCAAGAAGCAGCAGGCCAGAGCAGTATCAATAGTCAACCGGACGACGATGACAAAGGGAAATCACATTTTGAATAGTGGGGCAGCCTCGATGAGGGCCTTTGCGAAAGCCGGCTGGCGGCCAAAAGAAGGCTACCAACTGCGCTATATCTACTTCATCGACCCGACCGCCCGGAAACGATTGACCGTGCCGATCCTGCCATTCAGCGAAATCGAGAGACGCGGAGCCGGGATGTATCGTGGAAAACCAAAGCGGACGCCCATTAGAGGGGCCTCGCCACCAAGCGAGGAAAGGCGGTGCGACCCCGACCCGTCCGCTCCACAATTGCACGCTGGCGCGGAGCGCGAAACGACGGGGTAGGCGAACCTCCCCCCTCAAAGCAGGACGTTTCGTGCAAACCACCAGTCGGATAGCCACGCGCCCCTTAGTGACCCCGCTTGACCCGCGGGGCGGAAAGCTTCGCGGGTCCTTCCGGGGGGTGGAACGGCTGGCAGGGGTTTGGGACCAGCAGGGAAGCAGTGGAGGCTTTCTTTCGGTCCTGTTTCCAGAGGGGGAGGAGTGATGACCAAGAGCAAAGGAGCGCGGAAGACGAAGGCGAAGAAAGGAGCCCCGGCCCTGCGGGACGACGCCGTCAATCAGATGGCGTTGCTCCTGATCAACGGGGTTGATGGCGATGAGGCCGTGCGGCTGGCGGTCAACCCGAAGAACCGCAAGCAGTTGACCGAGCCCGTCGCCAGGTTGGCGCTGAAGGAGGCGCGGCGGCGGATCACGAACGCGGCGAGCTTCGATCGCAAGGAGGAGATCGGCTTGGCGCGCCGGCAACTCCTAAAGATCTTCACGAAGGGGCTTTCTGGCGAGAAGACGCTGAAGGAGGCCGTGGCCGCGCGGCATCAACTGAACCGACTGCTTGGCCTCTATCCGGAAGGAGCAACGGACGAGGAGGGAGGGACGGAGCACAACCTGGCGGCTGCGCTTGCCCACCTCGAACCGCTCAAGCTCGCCGAGGTCGGGACCTCCATTCAGGAACTCTGCCGCCTTGCAGCGCTGAAGTTGATGGGCTCGGCGAGAGGGAGGACGGCATGAGCAAGGCCCGTCAGCGGAGGCAATACGAGCATCATCGCAAACGAGCCGGCGAGCGTCAGGCTGCCCTGGTCCGCGCCGGTCAGGACATCGGAGACCTGCCACCGATCTGCAACCCCATCCGTCGCATGTCCTGCGAAAGCGACCTGAAACTGTTCTGCACGAGCTACTTCCCGGACGTGTTCTTTCTTCCGTGGTCCGTCAATCAGCATGAGATCATCGCCGATATCGAGAAGACGGTTCTGCGTGGTGGCAAGGCCGCCCCGGCAGCCGCACGAGGAGAAGGCAAGTCGGCCCTCTGCGACATCGCCGTGCTCTGGGCGATCCTCTACGGGCATCGATGGTTTGTGATGTTGATTTCCGCCGAGCGCTCGCTCGCCGAGGAATCCATCCAGGACATGAGGACGCAGCTGGAGACGAACGATCTCCTGCTTGAGGACTTCCCGGAGGTGTGTTTTCCCATCCGCGCGCTTGAGGGTATTGCGAACCGATGCGCCGGCCAGACCTACCAGGGCCAGCGCACGCATATTCGCTGGAAGGCGGACCAGATCGTGTTGCCGACCATCCCGGGGTCGAAGAGCTCGGGGGCGATCATCCGCGTGGCGGGGATCCTCGGGCGGATTCGCGGTGCACGCTTCACCCGTCCGGACGGCATCGTGGTGCGCCCGGACTTCGTCATTCTTGACGATCCGCAGACCGATGCCTCGGCGCATTCTCGGGGACAGTGCGGCAAGCGCGAGAAAGTGATTCAGAAGGCCGTCCTGCGCCTGGCCGGCCCGGGGGTCACGATTGCCGCGGTGATGCCCTGCACGGTGATCGTCAAGGACGACCTCGCCGACCGCTATCTCGACCCCACACGCCATCCGGAATGGCACGGGCGGCGCATGGTGATGATCATCGAGTGGCCGACGAAGGACGCCATGAAGCTGTGGGAGGAGTACCGCGAGGTTTATCTGCGGTGCACCACGGCACAGGAGTCCATTGCGCCGGCGACCAGGTTCTACCGTGAGCGCCGGGAGGCCATGGACGCCGGGTGTGTGGTGAGCTGGCCCGAGAACTTCGAGCCCGAGGAGATCTCCGGCATCCAGCACGCCATGAATCTCTGGTTCCAACTGGGCGACGATTTCTTTGCCGAATGCCAGAACTCGCCGAAGGACGAGGAGGTCACCGCGGGGGCAGCGCTCCTGGAGGCAAAGGCGCTGGTGCAGCGTCTGAACCGGGTCGCGCGCGGGATCGTCCCGATCGGGGCTGAGCACGTGGTAACCTACATCGACGTGCACGGGAACCTGCTGTTCTACGTGGTGCTCGCCGCGGACTCGAAGCTCGGCGGTGCGGTGATCGACTACGGGGCCTGGCCAGATCAGGGAACCGCCTATTTCACCCAGGACGGCACCTCTCATCCCATGTCCGAGTTCTGTGAGTCGAAGAAGTTCGAGGACCTCATCTACGAAGCGCTGACGCGTCTGACGCACAAGCTGCTCGACCGCGAGTGGTCCACGGCATCGGGGGGCGTGATGAAAATTGAGCGCTGCCTGATCGACGCCAACTGGGGGCGGTCTACGGATACGGTTTACAAGTTCTGCCGTCAGAGCCCACACGCTTCGATCCTCATGCCCTGCCACGGCATCTACATCGGCCCGACCAACAGGCCTTGGAACGAGTATCAGGAGCGCCCCGGTGAGATCCTGGGAGAGCATTACATCATCCCACCCCCGAACCGCAAGCGCGGCATCCGATACTGCAACATCGACACTTACTACTGGAAGACCGTCATGGCCGAGCGTCTCTCTGCCGGCATGGGGGATCCGAGCAGCATCACCCTTTTCGGCGCCGACCCGCGCGCGCACCAGCTGATCGCCGATCATTGGACCTCGGAATACTCGATCCGCGTGACGGCCCGGGGGCGTGACATCGATGTGTGGAAGGAACGGAAGCCGAAGCGTGATAACCACCTCTGGGACTGCTTCGTCGGCTGCGGGGTTGCCGCGAACATGCTGGGTTGTTCGGTCCTGGGAGAATTCCCGAAAACGAAACGCAAGACGCTGACGAGCAGCGACTTGAAGAGGAGGCGCGCGTGAAAGAGGCGACAGACAAAATCCCGGAGGGTGGCGCGGCACCGGAGTGTCCCAACTGTGGCTGTCGTCATTCCGAGACCCTTGAGACGCGCCCGGCTCCCATGGGGAAAACGCGTCGCCGCCGCCAATGTCGATATTGTGGCCGCGTCTGGTCCACCTACGAATTGACCGAGAACGGAGAAAAATGAGGATTCATACGCTACGGGTAGCGTATTTTGGCCTTAACGGAAATTCGCGTTGACGGAGAATGCGCATCCCATTCATCATGTAGCCTCAAAGCAGGGGTGATCGACGGGTCACTCCAAAACTCGGAAGCCAATAGAAGGCCGTGCGGGGCCGCACACCCGGCACGGCCTTTTCTATTGGCACGGAGGGACAGATGTGGCGGACGAACTGAAGGACGTCATCGCAGAGAACGCAGCCGGGCCGGCGAAGGCCTCGGGCGACCGGGGCAGCATCGAGGGTCACTCGCTCTCCGAGCAGATCGCCGCCGACCAGTATCTGGCCGGCCGTGACGCGCTGGCCAGCGGTAAGAACCCGGCCCGGTTCCTGCGCCGGGTCCGTATCACCTCGGGGGGAACGGTCTGATGGCCCGTGGGCGCGCCAAGTCAACGAGCAATCCTCGCAAGGCACAAGTCGCGCAGCTGCCGGCACGCCCCATCCGCGCGCGCTTCGACGTCGCGCGCACCACGCCTGAGAACCGCAAGCACTGGATGCACGCGGATACCCTTGCACCCGACGCAGCGTTAACTCCAGAGGTCCGCAGCACTCTGCGTATGCGCGCTCGCTATGAGATCGCCAACAACTCCTACGCCAGGGGGATGGAGATCGCGCTGGTCAACTACGTCATCGGGACGGGCCCCACGCTGAACGTGCTCCTCGATGACAAGAAGCTCACGAAAAGGATCGAGGCGGATTGGGTAAGCTGGGCTGTGCGTGTGAATCTCGCTCAGAAGCTGCGCACAATGCGGGCCGCGCGGTTCCATGATGGAGAGGTGTTCGCCCTGTTCATCACCAATCATGCGCTGCGCCACCACGTGAAGCTGGATCTGCGCCTCGTCGAGGCCGACCAGGTGGAAACCCCGAACTACCTGCAGCGCCGTCAGGAGGTTTCGGGAATCAAGTATGACAATGACGGCAACCCCATCGAGTATCACGTTCTCAAGGACCATCCGGGGTCCGGCCTGCCACAGCGTTTTGCGGAGTTCGACCGAATCCCTGCCTCTCAGGTGATTCATTGGTTCGTCCCGGATCGTCCCGGGCAGTGTCGCGCCATACCGGAGATCACTCCGGCTCTGCGCATCTTCGCCGACATACGCGAGTACACCCTGGCCGTGCTCTCGGCGGCGAGGACCGCCGCACAGATCAACGTGCTGATGGAGACGCAGGCCGCACCGGTGGAGGGCCCGGCCGACGTCGAGCCCATGGCCGAGATGGAACTCGTGGCCGGGACAGCGGTTTTCGCGCCGAAGGGCTGGAAGCCCAGCCAGATCAAGGCCGAGCAGCCCACCACGGTCTACGTGCAGTACATCGATGAGCGCCTGCGCGAAGCCGGCCGCTGCGTGAGCATGCCGCTTCTGATCGTCCTGGGCTCGGCCAAGGACATGAACTACTCAAGCGGCAAGCTCGATCATCAGGGCTTCTTCCGTTACGTCGACGTGAACCAGACGGAGTGCGAGATACAGGCACTTGATCCCATCGTGGATGCGTGGTGGGAGGAGGAGCGACGGGTTCTTGGGATCGAAGACGAGACGCTGCCCCACAAGTGGGATTGGCCGCCACCCGTTCCGGTTGACAAGCAGAAGGAAATCTCCGCGGACATCGACCTCGTCGAGGCGGGGCTCCTGACGGAGAAGCGTTACTGGGAGCGGATGGGACTGGACCCTGACGCCGAGCGAAAGCAGCGCGACCAGGAGGCGGCCGACAGGCAGAAGGCGGGGCTGCCGCCGCGGAAGTATGAGAAGCGCCCCGAGACTGCACCGACTGAAACGCCTGACTCAGAAGGAGAACGCAATGGTTCTGCCGAATAAGCAGCGCAAGAACCCCGCCCCAGCGACGGCCGAATTGGCGCCTGGTGGCGTCATCGAGCTTTCCGGCGGTTCGCTGCAGTTCGTGGAGGCGGCGGCTGAGGAGAACGGGCAGAAGCTCCAGGGCTTCGACTATACCGCATACACCGGGGTTCCTATCCAGGTGGAGGCCTTCTATTACCCGGCGATCGTCGACCTGGCCGGGCTGAAGATCCAGCGCCAGGACCTGCCCGTGAGGATGATTCATCAGCGCAACGTGGGGGTCGGCCACACGGTAACGGCGCAGATCGCCGACGGCATCGTGAAGGGTCGAGCCGTGGTGAGCCGAACGGAGACCGCGGAGGCAAAGGATTTCGTCTCAAGCGCACAGAACGGATTCCCCTGGCAGGTGTCGATCGGGGCCTCGATCGAGCGGGTGGAGTTCCTGAAGCCGGGTGCGACGGATACGGTGAACGGGCGCGGCGTGGCCGGGCCCATGAACATCGTGCGCGAGAGTACGTTGAATGAGGTTTCGATCTGTGATCTCGGGGCGGACAAGAACACCAGCACGAAGCTGGCCGCTCGTTACCATGGAGGAGGAAGCGATATGAAGACGTTCGAAGAGTGGCTGAAGGCGAGAGGCCTCGAGGCGGCCAGCGACGAGGAGAAGAAAACGCTGCGCCGGGTCTGGGAGGCCGAGGTGAAACTGGAGGCGGGAAGTGGCGGCGGGACGCCCGGAACCGACGGGACGGACGGCGGCAGCGAGGGCAAGCGGTTCGCGAGCATCGATGCGGTCGTGGCCGAAGGGAAGCGCGTGCAGGGCATCGAGGAGCTTGGAGTAAAGTATGCCGCTGCGAACCTGGACAAGGCCGACGAGGTTCAGGAGGTCTGCGCGAAGGCGGTCCGCGACAAGCTCACCCTGACCCAGACGGAGCTGGAGCTGACGCGCATTGCGCGTCCCCAAGCACCGGGGATCCAGGAACGCAAGTCGGTGCCTCCGAGCGGAGCGGTGCTCGAAGCGGCGGCGTGCATGTCCGCAGGGATCTCTGGCGATGACCTCATCAAGAAACACCGCGTGCGCCAAGAGGTGGTCGAAGCCGCCGACGAGCGGTTCCGCTACATCGGGCTCCAGGAGTTGATCCTGATCGCCGCGCGTGCCAATGGCTACCGCGGCCGCGAGCGGATCACCGTGGGGAACTGGCGCGAGGTGCTGGCCTACGCCGCGCCCGAGCTGCGCGCCGCCGGCGTCTCGACGATCTCGCTGCCGGGCATCCTGGGCAACGTGGCGAACAAGGCCATGGCCGCCGAGGCCGACCAGCCCGAATACATCGCACCGAGGATCGCGGGGCGGGCGAATCATCCGAATTTTCACACGCATACGGTGTATTCGCTGGCCCTCAGTGGGGACCTCGAGGAGGTCGCGCCGAGCGGGGAGTTGAAACACCTGAAGCTGACGGAGGAGTCCTACACGCGGAAGGTCAAGACGCGTGGGGCCGTGCTCGGCCTGAGCCGAGAGGACGCGGTGAACGACGACATGGGGGCCTTCACGACCAACTCGAAGCGGCTGGCCATCAAGAGCTTCACCAGCCGTGAGAAGGCGCTCTTCAAGGTCGTGAACGCCACCGGGACAGGGGCTTCGCACTTCACCGTGGCACACAAGAATTATCTCTCCGGCACGGCCTTCGGATCCGAAGGCATGGGACTCGCGGTCAAGGCCTTCGAGGATCAGACGGGTCCGGACGGAGACCCGATAATGGTGACCCCGACGATCGTGCTGGTTTCGACAACGAACGCCGAAGCCGCAAGGCAACTTCTGAAGCCCAGTGGCACGCTGATCGTGACGGGGCTTTCGAGCACCTCCGCCAAGTCGGTCCAGGCGAACAGCAACATCTATGCCGGCGAGTATGGCGGAGCGCCCCTTGTCTCGCAGTGGCTTGGGAACTCCAAACTCCCCGGATATTCGACCACGGCCTGGTATCTCTTGGCGGACCCGAACCGCTACCCGTGCTTCGAGATTGCCTACCTCAACGGAAACGACATGCCGACGGTCGAATACTTCGGGCTCGACGCCCAAGCGGACCTGCTGGGGATGATCTGGCGAGTCTACTTCGACTTCGGCGTGGGAACGGCCGAGTGGCGCGCCGGGGTCAAGAGCGCTGGCGGGTGATGCTGAACTGAGAAACACAGCCCTCCCCCGGACGTTCCGGGGGAGGAGACCTTCGACGAAACAGGAACAGGAGGGCAGCACAATGGAACCGATTTTCGTGATTGTCGCACTCGCGGCACTGATCGCCCTGGCGGGAGCGAACTTCGCCCAGGACTTTCAGGGCGTCCTCGTGAGCGAGGGGAAATACATCGACCACACGCCAACTTCGGCGGTGGCTGCGGGGCAGGTCGTGGTCGTCGGCTCGCACATCGGTATCGCACCTCGGGCGATCGCCGCGAATACGCTCGGACAGATCCGCGTCGACGGCCTGCATGACGTGGTCAAGGCAAACGAACAGATCACCGACGGAGCCGCCATCTACTGGGACGCGGATGGCGACCCCTACGGCGGAACGGCGGGCACCGGCTGCGCCACCACGACCGCCAGCGGAAACACCTTCATGGGCTTCGCGGTCGGCACCGCTGCGGCGACAGACGAGGTGGTGCGCCTCGACCTCATCGGCGTGGCCAGCGTAACCAACACGGTCCACAACGCCCTGACGGCGGATCTCACGGATCCCGGAAACGCCGGGGCGATCCCCGTGACCGACTCGGGCAAGTGCGACTTGGTCACGGCGGGAGCCGAGACCAGGACGCTCGCCGCCCCTACCTACATCGGGCAGCTGCTGCTCCTGTCGCTCAAGACGGACGGCGGAAACTGCGTCATCACGTGCGCCACGACCGTCAACCAGACCGGCAACAACACGATCACGATGGACGACGCCGGCGACGCGATCCTCCTGGTGGCCAAGGCCAACGGCGCGAACAAGCGGTGGTCGGTGGTCGTTAACGACGGCTGCGCACTCAGCACAGTGTGAGGTAACGCCCCATGCGTGACCTGATGGACATCAAGGACGCCTGGCTGGACGAGCAATGCAAGGAGAACCTCTCCCGCGCCGGAACCTACCGGCGCGGGGAGGACTCCTGCGAGCTGGCCGTGCAGCTCGGCCGCAGCGTCTTCGAGATGTCCGACGAGGCCGGCGGCATCATCGAGTTCGAGACGCGCGACTACATCCTGTCGGCCGTGGACCTGGTGTTGGGCGGTTCGGCGACCGAACCCCGGCCAGGGGATCGTATCGAGGAGGGTGGGCACGTCTACGAGGTCCTCTCTCCGGGCTCGGAGAAGTGTTGGCGCTGGAGCGACGGTTACTATCGCACAATGCGCGTGCATACGAAGGAGGTCGCGGCAAATGAAGAGTGATGAGCCGATCTTCACCGAGGCCGAGGAGTTGAGGATCTTCCGCATCGCCGACATTGTGATCGACCGTCACGTGACGAGGTGCCCCAACTACCTGCGGCTGAAGGCGTGGGCTGCTGGCGTGGCCTTCGGTTGTGGGCTCGCCGGGATCATCGCGGGGGCTTTGGGTGTCGAGGTGGTGAAGAAGGCCTTCGGAGGCTGATATGTCCGTCGTCATCGACATCGCGGATGCTGTCGTGACGGAGTTGAACGGCCACGAGTTCAGCATCGAGTTCGAGGCCGTGCGCCGCTACCAGCCCGTCTTCGACCTGAAGGACACGAAGGACCTGCTTGTCTCGGTCGTGCCGCGCTCGAAGCGCACGGAAACGGCTTCGCGCGGATCCGTTCAGGACACGGTGGAGATCGACGTCGCGGTGCAGCAGAAGATCCCGCAGGGAGACAATGACGTTCCGGACGCGCTGATGGACCTGGTCGAGGAGATTTCGGACTTCTTCAAGCAGCGCCGGCTGACGGAGTATCCCAAGGCCGCGTGGAGCGAAGTCGAAAACGAGCCGGTCTTCCATCCGGGACACATTCGCAAGCTCGGCCAGTTCACGAGCGTGCTTACTCTGAAGTTTGAGCTCGTTCGTTAACGGGAGGAAAGACAATGCCCGACAGGATGGAGAAACTTCCGGCGATGGAGGCCGCTGTGGTGCGACTGCAGGCTCAGAAAGCCGCCATTGACCAGCGAGAGGCCGAGCGGGAGAAGGCTATCGCGAAGGCGAAGAAACGGCTGGATGACGCCATCAGCCTCATCCAGTCCAAGCAGGTCAGGCTGCAAGGGGGTGATGGACAATGAGCGAAATCACGAAAGACCTTCCGTGCATCTGTTTCCAATGGGAGCCTCTGGCCTACAGTGGCGGCACGTATGGTGACTCTCTGACGTTGACCGGGATCACCAAGCATGCGGACAGGATTGTTCTTTCTCTCGTTCCGGACGAGGGGGATCCCTTCGAGGAGACCATCCTCTTCTCGGAATATGCGACGATTGATGCTGTGGCCACGCAGATCCTTGCTGTGGCCGAGGGCTGCATCATCGAGGGGCCTGAGACGAGCTTCATATCCTCGAACGTCGTCTACGCTGGCGGGGGTTGCTCCTTCGAGGGTGATTTTGCCAGTTGGGATTCGACGTTCCTTCACAGCGGCGGGCTGGTTTCCGACCAGAACTGGAACCTGGTGCTTCGCTTCACCATCCCCGACAAGACCGACGTGCGTGCCAATGTGGAGTTCGGACCAGGCGGCACAAGCCTCGTGGGGAAACTTCCGGCCCCTGCCGCTGACAGTGGAGAGGGAGAGACGCGCGGGCAGGACTGCAAGCTCTACTGGAACGCCAACACCCATGAGGACCCGACCTGGGTTGAGGTAAACCTGGTGCGCGAGCTTACGCTCGACCTCGAGCGCAACGAGCATGACGCGACCACACGCGCCAGCGGTGACTTCGAGGTGGTGACAGCAGGCCTCATGAAGGCGCCGGCCACATTCGACATGCTCTGGGTCACCAGCAACCCATCCTTCCAGGCGCTTCTGGCGGCGTTCCTGAACAACACGCTTATCGAAATGGCCGTGATGGACGGCCCGATGACGACGCCCGGCCGGACCGGTCTGCTTGCACAAATGCGGGTGCTCAAGTTCGGAGAGGGCCAGCCCAAGGACGGCAACGTCACGGCGTCGGTGATCATCAAGCCGGGGCTCTCAACCCAGGTGCCTCAGTGGTACACGGTTCCCGAAGCGGCATAAGCGAGGAGAAATGCGATGACGGAGACATTGGAGCGGCTCGGCTACGAGGGGAAGCTCTACTACAACAAGACCACGGACTTCGGCGGGGCAGGAACCTACGAGGTGCCCGTCTGGACGGACCTGATGGAGTGCATCCGCGAGGTGACGCTCGACCACGAGCGCAGCGAGCACGACGCGACCACGCGGGGCAGCGGCGGATTTGAACTCGCAGCGGCCGGCCTGATGAAAGTCCCGATGAATGTGGAGGTCCTCCACCTGCCTGAGGACACCGGCTACCAGGCGTTGTGGCAGGCCTACCGTGACAGGGTGAAGATCGAGCTCCTGGAGCTCGACCGGCCGCGCGACGAGGAAGGCGCAATTGGATTGCGGGCGACGTGGACCATCCTGAAGTTCAGTCAGCCGCAGCCGAAGGATGGGCTGATGATCTGCTCGCTGGTGATCAAGCCGGCCCGCTCGGCGCACGTGCCCGAGTGGTGGCCGGTCGAGACGTGAGCGCGCGGAACAAGGGAGGGCAGATCGGATGAGGGAGATTGTCGACGGGGTCGGAAGGACCTGGAAACTGGCCGTGAGCATCGGCGGGGTCAAGCGCGTGCGAGAACTGCTTGGGGCGGACATGTTGGAGATGATCGACGACCGCGACGAGGCAAAACGCCTGGCTGCGGTGAAGCGTTTCACGGGCGACCTGGTTTTCGCGGTGGACGTCATCTACGTCCTCCTGAAGCCGCAGGCCGAGAAGCTGGACGTGAGTCAGGAGGACTTCGCGGAAACGATGTTCGGTGAGCCGATGGAGAAGGCCTTCCGGGCGTTCGTGGAGGAGGTCGTCGATTTTTTTCGAAGCCCGGCTCTGCGCGCGGCCCTGACGGCCGCCCTGGCGCGTCTGGAGCAGGCGGCGAGGGCGGGGCAGCCCGGAGCGGAGAAGCTGGTGCGCCGGATCGAGTCGGGCGAGTTCGACGAGATGCTGGGGATCCGGGGCCTTGGGAAGTCCTCTGGAGGGCAGCAGGAATCGTCGGGGTCGCCGGAGCCGACCTCGACGGTCTCCGCTGGGGAGAGCTCCTCCTGATGGCGGATGCGCGTGTGCGCGAGGCCTGGAGCCATACGAGTTGGCTGGCGGCGACGATCATCAACTGGGCGGGGCGCATCGCGCGTCGCCCGGTTAAGCCCGAGGAGGTCAACCCGCTTCTGGCGAAGCCGACAGGCTCACGGGGCATACGCATCACCAGTCAGAACATCGGGATCCTCAAGGAAGTCTACGTGCAGCCGGGAAAGAAATCGAAGCGAAGGAACTGAACGGAGGAAACGTTATGTCAGGGTCGAGCAGGATCGGAACGGACTTCTACGTCGATGGAAACCTGAGCGCCAAGACAATGTCGATCCCAACGGGGACCGTGGACGATGATGATGTGAAAGTGGGAGCCGGCATCAAGGCCAGCAAGTTTCAGCATCGTCATCATTTCACCTACAGGCAGGACGACGGGGCGGACATCGTCGCGGCGACGGTCCCGCTCGCCCTCATCCACGGTGCGACCGCGGTCGTCGAGGCCGTAAAGGTGACCGTCCTGGACGCTCCTTCCGACAGCAACGAGGGCTTCACAGTCGACCTGCAGGTCGCGGACCAGGGCACGCCGACTCCGGCGTCGATCCTGGACGACCCGATCACCTATAACGACGCTCAGGACGACTGCGCAGTCATCGAGGGAACCATCACCGACGCGGATCGCGTTCAGGGAGACATCCTGATTCTGGTCATCGCGCTCCTGGGTGCCACCGGCACGAAGGGTCAGGGGCTGTTGATCGAGGTGGTTATTACTGAAGACGCGGCGTAAACGCTCGCTTTTGGAAAGGAGAGGGCCATGAGAAGTGCACTGATCGGTTCGCTGTTGGTGTTCCTGCTGTTTTGCGTCGGCTGCGGGACGTTGATGCCGAGGACGGAAGTATCGCCGCCTGAGAACAAGATCACCCATCAGGAGTCGGCGGTGAAGGGCGGAATGGCGAGGACCAGGACGACCACGATCACCATCGAAACGCCGACAAATCCGGAGACACCGAAACCGGTAATCACGCCCGCCCCTCCGAAACCAACGCCGGCCCCCGCTCCGAAACAACAGAGCAGGGCGGTGCCGGAGCGCGCCTGGTGGGATGTCGCGCTTGACTGGATCCTGCCGGGAAGTCCGGCTTACGCGGATCCGGTTCGGCTCCCGGATGGGCGGATGATCGACGCCAAGCCCGGCTCGACGATCACCATCACCGAGTCCGAGAGCGAATCGAAAAACGACGACACGACGACGTCCTTCCGAGAGGGCGACACGCGGGGATCCGGGCTTTCGACGAACCAGCCCCAGAAAGATAAGTTCGACACCGGAACGGCTGCCAAGGTGAGCCTTGGAGAGACGGGCGAGAGCTCCTCGACGGGGAAGTCCACCGGGGGGATGTTCTCCGCGTCCAGCGGGGCCATGCCGTCAGGCTGGATGTATCTGATCGGGGCGCTCGTCATGGCCGGGGGCGTGGCCATCATCGTCTTCATGAAGGACACCAAAGGAGGGCTCATTACCCTCGCCGGCGGCGCAGCCATCGCTTTTGTGGGTTACATCGTTCCCACCTATGGCGGCTGGATCTTGCTGGGGCTCGCCGTGATCGGAGCGGCCTACTTCTTCTTCGCCACGAAGAAGGGCAAGGAGCTCCTGGTCGAACTGAAGAACGGAACCGAGTCGAAGGACGAAGTCATCGACCAGGTCATCGTGGCGGTGCAGAAGGGCATCGAAGCGCTCCCGAAGCCGACGCTCGACGAGAGCGGCAAGCAGGTCGGTCCGCTTATCGATTTCCTCTCCGCGATGAGCAAGTCGATGGACGCGAAGGTCAAGGAGTTCGTCAAGAAGTACAAGGCCGAGAACGGCATCGGATAGGGACATGTCATGGGCGTGATGAAGACGCTTGCATACAGCGAGCGGGGTGGCCGCATTGGCGGCGGCTTTTCAGTCGATATTCGCTTCGCGAAGGACTCGTTTTTTGACCGACAGAAGGTCGAACGAGCGCTGTTTGATGCAAGCGACCGTCAGCTTCCCAAGGCAGCTGCGCGCGTCCGTCTCACGGCCCAAAGGTCCATGCGATATGTGTCCGCGAAGTCGCGACTGGTGAGCACTCCTGGAGAGCCACCCCGGGCGCGACGGCCTCGGCCCTTTGTCCGGAAGTTTCTCTATTACTACTTCGACGAACCGACGCACTCAGCAGTCATCGGCCCAGCACGTCTGCCAAACAGCACCGACGCTCCGCACGGGCTTGAATTCGGCGGCCTGGTCCACCGAAAGAACCCGCGTCGACAGGAGCGTCGCGTCGGGGGCTCTGGAGAGATCCGCATCGGCGGGCGGCAGTCGCGCACCACGAAAACCTCCCGGGATTGGCGCGGACAGGTTCGTCAGGTCACCTATGCGAAACTGCACCAAGCGAGTCAGGCGGCGCGCGCAAACGAGCTCAACGAGGAGCTCTACGGCCCGAGCGTCATCGAAGGAACGCGCGCGCCGAGGCCCTTCATGGGGCCTGCGCTCGAGCGCGAGCGGCCGCGCATCCCGGAGCTCTTCCGCGATTCGCTGAGGGGGAACTGACATGCCAGGGGGCTCCGACATCAGGGCAGGACGGGCCTACGTGGAGCTCGGCATCAGGAATCAGATGGACGCCGCCCTGAGGCGAGCCGAGAGGCAATTGAAGACGTTTGGGGCAACGCTTTCCCATATCGGCAGCGGAATGATGATCGGGGGCGCGGCGATCCTCACGCCGCTCCTTGCGGCAGTGAAGTCCTATTCTGCCATGGGCGATGAGCTCATGAAGATGTCTCAGCGCACCGGCTTCAGCGTGGAGGCGCTTTCCGAGCTGAAGTTCGCGGCGGACCAGTCGGGCATTTCCCTGACCGACCTGGACACGGCGATCAGGAAGATGAACTCCACGGTCGATGACGCAGGGCGCGGTTTGAAAACCGCTCAGGACGCTCTCTCGGCTTTGGGGCTCTCGCTGGACACGGTGATGGCCCTGTCGCCCGAACAGCGCTTTCTCACCATCGCAGACGCTATCTCCCGTATCGAGGATCCTGGAACGCGGGCGGCGGTGGCCGTGGACATGTTCGGGCGCTCCGGAACCGCGATGCTGCCGATGCTTGCCGACGGAGCTGCAGGTGTCCAGCAGCTGCGCGAGCAGGCTCAGCGTCTCGGGCTGACCATGTCGACTGAGGCGGCAGCAGCAGCCGTCGAGTTCCAGGACACCCTCAGTGCGTTGCAGGCCTCCGCGATGATGGTCTTCGTCGAGATCGGCGCGGCTCTTGCCGGTCCGCTTCAGAACTTCGCGCTCTGGGTGCAGGACTTCGTCCCGCGCGTCCGGGACTGGATCAAGGAGCACAGGGACTTGGTCGTCGGCCTGCTGAAGTTTGGGCCGGTCCTCGGGGGGGTGGGACTGGCCGTGTTCGCCCTCGGCAAGGTCTTTGCGGCCTTTGGCGCCATTGTCACCGGCTTCCGAATGGCAATGACGGTGGCTTCGGCGGTGATGGCTGCCTTCAAGGCCTTTGCGGAGGGCAACGTGGTGCCCATCGTCGGCGTAGCCATCGGACTGGCGGCTGCGGCCGCGGCGGCGATCGCTGTCGCCAAGGGCTACAAGAAGATCTTCGCCGAGATGGACGACGGCAGCGAGAAGTCTCGGGCGGCCCTGGCCGAGCTTCAGGACGCGACGGTGACGCCGGAGGTGGACACGCGCTTCCTTGATGAGGCATCCGACAAGGCAGCTGAACTCAAGAGCCGTCTGCTGGACGTGGACGGCACGAAGGCGCGGCCTGAGCCCGCGGTTACACGCCGACGGAGCATCGAGCAGCTTGTCGAGGTCCTGGGAACCGTGATGACGGGTGGACCCGGCAGGACGCTCGTGGCGGGAGGAACGGCGGGGACTTTCGGCGGGGACTTCACCCAGCTCATCGGCGGCGTCACCCAGCAAGGCATGGCCGAGTCGATGCGACAGACGGCGGAGAATACGGGAAAACTCGTGCGCCAGTTCGAGCGCGTCGACGCGTTGCGGTTCGAGTAGGGGAGGGGAAGCGTGACGGTCGAGGTGGTCGAGCGCAATAACAGTGGCATGATGGACGACAAGGGAACGCGCGAGCTTCTCTACAACATCTACGGCACAGATGATGGAAAGGAAGCCCTCGATGAGCTGCAGGAGACCGCACCGCTGACCCACGAGAACACTCCGCGCACCCGCTGCCGCGTGGATCCGGTGTGGGTGGATACCATCTCCGGTGATGGGCATTGGCTCGGCAGTGCCGAGTATGCCAGCCAGCAGGACCAAGACCAATCACCGTCGCCTCTGTCCGTCGGAGAAGAGCGCTGGAGCTTCAACACGCAGGGCGGCACCGCACACATCACACAAGGCTTGAAGATGGGAGAGCCGGAAGTATTCGAGAGGCCCTACCCGGCACCTGGCAAGCAGTATCGGAATTACCGAGGCGCGATCCGCGTCACACGCGACGGCATCGAAGGCTGCGACGTGCCGACGGGCGTCCTGATGCTCGAATGCACGAAGGTGCTGGCCGCCGCGGAGGTGGACGACGACTTCCGCAGGCGGATGGCGGCTCTGACCCCCTGCACCAACGACACGATCTGGCGCGGCTTTCAGCCCGGGGAGGTGTGCTTCCTCGGCGTCCGTGGAGGTGAACGCGCCGACGGCAACCACGAGTTGACCTTCGGCTTTTGGGTGCAGGAGAACGTCGAGGGGCAAACCATCGGCGCGATCGGCACGGGCACGAGCACGCCCATCAACAAGACCGGCTGGGAATACCTGTGGGTCGAGTATGAGGAGTACTACAACTCGACGCAGAAGCTGATGGAGAAGCGACCGGCCGTGGCCTACGTCAACAAGGTCATCAAATATGGGGACTATTCGCTGATCCCGGTCAGTGCAGGCGGGTGATCCATGACAGACCACATGCGACAGGTGAGAACAGGCGAGAGACTGCGCATCAAAGCCGCGACCATGAACGAAATCCTCATGGCGACCGCGCGCTCGCGTGCGAACCTCTACCGCTCCGGGAGCGGACGCATCGCCAACGCAAACGACCCCGGCATGGTGATCCTCCAGAACAGCTCCGACCAGGACGTGGACTTCGGTCACGTCCTTGGCATCGCGTCGACGCCTGGCGTGGTTCTCCCGTCCGGGATGACGGGCGATCACGAGAATGACCGGGTCATCAACCTGGAGCGCCGTGTGATCATCGGTGTGAAGCCAACGTCCGACCACGTCGGCCGCTGGGCCATCGTCCTCGAGGGCCAGCCGCGGGATGACGCGGGAACCCCGTCGGCGATCCTCCCCGTGAACAGCGCCGGCATCGGCCTGGTGAGCGGCATCTGGCCGGTGCTGTTGAACGTGATCGACGAGGGCCACCGCTATGCCGAGGTGAATCCGGACGCTGCAGACCCCACGCTGCTTGAGAGCGCATCCAGCGGCTCGGCCCAGGTCCTCTGGAAGGAGGATGGAACAGGGGAAAGGTGGGCCGTCGTCCGGTTCCCTTTTAGCAGTGGCACCGTCTCCGCGGGTGCCGAGTACGTAACCTTCGGCAGTCCGTATCTGCTGGACCAGGTCACGGGGACAGCTTCGGCAAGCGGGCACATCGAGAATGAGTTCTATACGGCCAATTCGGAGCAGCGCCTGCTGTTCAAGGCTACGGAGACCTTCGGGTCCGGTAATCCCGTTCGGATCGTCCAGGCGCTCGGAGGCTGGCCGACGACGGGGTATCTGCTGAGCATGTCGGTGGACAATGACAAGGCGGTCGAGTTCAGCGCGACCTTCTCCATCTACCCCATCATCGAGGACTATGACCCCGCAGCCCTGACGTGGGCGAACCAGCCTGCCGTGGGCACTCTGATAGACACCTTTGAGCTGCGCGGGAAGCTGCAGTTCAGGAACCTCCCGGCTGTTCCCCTGGACAATGAGCTGAACGCGAACGTTCGGCTTGGGACGATCCACGGGAATAAGACGACGGGCTGCAATGGACAGACCTGCTACGGGCTGGAGATCCGGTCGTCCGGCTGGTTCATCACCGGGAGCATCTCAAACCCGCTGATGCTCATGCGCGGAGATTTCTACGGGGTCTACTGCCTGAAGTGGGGCCCGGGCGATGTGTGAGTGGTCTTGTAACTGAAAGGAGCAGTGCGATGAAACAGGAAAACTGTCCGGTGTGTGGCAGACTGATGGAGACGCTGAAGACGGAAAGCGGCCGAGAAGTGCAGTTGTGCCTGGCTGAACCGAACCATCGCACCACGGTGGTGTTCGAGCCGGACCCTACGCGGCTGGAGACGGGCGCGCCCACGTCAGTGCCTCTCGGAACTGCATGAATTGCGCCCCTTGGTGGACCCGGACGTTGAGCCGGTTTGCTGCATCGCCTGGGATCCGCCGTGCAGTGGAACCCAGCGAGCAACCTGTCCGCGGTTGACATCTCGCTGCCATGTGCTTTTTTGTGTGATAGCGCGATGCAGAGGAACTGTCTCGAATTGTGTCACTGAAAGGAGTGGTGTTCGGGGGGCTCTCATGTCGTTCAAGATCTCAACAGGAAGTGTCGATACGAGCTCCGGCTGAGGGTGTGAGCAAAGGAGAATTATGTCACAGATCGTATACAGAACCTTCCACAAGAAGATCGAAGCGAGAGAATTCCCGCACGAAAATGACTACGCCATGACGGGCGTGCGCTGGGGGCGAACAGACAAGTTATTCACCCCCGCCTTCTGGGCGGCCCAAGCGTGGCTGATGGAGCCCGCCTGCGACCTTGCGCAATGCCAATTGGGAGACACGCTTGAGGAGGAAGTTGCTGGCTGTCTTCTGGGAGGCCACGGTATCTCAGCGGAGGTGGGGCTTGCCGCTTTTACCAAGGTGAAAAAGAGTGGGGTTCTCAAGAAGAATCCTTGCTCCTACAATGATTTCCATGCCATCCTGACACGGCCGATGCTGGTGAACGGACGGAAGATCAGGTACCGCTTTCCCCGCACTAAGAGCAAGTATTTGGCGCAGTCTATCACCATCTTAAGAAGGGGAATACCACCTCACAAGACGAACAGGGAATTCCGCGACTGGATCGCTGGCCTGCCGGGAATTGGCCTTAAGACAGCTTCTTGGATTACCAGGAACTGGTGGCGCAGTGACGAGGTGGCCATACTGGACATTCATGTCCTTCGCGCCGGACGGATTGCCGGGATATTTGACACAGATAGGGTTACGCCTCGCACTTACCGTGCTTTGGAAAGCAGGTTCCTCGATTTTGCCAGCGTCGTGGCGGTGAGAGCATCGGTACTCGATGTGCTCATCTGGAATACCATGCGCAACCTACCAGTACTGCCGCAGAAAATGCTTGACCAGATCAAAGGTGATCGTACTAATAATGAGGCTGCATAAATACCTTTGAAAGGAGTCAAGTTATGTCAGGTCCAGGAGGAGGAGGGCCCACCCCGTCACCAGGCGAGATGCCGGACTGTGCGAAAGTTAACCATAAGACGTCCTTGGCCTCACCCGACCCGGATGTGGTTCAGGGCCTATCCGTTGGCGACATCCTTGATATGCAGCTTCAAGACTCCGATGGCCCCATATTGGTCCTCGATAAGGGCGGTCAAGTTGCCGGATCCATTGTCTCCAATCTTACCGCCAGGCTGATTCATTGCATGAATGATGGGTTTGAGTATGTCGCTATCGTTCAGAAAGTGGACGGGGGACGTTGTGACGTCCAGATTCGCTCGAAAGGGCAGAGGTGATTTCTGTCGTTGGCGGGACGTACTGGGAACATTGCCTGGAAGGTGAGTGGTGCCGTCTGTTCGGGTCCGGATTGAGGGCCGCTCATGTCTTGGGCGAATTGGAGCAGCAGGTCAAACTATACACCTATTGCGGTGCGGACACTTTCCCTGAACTGAATGCCATTGCTAAGTCTTTTGGCATCACGTCACACGCGACCGAGGTGGATCAGACAGTAGCATTTGTTTACTCGCACGCTTTGTCTGTTCCGGTTATCTACGGCATTCCCCTCCCTGTTCAACGGTGCCCCCTGCTTACCCATTCATCACAGGTGTTGCTCCGGTTCGGTTTCGTGGAAGGCGATGCCCGAGTGCGAGGAGATCGCGTCATCTATGATCCACAATCCCCACTCAATCCGCAGCCTTTTCGGAAGAATGGGTCTCGCGCAAAGCATCTGGCCATTGTTGCCAATACGTCGGAGGCATTCAGACTCACGGGCGAGGAGGAACCCCTGAAGAGCGGACCGCGCATCCTCAAGGATGAACGCGCGGAGGTGGTGGTCATCAAGAGTGGCTTTCGGGGGGCATATATTTTCACCCGCAAGGGCGTCAAGCGCGTCGGTGCGTTCATGACGGATTCGGTATGGCCAATTGGGTCTGGGGACGTGTTTTCCGCTTCTTTCGCATACTACTGGGGCTTGGAGGGCATTAGTCCGGAAACCGCGGCAAGAAAGGCTTCATTGTCAACGGCATATTACTGCAACTACAGGGTTCCGCCCAGAACTGGTGTGCTAAAAAAGTACAAGCCTGCTGCGTTCACTCGTTGGGGCGCAAGGAACAGGCCGAGAGTGTACCTTGCGGGTCCGTTCTTCACTATGTCCCAAAGATGGCTGATCCATGAGACACGGCGCGTCTTGACCCAGCAAGGGGCGAGCGTGTTTTCGCCTTGGCATGATGTCGGAATTGGGTCAGCGAAGGCTGTTGCTCCGAAGGACATAGACGAGCTGCGTAAGTGTGATGTTGTCTTAGCAGTGTGCGAGCTGAACGATCCCGGAACCGATTTCGAGATCGGATACGCACGAGCGCGGGGACTGCCCGTTATTGTTTACAGTCAAACACAGAACGAGAATGACATGAAGATGGTGGAAGGAACAAACTGTCAGGTCTGCCACGACCTTTCAACCGCGGTATACAAGGCCCTCTGGAGCGCGAAGCGCAGATGAAAACCGCCCTACTACTCTCTGGTGGGATGGATTCTACGGCCATCGCTTTCTGGCTCAAGCCCGACATCGCGATCACGATAGACTACGGACAACTGTCCTTCCGGGGAGAACTCCGGGCGGCGAAAAAAATCTGCGCGGAGATTGGGCTGGAACAAGTAATTCTTACTATGGACTGCAGGGACATAGGATCCGGGGATCTGGCAGGCACGCAAGCCCTCGCTTGTGCGCCCGTCCCGGAGTGGTGGCCTTTCAGAAACCAGTTTCTCATCACCATGGGAGCTATGAAGGCTGTATCGATGCAAGTTGACACGCTGTATTTTGGTTCGGTGAGTACGGACGCAGCTCACGCCGACGGCAGGCCCGAGTTCTTCTCGAATATGAGCAGATTGCTCTCCTTGCAGGAGGGGAGCATTTCCTTGGAGGCCCCCGCGATCACGATGCGCTCTGAGGAACTTATCAGGAAGTCCGGTATCAGCCCGTCGCTCCTTTATTGGTCACACTCCTGCCATCGTTCGGAGTACGCCTGCGGCCTTTGTCGAGGATGTAGCAAGCACATGCAAGTCTTGGAGGCTTTGGGGCTTGAAACGAACTGAGCTGGGTTCTCCATCCCGTCGAGAACCGCGAGACTCTTACATCGATTTCTCCTACTCGATAGGGCACGTGGATTACCTCAACGTGCCAAGCGAACCTCTGCCCGCCAGTCTCCCAGACCTCCTGAAGTCGAGGGAATCAAGGAGAGAGTTTTCGCCTTTGGACAAAGAGAGTCTGTCCGCCCTACTCTGGCACTCAGTGGCCACAAAGCTTCTGTACAAAGACGCAGCTTGGGGAATCGTGGAGAAGAGAAATTACCCATCCCCGG
Organism: uncultured Planctomycetota bacterium; assembly: GCA_964629945.1. Taxonomy (GTDB): domain Bacteria; phylum Planctomycetota; class DG-23; order DATKVD01; family CAZVTD01; genus CAZVTD01. The sequence goes on along the minus strand of CAZVTD010000003.1, from coordinate 26,263 downwards.
GACCAACCTTTCCAGTTGACATACTGACGGCTCAGGGCGAAGGCGGATTCTCGCACATCCATCTCTACGACAATCGTGCTCATGCACTTGAGTCTGTGGAAGGCTGCAATGTCGAAGCCAAAGATCACCTATACGCCGCGGTCGAGGCGGTTCTGCCAATGAATGGAGCTACTTACCTAATCTATGCCGCCCAGTTTGGCCGCACGACGGCCAAGTATGTCGATGGCGAAAGCCTGGTTTGGCGGGAGGCAGGCGTCCTTGATGCCACATTCTATCTGGTCGCCGAAGCACTTGGACTTTCCGCCTGCTCAATAGGAATTACTGGTGAGCCATGGGTCTCCGGCATGCTCAACAGTGGAGGAAAGGTACTCGGGGTCGGCGGCATGTTGGTAGGCCAACGCAAGAAACCCATTTGACTTCGCGCTGCACCAGGACTTGATTCCATCTACGGTTCAAGGAGATTCTCCTGCGCTGCAGATCTATTGCTCACCGCAGAAGCCCTTCTTGCGCTTAGGCCGGATTTGTTCATTCGCTGTCTCTTAGTTCTGCTAAGTACTCCGCAACTTTCAGGCAACGGAATGCGGCCGTGAACTCGGGCCGTAGTTCGTGAAGCCTCTCAGCAGTTTGTTCGTTTACCATGATGATAAGTCGACTTCGGGGTCTGGTTACAGCGACAAAAGCTATCCGTTGCTCTTCGGATTGCGCCGAGTCGTTGGTCCACCACACTTCTGAGGGGCATTGATTCTCCTTCTTGGGAACCGGGCAGTAGAGAATCGTTGTGTCATGCGTCTCGCCCTTGACCGCATGCACGGTTTTTGCCGCCGGACTCTTTGCGGCACCGCTCGCACTCCTTGCGGGCAGGTAATCGGACCGCACCTCTGATGCAGTCTTGTTCTTGGCAGGACGTCTTAGGTGTGAGTTCCAACCAGGCATAAGGGAGGCACATTTCGTTTCCACGCGTGCAAGCATGCGGTCGGCCCACTCTAAGAACGACTCGCCGGGGGGTTCCACATCCGCTTCCAGCAGGAGTTCGTACGCAACCAATCGCCATTCAACGGGATCGATGTCCTTCTGCACGAGTTGATCATCGTCAACTGACTCTGTGCCCAAGGCGGCTCTCGCCAACGCTGCAATCGCCGCGCCAATTGCCTGGTCGTTTCTCCCCAGCCGAAAACGACAGACGGCATGGTGAAGATGACCTATTGCGGGGGAGCCCACTGAATCCAGAGACTTGCAGCTCTGTCGGTTGACAGCGTCAACATCATCATTTCGACGAGACACCGCCCTGATCAATGCCCCCGGTTCCAGGCAACTCAGAGCCTCGACAAGCGCTGTAATGTTAGCAGCAGCATCCTCGTAGGTGAGCAACAACGTTTCCCCGTCCGCTTTGTCTGGATCGGGGAGTATCTTGGAGTTGGTCTGGCTTAGGTGTTCAGCAACGCAACATATCCTTTTGGGGCATCGGCGGCTCTGTCTAAGAGGCAACGAGCATACACCTTCGAGTTGTTCGAATCTGTGGCAAAGCTCAGGCCGCACACCGCCAAACTCATAGATTGCCTGGTCAGGGTCACCAACCAACAGCGCTGTGACCTTCTGTGAGGCAAGCAGATGAAGAAGGGCCTCTCCCAAGAACCAACCAGTGTCCTGCAATTCATCAACCACAATGAACCGGAAACGATCTGTCAGCGTCTTGCTGACCAATCTGCCCAATGACTCGTCACGCAGAATAGACGCCGCCAGAAATGCGGCATCCGAGTGCGAAAGCCAGCCTGTCTTCTCCCAGAACTGCCTCTTCGCCTTAAGAAGAATCGCTATCTCACTTTCGGAGAGCGGCGACAGGCCCGCAGTCCACCTGGTTCGCTCCGCCAATACTGGCTGACCATCTTTCTCACCAACAAACACCGCATTGAACAGGTGGCACCGCCGGGACTTGTTGCCGAGCGCCACGTCAAGATGCACATCGTTGCGATGGAGTTTCCATTTCTGGGGTCTTCGATCATCTGGGATAATCCGGAAGTACGGAGGTTTCCGGTGCCACGGCAATAAGTGACCAAATGGCCGTGTTATGTAACGGTACATGAAGGAATCGATGGTGCCTACATAGTGAGGGTGCCCCAGTTCGTAGCCCACCGCCCGCCGAATCTCTTCCCCGGCAACGTTCGTGAAAGACAAAGCAGCAATGCCATTGTCAGGCTCTTGCTCAAGTGCCTGCCGAATCGCTTCAGCGACAAGCCATGTCTTGCCACTGCCCGGCGCAGCAAGCACAAGTCTGACGCGGGCATCCGACTGGAGTATTTTAGCTTGTTCTTCAGTCGGTTTTCTCATCGGGAGTTCCCTTGTCCATCTTAATGGCTGACATCACGTGTTCGATGGCATCGCGAATGTAGCCGGGAACCTCGAAACCGGCATTGGTTTTGTTCTTGGCCTGTAAGTCTTCAGCTAAACGATGGGCGAAGTCTGCCTTGCTGCCGGTGTGGTCAGAACGACAGATGCCTCTCCAAATAGTCAGGGCTCGGTCTGAGCGGTTCCGCCCAGCTTTCTCAAGCAATTTGGCATTCAACGTTCCAGGCTTTCCCTTGAAATAATCTTCCCAAACCCTCACCATCACATCGGCATTGACGTCACCAGCTTCCGCCAGATCGTATTCAAGGGTCACCTGAGAGTGTTTCACGGTTACGGTCTTGTGGTCATTGAACATCGCCAGAAGACCCTGCGTCCTGTCAGAAAGAACGAAGTTATCACCTTGCTTCTTGGGGCTGTCTTCTTGCCACCCACCGTTGCCACGAACAACAGGTGGGTCACCGTCGGTTATGATCGCCACAGGAATTCCCACACCATGCTCCGAGAACAACTTCTCGAATGTCGGGAACCCAACGCCGCAGATCGGTAGGACGGCCACGTGAGCCTGAGCGAGGTCATAATCCAAACGCGTTGCCAACACAGGCACCAGCAGCGCCTCAGATATGCCTTCGACCAGGATGAGCCCCTTACAGAAATACAGAGTGGACCGAGTAACATCCATCATGCGTTGCAGAGCTCTCTCTTCTTTCGGATCCAGTCCCGTTTTTTCAATGCTTCTGCAGACAATTCCGCATTGGTCTGGTTCCTGGTAGAGCACATGGATTCGCTTTGGCTCAATACTCGATGCCAGCATCGGGGAATGGGTTGTAACAACGGCCTGTGGGAACCCGCTGTCTTTCTTGCCTAGGAACCGGCCCAAGAGTACCGTCAATTGCGGGTGCAGGTGCGCTTCCGGCTCTTCAACTAGAAGAATTGGACACTCGTCCTCTTCAATCCCCGAAAGATGAAGGAGCACGGTTGCCACATAGAGCAGATTGTTATAACCCAATCCGTTGGAACCAATACTGCTCAAGGATGTCTGGTCCATAATAATGCAGAGGGAGCGTAGTATCCTGTCAAACTCCGGGTCGGCGGCGCCAATTGACATAGGCCTGTAGTCAGACCCTGACATGGTTAGAACGCTCGATCGAAGCTGGTGCCTTACTCTCCTGATGAACGTCTGATTGGTGAGTTCTCGGTTGGCCTTCTCGAAGATGTCTTCAACCGCGTCTTTCGGATCAGTCTTCTCTCGACGGGCTCTATCTTGGAGTAGAGGCACCAGACGGCTTCGATACCCAGGGGTCAATGCGGCTTCTGCGTCACGCAGTGCCGGCAAGAACGTGACCGGTATGCGTTCGAGAATCTCTTGTGGCACCTGAGGGTGATCAGGGTGAGGCGCACCGCCCCAGCGACGTATGGTCGGGCGTTTCTTTCCCAAAGGCCAATCTGCTTCGAAATGCACAGAAGCCGTCGACTCTTCGGGGTTAGCCAGGTTGAACTCAACTATTTCAAAGAAGCGTGCCCTCTGTTTTTCGTTGAGACCTGCGAATTGGAGGTCTATCTCAATCTTCGTCTCCCTAGGCCCCTTATCCGAGCGCGTGAAGTCATCTTCGGTCAGCCACACGGAATCTGTGCGTGTAGAAGACGGTCCCAATGCCAGCCGGATGGCCGTCATCATGGCCGTCTTTCCCGTGTTATTGCGTCCGACGAGGGCATTCAGTCCGTCGCCCAGGTCTACACAAACGTCCTTGAGACAGCGGAATCCCCGGACGCAGATCCTGGAAAGATGCATAGGCTGTCCTTTGCTCAAATCGAGTAGACTCTTCTGCCTGTACGCCCGTAAGGCAAGAAGTCTTGCTGCTTTCGCTTGGGGTTCCTACGTCTAACCCGTTGGCGACGCAGAATCCCGGTTGACGGCTAGGTATCGAGTGTGTTTCGGTCAAAACCGAACCCTGACTGTATATGAGCAATGATGAAGGTCAACAAAATTCCCCCACGCATTTCTTAGCCGATTTTCAGAATGGCGTCGACAGCTTTCTGCTGGTCGATTTCCGCGTAGACATTCCCTGTGCGGCGAGCCGGTTGTCGGGCAGATCAGGTTTGCGGGCCGCTGCGCAGACGTAGTCAAGTTCTCCGTCTACCTGCCCGGCGGAAGCTCGAAACGTCGGGCTGAAGTACGAATTGGATGGAGTCGTCAAGCGTGCGGCGGGAGGAATGGCGTTTTAGGATTCGCGCGATGGGCGGAACGCATCAGTTCAGCGGCGGCGCGCAGTGCGGTCCGCTTACTGTAGCTTCACTATGCAAGAGCACAGGCCAAAGACGCCCGTCAGGACCATGACGTTTGACTATGTTCTAATCCGCGGGCAAGGATGAGCAGCCTTACTATGTACCACTTTACTTCAAAAACTTCTCGGCACGAGAAGATTCCTCGGTTGTGGTCGCAGACCGATCTGTGTTGTATTTGAATCACTCTCTACCACCGAACGAGAGCCACAAAACCAATCACGCAAAGGCCGCCGACTAACACGTCTACACTAGAGACAGCCTTCATGCCCTCCCGCGGCGTGAAGCGCTCCGATTCAACCCCTCGGGTGCGCAAGGCGATCTCGAACCCATCGAGGAACTCCAGGAAATGCCCCAATACGCCAGTCGCAAAAGCATCCAGCAAAACCACCGGGTGGCGGAGAAGCCGTATACGCTTAGTTCGCAGAGTGCGGTTCACAGTCTTCAACGCCCATGCCCCAATCTCCATGCCGCGGAAACCAGCAATTGTTGCTGCCCACACTTGTGGATAGCGAACTTTCCGAACGAGAATTACGATGTCTTTCTGTGGCAGGAGGATCCGGAATACGGCCGCCGAAAGGCAGAGGTTGAAGAGCTTCCAGACAAGCAGCGTGGGCGAGACTCCCATGTATTCCATCCACTCGGGCCGGAGCCATGCACCGAACCCAAGGATGATCCCGGCGCTGATAGGCATCAACACAACCGGCCAGTTCTCCTTCAACGTCTCCAATGAGCACATTATCAGAAAGAGAATCACACCCGTGAAAATGCCCAGCGCGACGTAATCGTTAATGAAGATGCAGAAGGAAAGCATCAAGCTGATCAAGAACCGCGTTGCCGGAACAGTCTGCGCCAGGAAGGAGTCGAGGATATGCTTTTGGAGAAACCTCTCTATGAGCTTGAGTAGGCTGACCACGGTTCATCTCCCCAGTTGGAGCTTGCTCACGCTCGGAAGCCGGTTGAACTCCTCATGCTCACCACTGGCGGTAGCGACCACGATCCCGCCTGCACTAAGATAGCAGGCGAGAATCCCAGCAACCTCAGCACGGTGCATCGCATCTAATGAGGCAAAGGGCTCGTCGACAGCTAAGATGGGGCTACTGAAGACCAGAGCATAGTATGTTAGGAGTTTTCGTTGTCCGAAGGACAAATGCCAAGGGCTCACGGCCAGGTTAATATTGTTGCGCGAGATCAGAGTCTCGACGTTCTTGCGCCAGCCGTTCAACTTCCGCGGGTACAGCAACTCGCGCTCGGCACGATGGAAGGTAACCTGTTCCTCGGCGTCTTGAAATGCGTAGTTGATGATCTGCGAGCACGCACGTCGTCCCGCACGGATCACGGTCTCTGCAAATCGAATCTCGCCCGCCTTCGCACGCTTGAAGCCTGCAATGGTCTCAAGCAGCGTAGACTTCCCGCTCCCATTGCGACCCGCAAGGATCAGTGCTTGGCCGGGCGATAGCGTGATTGATGGAAGTTCTACTTCGAATGTCCCCCACGAACTCGTGATGTCACGCATCTCAAGGCTGTGACCTGGTATGTGGCCGTCCTCTTTCAGGTCCGGAAAAGCCCAAGGTGGGTCTTCTGTTACTTCGCCGTCAACCCGGACCAACTGGACCTCCGGCTTGGGGGTAAACAGTGTCAAGAGCCGTGTATCCTGAGTGGCAAGAAAGACCATCTTCAGGCGACCTTCCCTAATTAGGGAAAGCAATTTGTTGACTAGCCATTCAACTGCGCAGGTGTCGAGAGCGGCGGAGGGCTCGTCCAAAAACAATACGTCGGGATCTGGCTGAACGAGACTCTTGATGCCGAGCACCTGCTGCTGACCCTTAGAGAGCGCGTGCGGTGCTTTCTCCGTATCTATCCCAAGGCTCGCCATCTCCGCAATCGAAGTGCCGAGGCGCGCTCTCGTTTCGAACGGTTCCAAGCCAGAGTGTTCAAGCGAGAAGGCCAACTCATCCTCAATCGTTCTGCAGAACACATTGGACCGCACAGACTGAGCCAAGTACCCTCCGCGGATCGTGCCGTTCGTCAGAACGTTTTTGGTTGCGCGCGGTGTGACCTCCGTAGGCACGCCGCCTACAGACCAGTGTGCCATTTGCGAAGCCGCCGGCCTCCTGTCATCATCTGCGAAGCAGCGGAAGACACCAGAGATTGCCTTCAAAATGGTGCTTTTCCCGCTCCCGTTGTCCCCGTGAAGGATCACGATTGTCCCGCTGGTAGCGACAGGCTCGGCCGGGTCGAGGCGGATTCGAAGCCTTCGGCCCTGGGGGAAGACGATGTCGCCGCTGCATAGCGTAACAGATAACATCAAATCCTACCTGCCCATGGGCTCCAGACGGCGCGTATAGAAGATGTTGGCCAGCCAAGTGCTGATCATTCCCTCTCCGAGAAAGACCGCTGAGACCACAGCAAGAATCTTGATAATGCTGCCGCCCGCGATCTCCGGCATCAGCCCCAAGGCGTACACTGCATAAAACCCGATGTCCAAGAACAGCACGTACATTAGCAGCGCGAGATACAGTGCTTTTGGCTTACATCGCAACCCACAGTAGGCCGCGTCATAGGCGAGACCGCCCAGAACGCCCACGAATAGCTTATACGTTCCTGGCGTCCCCATGAGCGCGGTCGGAATCGCAAGGACGCTGTACAGCGTCCAGATGACGGTGGCCGTGCCCCATTGGCGATTCAGGCGAGACGCGATGACAAGAAAGAATGGGACAGTGAATCCCGAGATAAAGCCTGTTGCGCCGGTCATCTTGAATACACCGATCAACACCTGGAGCCCGAAGTTCACCCCGTAGAGGACGCCTCCAATTGCTCCGGCGACGATGGCACCTCGAATCGAGAGAAAGGTGATGCGCTCTTTGGCGGACGCATCCGCCGACGGGGTGTCAGGGAGAGTCATGGTACTAGCCTCCAACCGTCAGATACTGAATCTTCCATGTGGACTCAGCAGTCTGGATGAAGAGATCGCGATATGCCCCTGGACGAAGGGCTCCTGCCAACAACTCTCGAGCGCTTCGGAGTTGCGCGGTGATGAACGCAAGACAGCGAGAGTAAACTTGGGCATTGAGGAAGATACCACGCAGGTCTTCCGCGCTCGCGAGTTCGCCGCGTCTGTGCATGAAACGCAGGACGAGCTCAGATTCATCTGCGTCAATACTGTTCATTGCGGTCAGGATGGGGTACGTGAAAGTCTGGTTTTGCAGATCCCTAGGAAGCACGGCGGTCCTGCCAGCCAGCCAGTCAGCCAAGTCAGCCAAGTCGTTGCATGTCTGATATGCTCGTGCAAAGTGTGCTCCAACGGCGGCTGGCTGTGAGCCTGCACCACCAACGAGGGCTGCTCCGATGTGCAGCGCAGCAGTTTCAATGGAGCCTGATTTCAACTGCACGACGCGCGCGTTCATATCTAGTGCGCTACGAAGCGAGACGAAGTGGTGAGTCTCCTGTTCGATCTGGCCTGCCAGTGTCCGGTGAATCGCCGAGTTCAGTACTTCGCGGAACTCTGGGGGGCACGCATCCACAGCTGTGGCATGAAGGAAAGGCGCTGCGAGAATTGCGACCGAGCGGCCCACGCTCGCCTCAATGGTGGGTTCACTGTTCCTGGTTTTCTGCCCGTCAACAACGTCGTCGGAGACAAGAGTTGAGCGGTGCGCGATCTCCACGGCGGCAGCGGCCCGCAAGACGCGAGGTTCGTCTAAGATATCCGGCGACATTGCGGCTACCCATAGCAGGAGGGATAAGGGGCGCACCTTCTTGCCGCGCTTGACGTATTCTCGAACGCGTGCGTCGAGAATAACGCCTGAGGCCTCCATATACTGGAAGACGTCGTCTATGGCACGATCAACTCGCTGCGCTAACTCTCGCACCTCTGGATGCGGGCCTTGGTGGTTGGCATCGGTTGCCAGAGTCATAACGTCACCTCCTCAGCAACCAGCGTAGCTATCAGGCCGTACAGGTTCTGACGTTTCTGTGAGTGGGGGAGGGCGCGCCCATCGGCAAGTGAACCCTGAAGGCGGTTTGCTGAAAGCTCCGCGAGACTATCAGAAGGACTCCTCACGCCGTGGCTCCCTTGCCTCTCGGAAGCGCAGACTTCCCCGCCAACTGCCTGACCCCCGAGTGGACTTTGCTGAAACCGAATTTTGAATTTATCCGGATAATGGCAAACGTCAAGATAATTTTTGTGTGACCTGAACGGAGCAGCCATCGTCCTGACGGGTCAAGTGTCCTCCGCTTTCTTAGCCGATCTTCAGCATGGCGTCGAGGGCCTTCTGCTGGTCGATTTCCGCGTAGACCTCCGTGATGCCGGCGGATCGATGCCCCAGCACGACCCGGGCGGTTTCGATGCCGAACTCCTTCCTGAGGAGCGTCGCGGCGGCGTGGCGAAGCTGGTGTGAATGCCAAGCCGGGATCCCGGCTGCTGTGCATGCCCGTCGGATCGCTCGGCCATAGACGTCCACAGAGTAGCGGAGCCCAGGCCTCACGCGGGGCCTACGTTTCCGGTTGGAGCCCGGGACATTACCGCAGCTCTCCGGCGTCACCCGTCGCGCGTGTGCTGCCTCCCGGCGTTCACGTTCGGCCTCAGTCGGCGAGAAGCAGAAGGACTTGGGGGCACGAAACAGGAACGGCCTGAGGACCTCCTGAGCGCGCGGCCCCAGGTAGATCTCCCTCGCGTGGCCGCGATGCTCGGTTTTGTGGTGGACCGGCTTGTAAACCCAGATGCGGCCCGAGCGGTCGACGTCACAAGGACGGAGGATCACCATCTCGCCGGCACGTGCAGCCGTGAGGAGCTGCAACTGGACGAGCGCCCATACCTGGCGCGAGACATGCGGGCGGATCTTGTCGACGTCGGCTAGGTCCACGGGTTTGACCGGGGCTGTTTCCCTAGCTTCGCTTCTCCCCGCACGCAAGCCCGTGACAGCTTGGAGGGCATGCCATGTCTCGCCTGGGACGAGTTCGCGTTCGGCTGCCCACCGAAATACCCGGCGGATCCGGCCGACATGACTGTTAACGGAACGCCGCGCGAGACCGGCGCGAACCATGTCATCGCGCACGGCGATGAGGGCGAGGGGTCCGAACTCCGCAGCCCGGGTCGAGCCATAGAGGCGCAGGAGTGGACGGAGGGCGACACGGAGCGGCCAGATCTCCCCGGTAGGCTTCCCGTCGGGATCCCGGTAGTAGGACTCTGCCCACGGCCAGAACTGCGCCACCAGCTCGTCGACGGTGAGGTCCGCCCCGGCCTTGGGCCTTGACCTTCCGGCAGCCAGCCACTCTGCCACGAAGCGTTCGTAGGCTTCACGCGTGGAGGGGGAGTCGTAGGGACCGAGGTAGAGCTCCCGACCATTGACATAGACGAGCCCCTGGCCGGTGCCTTTGTGACGGCACAACCGAGGGATTCGCGGCGTGTTCCGCGGCATGCGCTCCTCCTTTTCCGGGCTCCGACCCGTAGTGCTACGGGTCATCGCTCCGAGTTGGAGGCCACGCCGCGTTTAAAGCGGGTTGCGCATCTCTGCGCCCCGGCCTGGGTTATGATGGTACGCCCGAGAGGATTCGAACCTCTGGCCTCTTGCTCCGGAGGCAAGCGCTCTATCCAGCTGAGCTACGGGCGCGTTGTTCTATCCCGCGAGCATATCGCAAACCACGTCCGCTTTCAAGTCTTTTCCGGTGCTTCCGCGTTCCCAGGCCTCAACGCGAGCCCCCGGACCGCGCAGCCCGCACCTTCCTGAACAGCGGTCCCAGCTTCCGGAACACCGTCTTCGCGTTCCCGTCGCAATCCATCACCGCATCCGACTGTTGAGGCCAGCAGTCCGCCACGTTCCAGAGGAGAAATCCGCCGAACTCGGGATCATCACAGTAGCGTTCGATCAACGCAACAACCCCCTCGGCCTGCAGTTCCTGGGACGCCCGGACCGTCTCGCGGATGTTCGTCGGTGCGGGTCGGCCGCTGGCCTCCAGTTCCGCCAGGATCTTGTCCGCCACCCGGAACCGACCGTCGCGCGTGGTGTCGGAGCCGTGGTAAGACCACATGGCCCCGGTGAGCGGCCACTCCGTGCCCTTCGGAAAATATTTCCGGATGACCTTCATCGACGGCAGCGACAGCCGACCGAACTCCGACATGAACCGGCAGCGCACGTCCCACAGGTAACTTTTGCGGTAATCCTGGCCGTGGGCGTAGCCGTGGTAATCACCCTCGGTCTGACTGTCCACGTGCGCCCCCGACGGGGACCAGGGCGAACTGGGCACGTAAGGCACCTCCGGACTGAGTTCGCGACAGACCCGCGGCAGGACGTCCCGGGTCAGCCGGTTGACACCGACCTTGCCGTCCAGCCCGACCCACGCCAGGGCGGCGTCGCATTCGTTGTCCCCGGCCCACACGGCCACGCAGGGATGACTGCGCAGGTCCCGGACCACCTGTCGGGCCTCGGTCTCCAGGGCCGAAGCGAACGCGTCGGACTGGGGATACCAGTCGCACGTCATCATGAAGTCCTGCCAGACCATGATGCCCAGCCGGTCGCATTCACGGTAGAAGTGTTCGCTCTCGTAGACGCCTCCGCCCCAGACGCGCACCATGTTGCAGCCGATCTTCGCCAGCTTTTCCAGCGTGTGCGTGATCCGCTCGGGTGTGACGCGCGCGAAAATCGCGTCCAGCGGCGTCCAGTTCAGTCCCGTGATGAAAATGTCGCGTCCGTTGACCCTGAACCCAAACGACGTCGCCCCGCTGGGCTGGGGCTCCTGGATCAGCTCGACGCGGCGCAGCCCCGTGCGTATCCGACGCGCGTCAAGCGGACTTCCTTCGAACTCCAGCGACACCGACGCCTCGACGAGCGCGGGCGTGCCGTAACCGATCGGCCACCAGCGTGGCGCATTCTCCAGACGCAGTTCACGGGTGACGACGTTCCGTCCCGGCTGAAGCTCGGCCTTCGTCTCCCAGACCGTCCCGTGCACTGTGCCGGACAGACGTGCCACGCCGGAATGGGCTTCGGTCCACTGCACTTCGATCTCGACCCCGACGACGGCCGCATGTCCCTCGAACCGCTTGAGCACCACGTGGAAAGTCGTGATCCGTCCCCGGTCGATCAGGAGGAGTTCCACCGGACGCCAGAGGCCCACGGTCACCAGCCGCGGCGCAATATCCCACCCGAAGCTCATCTGGGCCTTGCGACAGAAAATCCGCTCGCGGTTCCACGAGCCCGGTCCGCCCCCCGAGTCATCGGTGTGGATGCTCCACGCCGACGCGGCCAGCCGGACGACGAGTTCGTTCCGTCCGTCGGCTTTCAGCGCGTCGGTCACGTCGAACTCGTGACGGATGAACATGTTGTCCGACCGCCCGACGACGTGCCCGTTCACCCACACGGTGGCGAAATGATCCAGCCCGTGAAAGACCAGCACGGCCCGTCGTCCCGCCAGCCCCGACGGACTTTCGAACTCCCGGCGGAACCACCAGTCCTTCTGCTCGACCCAGAGCGCGTGGTCCGCATTCATCCCCACGAAGGGGTCCGGAATGAGCCCCTCACGCATCAGATCGAGATGCACGTCTCCCGGCACCTGTGCCCGGCGGCTCCACCTCTTGCGCACCACTTCCAGCGGGGGCAGGGCGTCCGTCCCGCCCTGGAACTCGGTCCAGAGATAGCTCCATTCCCCGTTCAGGTCCAGCGCTTCGAGCATGGTCGGCCTCCTTCTCCACACGCGTGCGCTCTGCCGGGCCGCACCCGGCACGCAGCAGCATGCGCGGCATCGACGACTTCAGAACGTGTCTTGCTGGGGGTTCTCCGGACTCCGCTTCCCGCGGCCCGACTCACTTGCGCAGTTTCTTCGTCAGCGCCTCGGCCACCAGCGGCGGGACCATGTCGATGACGTTCCCGCCCAGACGGACCGCCTCCTTGATGGTGGAGGAGCGGACGAACGAATACTTCTCGGAACTCATGACGAAGACGGTTTCGACGTGGTGGTCGAGGTTGCGGTTGGTCAGCGCCATCTGGAGTTCGTATTCGAAATCCCCGACGGTTCGGATCCCGCGAAGGATGATCCGGGCGTCCATCTCGCGAAGGTGATGGATGAGGAGTCCGTCGAAGGAGGCGACACTGACGTTCGGAAGGTCCGCGGAAAGCTCCCGGATCATGTCCATGCGCTCCTCGACACTGAACAGCGCGGACTTGCTGGACGAGCCGGACACACTGACGATGAGATGCTCGAAAATCTGCGCCCCGCGGCGGATGACGTCGAGATGCCCGTAGGTGATGGGATCGAACGTCCCGGGATAGATGGCCTTGCTCATGGCTTTGTGCTCCCGCGACCCGCGTCCTCGGTAAGCGGCGCGGTCAGGAGGTCGGTGGCGGTGAGGGTGAAGTTGAGCGGCACGACCTTGCCGTCCACCTCGGCCCGGGGCTGATAGAAGAAGGGGAGGGGATCGCCGGTCTGCTGCGGGGCAAGCTGAATGCCGGTGCCCGAGCCGAAGCGAATCCGACCGGCGCATTCGGTCCCGAAATAATAATCGGTGCGTTCCGGGTTGGCCAGCGCCGCAAGCGGGTCGATGGCCACCCACCCCGCCGGCGCAATGAAGCCGCCGACCCACAGGTGAGGACCGGTCAGCTCGACGGGCTCCGTCCCGAAGGTCTCCGGAAGCAGCACACCCGATTCGACACGCGCGGGGATGCCGACGGACCGCAGCAGAAAAACGGTGATGCGGACGTATTCGAGCGGCGTGACGCTCCCGGCACGATACGCCTCGAACAGCGTGCGCTCCGTCTCGACGGGCTCCTGTGCGGGGGTGAGCTTCGCGAGGACGTGATCGTAGACGACACGGGTAAGCTGCTGGGGCGCCATCTCGGACGACGCCAGTCCGGCGGCGACCTCCCTGAGCCGGGTGTTGGATTCGGTCAGCCGTTCGAGCTTCCCGACCAGACGCGCGTGCTCGGCCTGGAGCGCGGTGTTGTCGCGTCCCTGCTCGCGTTCCAGCCGCTCGGCCAGCGCGATGGCGGTCTGCTTGAGGGCGTCTTCCTCCACGGAGGTCTGGAGGTACGGCTCCAGCTCGGTGCGCTGCTGTTCGGACAGGGGCGTGCCCTGGAGGTCGGGCGTGCAGCGGTGGAGTTCGATGCGGAAGACCAGTTCGGTTTCGACATGCCCGGGCAGCGGCTCGTCACCCGAAAAATACATCATGGCGTTCCCGTAAGCGGGACCGTAGCGGACCATGGGGCGCAGCAACGAATGGACCTGCCGGTCGGTGACGATCTGGTGGGCGTCGGTCTGGATCAGCGGGACCCAGAGCTGGAGTTCACGTCCCTGCGCGGGCAGCTCGGGAAGTTCGGCGTTGAGACGGAGTTCGACGATCCGGTTGGGCGCGGGACCGGGAACGAGGGCTTCGCGTTCAGCGAGAGAGAGCCCCGATGTGCCGCAGCCGACCGGGACCAGCGCCAGGAAAACCAGGATGAGCCAGCCTTTGTTTTTCATGATCTCATTATACCACGTGGGTCAATAGAGCCTGAACTGGACCTGTGGGACCCAGACGGGGATGAACTCGATGGTGAAGACCTTGTCGTCGTCGCCTTCCTCGTGTTCATAGCCGACGCGCAGCTCCCAGTCGTGCAGGATGCGCGAAAGGGTGACCCGGACGTCGTCGCTGGTTCCCGTGTCCCAATCATATTTACCCAGCAAACCAATTCTCCAGCGTTCGTCAATCATATATTCGAGCCGACCGATGGAAACGCTGCTTTTGTCCTCCCGGAGATACCGCTGTCCCAGGTAGATGTGCAGCCGGGGCGTGCGCTGGAGGTTGATGCCGACGGCGGCGGTCTCGAACCGCTGCTGGTCGTCCACGTCGATCTCGGCGTCGGCCACGACGGCCAACCGGTCGGTGACCCGGAACTCGTAATCGAGCAGCAGGTTGGAAAACTCCCGCCCGCCGTTGTCACGGTCGGCGTCGGGATAATAATTGATGTCGGCGTCCAGCTTCATCCAGTCCACGACACGCCAGTCCGACTGGGCGGAAGGCACACGCTGACGACTCGCCCGCTTGGTCTGGAGCCGCTGGTGCAGACGCAGGTTGACCACCTGCATCTTGTCCAGCGCGTCGACCCCGTCGAACTGATAAAGCTCGCCGGCCGGCGTAGAGGACTCGAACGTGTTGGCATAGGTCACCGTGGGAACGACGATGTGACGCAGACCGTTGAGGTCCCCCAGCCGTGAATGCACGTCATAGACCCGCCAGAGACGCGAAGAGACGGACACCCCGGCGGCAAGCAGCGCACGGTCGTTGGCGTCCCCCAGAGGATCGTCGTCATACCAGGTGTACCGCGCGGAGGTGAAGGGGGTCACCTTCAACATCGAGACGGACAGCGGAAGCTGAAGCTCGTGATAGGTGTCCATGCGCATGGCGTCATAGTCGCCAGGCGGTCCGGCGATGCGGTCGTCCTGGTGACGACGGAGGAAGCCCAGACGATTGTCCGTGGTGTAGACGAGACGGTTGTCCAGGAAGGGCTGACCGATGATCTGGGCCCGCGCCTCGGGGAGATATTCCGTCTCGGTGGTGAAGTCGTTGATGTTGAACTTGCTCAGCAGCGTGAAGGCGCGGTTCGCCTTGGTGTAATGGAGATAAGCGAGCGTCTCCTGGGGCTTGCCCTCCTTGTACTCCTGCTCGAAGAACTCGCGCAGGAAGTCCGGATCGGAAAGATAGGAGACCTCGAAGTCGAGCCGCCAGCTGGGATCGAAAATGTGACGGTGGAACCACCGGACGCGTCCCCGGCTTTCGGGGTCCTCGGGAACAGGGTCGAGGTCTTCGTGCTTGTCGTTGATGCGCCAGGCGTGCAGCCAGCCGGCGTCGTCGGGTCGGGCGTAATCGAACTCGACGCCGTGTCCGAGCCCGCGTTTCGACAGATAATCCATCAGGAGCGTCAGGTTCGACCAGTCGTTCTCGTAGAGTCCCAGGGCGTAGAGGTCCCAGCCGGTGCGGATCTCGGTCCCGAAATCGCTGGACGAGCCGAACGAGAGATGCTTGAGCAGCGCCCGGTCACGGACGAGGTCGTGACTCCAGTAGGGAAGGTAAGCGATCGGCCAGCCCCCGACGGTGAAAAGACTGTGATGGAAGATGGCCTTCTCGGAAACGATGTCGCCCCGGTCGGCGGCGTCCTCACTGGCCTTCTGACGCGCGATAGCCAGGTCCATGCGATGCACCCGGACGTACCACTCGGGGCGCCCGAAGCTGCTCGTCGTGATCTTGACGTTGTCGGCGGTGTAGTGGTCGCGGTCGAGCTGACGGATCACCTTCGCGTGGTAGTAATACGGGATCTGCGTCTCGCCGTAGTAGCCCTGGATGACCGCATACCCCTCGGTCCCCCCGACGATCAGCGCCCGCTGGTTGGAGTAGTCGAAGAACAGCCTCTCGCAGCGCAGGACTCGCTCGCGATAATGGACGACCACGTGCCCCTCGGCGTAGAACTGCAGCTCGGACTGACGAAGGTCGCCGGTCTCGTTCATCTTCTTCTCGTTGACCCAGACGACCACGTTGTCGGCGAGAATCTCCAGTTGACCCATCTCGATGTCCGGGTCTTCGAAAATGATGTCGGGACAGCGCGTGGCCATGGTGATCAGGTAATCCCCCTCGCGACGGACGGTGATCTCCGCCATCGGGGTCTTCTGAGAGTAGATCGTCCCGAATCGCATCGGCTGAAGCTCGGGCGCGGTGGCGTAGGACCGGGACCGGGCCGGAAGCCCGGACGTGTGCTTGGGACCGATGAACGTGGGGAACCCTTCGAGCACGCCATAGGACTGGACGGCGAACGCCCGGGCGAGGAACGAATCCATCCCGGGCGGGACGACCCCTTCGATCTTCCCGTCTTCGTCATCCACCGTCAGGGAAGCGACCTTCCAGGAAAAGAAGGCCTCCGGCGACTCGACGAGCGCGCCGTTTTCGGTGGTGACCACCCGACCGGCGGCGTAACAGTCCATGACCACCTGCCCCGTTCGGTCGGAAGCGGGCTGG
Source organism: uncultured Planctomycetota bacterium (assembly GCA_964629945.1). Classification (GTDB taxonomy): domain Bacteria; phylum Planctomycetota; class DG-23; order DATKVD01; family CAZVTD01; genus CAZVTD01. The sequence continues at coordinate 9,666 of CAZVTD010000003.1, read as the reverse complement.
TTGATCCAGAGGATCGCCCGTTCGGCGGTCAGACGACTGTCGCCCCGGCTGATGACCACGGTGCCCCGGAGGTCCACGAAGGACGTGGCGTCGGTCTGCCAGCGTTTGGCGACGTCGCCATAGACGATGACCCGGTCCGGAGGGGCTTCGGTCTGGGCCTGAAGCGGCCCCGGGAGGACGCCGAGCTCCAGAAGCGCGATGATGAGTCCACCGATGAGTCCTCGGCGCAAGCGCAGTCCCCCCCAGACGATGGATGCGTCACGGGTCGGACGGGAAAACCCCGTCCAAAAAGTGCGAATCGCAGGCAATCCAAGACCCGGATTCTACGGGATAGGGGACCGGGGTCAACGAAAAACCCGGCCGAACGCCGCCGGAGACAGGGTCAGGAGGGACGGTTCCGGGGGTCGGGCATCACGTCGGCTTTGGGACGGGGAGGCGCCGGGGCCCCGGGCAGAACGTTCGGGGCGGGAATAATAAGGTAATACAGCACGCCCGAGCGGCGGGTGAGGACATGGGCGGCGTTGGACTGCCGGTCGAACCGGACCGCCACCAGCGAAGTCCGCCACATCTCCTGGTGTCCGTCCAGGACGGCTTCGGCGACGGCGCGGACCCCATCGGGGCTGTCCTTCTGGAGCAGCCGACAAGTCCCCGTCATGAGCCTTTCGCCGGTCATCTCGCGTCCCTGGGCCGGAAAGTAGCCCATGCGGGACAGTTCCGCTTCCGCCTGGCGCGCCTCGGGACCGTCGGCCAGCGCGTTGAAGCGCTTGCGGTATTCCGCCGCCTGGACGTTCCATTCCTTCTGGGTGGTGGAGTAGAGCAGCGTCCAGCACGTGGCCCAGTCCTGACGGGCGACGGCCTGCTGATAAGCCTGGACGGCTTTTTCGGGGGTCTTCGGGACGACCTTCCCCGTCACCGCCCCCACGGGAGTCCCGGACGACGGCGTCTGACCGGAAGGCGCCGCCGGGTCGATGGGCTTGGGATCGGGCTGACCACCACAACCGGTCGTGCCGACCAAGACCGCCGCCAGTAAGATCTTGCACCGGTCCGTCACGAACGTCCTCGCCATCTGCGCTTACCGCCTTCATGGTCGGTGGACCGCAGGCCCACGCACCGCAGGCTAGCCCTTTTTCATGGCCTGTCGGCACTTCTTGCACGTAACCGCTTCCGGGTTCTCCGTCGCGATGCCGTCCGTTTCGGCGCGATGAGCCGCTTCACGGTCACGGGGATTGCACGCAACCATGCCGTCTCCGGTCAGGTAGTGCAACTCTCGCTTCTCTCGTTGTCGCCGCCGCCACGTGGCCATCGTGCTTTCCCCTGTGGTCCCTGCCGGCCGCCCGCGCGCCGGGGACCCGATCAGCCTTCTTCGAGAATCCTGTCCTCTTCCTCCGGCAGATCAAGGGCATCCGCCGTCGTAAGGGTGGCCGTCCTGCTCGCTGACCCGGCTCAGCGTCGAGCCGCATCGATAGATGACCGCCAGACCGTGCTCCACCTCCCATTGGCACTCCGCCAGGATCTCGACGTAGACCGACTGGTCTCCGCTGCGATGACGGGAGACGTGAATCTCGGTCGGCGTAACGAAATCCCAGACGGCCGAAGGGTCCAGGATGACGAAGTCGAACTCATGTTCGCCGACCGCCTTCACGAACTGGCGATACAGGCGGAACACGTAGACGCCCGCGTGCTTGCGCTCGGCGGCCCCGAGGCCCAGGAACGCACGCAGGGCAGCCTCGAAATCGGCCGGCGCCGGATCACTCTCGAAGTCGCGTAGAACGAAGGGCAGCCAAAGACCTCCGAAGTACGGCACCGCGACGGGCGCGCTTCGCAGCCACTCCGGGATGTCCGGATCGTGTTCCAGCTTCCCCAGCAGCGGGATATCCATGAGCGGCTCCCCCCTCTCTCTGCCTATCTCGTCTCCACGATCTTGTCCGCAGGCCGTGAGAGGAACGCCGGGACCGTCCCCGAGATCATGCCATGCCTCAGCGGGACCTCCGACCTGTACCGCAGAGGGAAGACCTCTCCCGCGTTTTTTCCCAGCCTTTCATAGGCCGTCGCCACTTCCTCAGCCTTGGGTGTCAGGATCCCACGCCAGAATGCAACCTGCCCACGCGGTGTGATGATGGCCGGCTGGACATAGCCGACGTCTCTGTTCTCGGATGCATAGAGGCACCCCTGACAGGGCGTGCCGTTCGCCAGCACGAACGATGCCTTCACGACGAAGAGGCCCTCGGACTCGTCCAGGGCGCCCAGCGTTCGGTACGGGCGAACCGTCGCCTCGTCCTGACCGGGCTCGCCTTCCTCATCCAGCGCGTGTTCCCAGACCGGGAAGCGCGTGAAGTCGTCAAGCGTGAGGTCGTAGACCTGTTTCCGGATTCCCGTCATGGCGTCCTCCCCTTTGTTCGCGCATGAGCAACAGGACAGAAACGCCAGCGCCACCACGCAGACGGCGATGCCCTTCCTTGCCCTTGTTCTCGTCGGTTCTTCTGCCGTTTGGCTGTTCCCCCAGTTTCTGCTGTCCCCTGTGGTTAAGCGTTTCTTTTCCCGAAGATCTGTTCGGCCACCTGGATGGCGCGCAGCAATCCCCGGGCCTTGTTCAGCGTCTCCTCGAACTCGGTGTCGGGGACGGAGTCGGCGACGATGCCGCCGCCCGCCTGCACGTAGGCCTTGTCACCCAGCATGACGATGGTGCGGATGGCGATGCAGGTGTCCATGTTGCCGGAGAAGTCGATGTAGCCGACGGCCCCGCCATAGGGACCGCGACGCTGGGGTTCGACCTCGTCGATGATCTGCATGGCGCGGACCTTGGGCGCGCCGGACAGCGTTCCCGCCGGCAGACACGCACGCAGCGTGTCGAAGGCGTCGCGACCCTCTTCCAGCCTGCCCGAAACGTTCGAGACGATGTGCATGACGTGTGAATAGCGCTCGATGACCATGCACTCGTCCACGTTGACCGTGTCGAACTTCGCCACGCGGCCCACGTCGTTGCGTCCGAGATCGACCAGCATCACGTGCTCGGCGCATTCCTTGGGGTCGGCCAGCAATTCCCGGGCCAGGGCCTGGTCCTCGGCTTCGGTCTTGCCGCGGGGACGCGAGCCCGCGATAGGCCGCAGCGTCACCAGTCCGTCCTCGACGCGGACCATGACCTCCGGGGAGCTTCCCACCAGTTTGACGTCGCCGAAGTTGAGGTAGAACAGGTAGGGCGACGGGTTGACCACGCGCAGGACACGGAAGATGTCGAAAGCCTGGACGTCCGTGCGCGCGCACAGCCGCTGCGACGGAACCACCTGGAAGATGTCGCCCGCACGGATGTATTCCTTACAGTGCTCGACGACCTTGCAGTACTCTTCGCGAGTGAAATTGCTGCTGTAGGGAATTGTGACCTCCCCGACCGGCGCGATGTCGTCGGCCAGCGCCACCGTGGGCTGACGAAGCTGCTCGCAGACGGCGTCGATCCGGCCGAGCGCCTCGTCATACGCCTGCCGAGGGTCGCGGCCGTCGGTCCGCACGGAGTGCACCACCTTGACGGACTTGGTGATGTGGTCGAAGACGACCATCGTGTCGTAGAAGTTGACGTAGATGTCGGGCAGTCCCAGCACGTCGGGCGGCGCATCGGGCAGGTTCTCGGTGTAGCGCACCACGTCGTAAGCGAAATACCCGACCGCGCCGCTGGTGAAGCGGGGCAGCCCCTCGACGTGCGCCACGCGGTAGCGGGACAGAAGTTTCTTCAGCTCGTCCATGGGGTCCGCGACGGTGTAGGTCTTTTCGCCGTCGGGCCCGCCGACGGTCACCTCGTCGCGCGTGGCCTTGAAAGTCAGAAAAGGCCGCGACCCGATGAACGAGTAGCGGCCGATCTTCTCGCCCCCGACCACGCTTTCCAGCAGGAACGAATGTCCCCCGGCGGCGACCTTCTGGTGGGCACTGGTGGGCGTCAGAACGTCCGCCAGCAGTTGACGATAGACCGGGACGACGTTCGCCTCCCGGGCGTAATGACAGAACTCCTCGAACGTGGGTCGATACATGGGGTCTCCTCACTCATCGGGCTTGCCTGACCGAAGACCCCATTATCGCGAAAGGACCGCTTGCGTCAAGGGAAAGGACTTCCGACCGGGGGCCCCTCACCTCACCCCAGGCAGTTCCATCTCGTAAATCAGCACTTCCTCCCGGTTCTCGCGATTCGCGCGCACAAGAACCTCCCCCGCCCCCGAGCAGCTCGGCGCGCCCCCCATGCCCTCTGGCCCCCCCGCCTTCCCCACGCGGGTGGCCCCCCGCAGTCGCGCCCCGAAATACGAGGCGTACCCGCCCAGCTGCTTCACCTTCGCCTCGTCCATGCCGTTGCGGACGTTCAGCGGGTGGAACACCACCTGCGGCTTCAGCGCCCGGATCCGCTCGCGACAGCGTGCGGATGCCGAGTCGGCACAGATGAAGCACGTGGCCCGCACCCCGTCGTGCTCGAACGCGACGGGCCCGTCACCCGGGTCGTAGTATGCCCACTCGTTGCGATACCCGTCGTCGTCCATGTCCTTGCGATACAGCCACGTCTTGCGGTAGTGATAGAAATACCCCTGCGGACCGGTGAACACCTGCGCGATGTGATAGCGGCGGCCTGTCGTCTCCGACAGCCCGAAGCTGATGAAGCAGCCCAGCTCACGGGCCAGCGCGATCATCCGCTCGCACGCGGGTCCCCCCGGCACCCTCTGCGCCAGTTCGTGCACGCGGGGAGAGTAATCCGTCAGGGTGTCCTCGTGGAACATGACCCATCGCGCGCCGCCCTTGACCGCAGCACGCGCCAGACGCTCCATGTTCGCCAGGTTCCGCTCAGCCTCCTCAGGCACCGCGTCGAACTGCACCAGGCCGATGACCACTTTCGACATTCTTTTTCTCCCGTTTCGCTGACTTCTTCTGCGTGATGAAACACTCTCGGGAATCAGGGGCTCGGCAGAATTGCCTCCAGTTTGTGTGCCAGCGCGTCCATAAGGGGGCGTGAAGTCTCCTACAGGTCTTGGGGTTTGAAGCCGTCAAATTCCAACCGTCGGCGGATTACTTCTTCCGAGACGCTGAACGGCTGGACAAGACGAGTGACCAGCCCCTCCCACGCTATCTCGACAACCTGCTCCCTGGGCAGGTTCTTCAGCCGCGGATCCTGCATCATCTTCCGGATCTCGCCCACAACCCGGTCGTACTCATACTTCAGTGCCTCAGGCGGGACAAGGACCAGCCCGGCAAACACATTTGCCTGCCACTCCATGCTGCTATACAGAGCCTCTGGAATTGCGGCGATGAATGCGATCCATCCGGAGATCGTCGTCGCATCATCACGCAACCTTTCGAACAACTGCGGATGAAGTCGAACGTGGCCTATTTCATGGGCGAGCGTAAAATGAAAACGCGACTCACGTGATTCCGCCACCCACTGATCGACGTAAATGCACGTCATATCGGCGGCTATGGAGCCGACCATGTCGAACCTGTCTTGGAAGCCCGGACAGGGAACGATATCCAGTCCAAGTCTCTCGGTCATCGACTCAATAGGGATGGGAAGAGATCGTGATTTGTGGGTCTCGTCGAGAAACGCGCTCGCCTGGGCAATTAGATGCTCGCGAGAGAGGTACGGAATATCCAGCGGTTGATTCATATCAGGCCTTCCGGATGACCTCGGCCAGATCGCGCAGTTGCTTCTCGGTCAGCTTCTTCCCCTGCATGGTCCGGAAGACCAGCGGTAGTTTGGCTACGAGGGCTTCGTCGTCCATGATCGCGTCGGGGATAATGCCCGCCGATATGGCCGCCAGGTCGAAGAATGCAGTCCAATCTTCCGAACCGGACTTGATCCGAAGCGCCTTCGCGTAGGTTTCCAGCGCCTCGCGGCTCTTCGGGGGCGCGGAAACACCCCTCTCGATCCGACTGACATTGCCCCAATCCAACCGGTTCTCGCGGCAGAACTCCCGCAATGAAAGCCCGAGTGCTAACCGCTTCGATTTGAAAAACTCACCAAAAGCGTTGCTTGCCATCTCGCTCCCTCCTTCTTTTCCCCGCCCGTTGTAAGATTCTTACAACACCTCGTGGCGGAAGTCAAGGCGATTCCAAGCGCGAGTTTCGAAATCCCGCCTTGTCGAGGCTCTCCTGCTCTGTCGCCTTCGGCGGCACCGGTTGCCCCCCCCTGTACGCAAAATTCCTTTTTTAGCAACGTTTTCCCGCGCTCGCCTAACGCCGTCCGGCCGTGGGCCTTGGGCCGCTCCCATTCGGCCCAAGTGGAACCCGCCACACCCCGAAACCCCTCCAGAATTGACGCCTGGCGCGGCCCCGGTCCTTTATATGAAAGGAGACGTCATGCAGATCAAACGACGCAAACGCCACAGACGACGCATCAGGCTGGACAGCACGGGACGGCTGGAGGGAAAGCGCGGGACGGTCCTTTATGATCGCCGTTTGACGCCCATCCTCCAGCGGTTCAAGTGGAGCATCGACGAAGAAGGCTACGTGGTCACCGATTACCGTTTCGAGGGCAGGTGTTTCCGTATGGGCATGCACCGACTCGTCGCCGTCCTCGCCCTCATCGAGGACCTCGTCGTGGACCACATCAACCACGACACCCTCGACAACCGCGAACTCAACCTCCGCGTCGTCGAGCAGACCTACAACCGCGCCAATTCCGGCTATGTTCGCCCCAGCACCTCACCCTTCATCGGCGTCATCCGAAGCAACCGCAAGTGGAGGGCGCATAAGATCGTGGACGGCGTCGAACTCAACTCCACCGTCTTCAGCGACCCCGTCGTTGCTGCCCGTGTCGCCGACCTCATCACCTTCGCCGCCTTCGGCAAAGAGGCCCAGTTCAATTTCGACGGCCCCGGCTGGAAGGGCATCCACGGCCCCATGCCCCGCCGCGGCAGGGCCAGGACGCAGTGGACGCCGCCCGGGCAGGACGCGCGGAGCTTGACTTGAGCACCCGGCACTGTACAATGCCAGGGCGGGAGCATCGAAGGAACAGGATACAGGAGCACAGCGTGTACGAGTTGATCATCCATGCGGGTTTCGCGGCGGCCCACCGGCTGAGGGAATACCAGGGCGACTGCGAAAACCTGCACGGACACAACTGGAAGCTGGACGTGGTCCTCTCGGCCGACAAGCTGGACCGCCTGGGCATGGTGTGCGATTTCCGCGTGGTGAAGCGCCACCTGGCCGCCGTGACGGAGCAGCTGGACCACAAGTACCTGAACGAGCTGCCCGAGTTCACCGAACACAACCCGACCACGGAGAACGTGGCGGCGTTCGTGTGCCGGGAACTGGACAAGCTCCTGCCGACGGGGGTCCGCGTGGCCCGCGTGACGGCGTGGGAATCCGACGGCTGCGGCGCAACGTTCATCAACCCGGAGGCGGCCCGGACGTCGTGAGTCCTGAACGGGAAATGCGATGGCATGCGAAAACAACGCGAATCAAAGCAGCGAAGAAGGGGAAATCGTTTACAAGGAGCTTTCGTATCGAGTGAAAGAGGCGGCGCTCGCCGTCCACAAGTATTTCGGAACGGGCTTCCTGGAGAAGGTTTATGAGAACGCCCTCTTCGGCAAACTGGTCAGGATGGGAATATCCTGCCAACAACAGGCGCCCTTGAAGGTCTGCTTCGACGATGACGGACAGAAGTTTGTGGTAGGGGAATACGTGGCGGATATCCTCATCGAGAACGATATCATAGCGGAGGTGAAGGCTGAGCCGGTGATTACCAGAATGCACTTTGCGCAGGTCAATAATTATCTGCGAGCCACGGAACGCCGACTCGGGCTCATCATCAACTTCGGGTCGTCTCGCCTTGGCTTCGAACGCGTCCTTAATGCGAGACGCAGAGGTTGTTAGGCTCTTTGCCCCGGCTTTTTTGCTGTCTGCCTCATGTTTTGCTGTCTGTGATTCGCGCTGTTTTTCGCATGTCATTCGCATTGAATTTTGACGCACCGATGTTGGAGGGATTTCTGTGAGTCGATCGGAACGGGTTCAGCTCCAGGTGGCACTGGACTTCATCAACTGGGACCGGGCCCTGCGCGCGGCTGAGGCGGCAGTGGCCGGGGGCGCGACGCTCCTGGAAGCAGGCACGCCGCTGATCAAAAGCGAGGGGCTGGACGTGGTGCGCCGACTGCGGGAGAAATTCCCCAGGGTGACGATCGTAGCGGACATGAAGACGATGGACGCCGGCCGCACGGAGACCGAATGCGCCAGCAAGGCGGGCGCCGACGTGATGACGGTGCTGGCGTCCGCGTCCGACTCGACGCTCCGGGAATGTGTGGAGGCGGGCAAGGCGTATCACATCCGCATCGCGGCGGACCTGATCGGCGTGCCCAACCCGGGCGAACGGGCGCGACAGCTCGCCGCGATGGGCGTGGACGAGATCGGGGTGCACGCGGCCATCGACGAGCAGATGAGCGGGACCACGGACCCGTTCGCACGCCTGCGCGCGGTGCGCGAAGCGGTGTCGGTTCCGGTGAGCATCGCCGGGGGCATCCACAGCGAAACCGCCGTCGAGGCGATGAACGCCGGGGCGGACATCGTGATCGTGGGCGGGGCCATCACCAAGGCGAAGGACCCGAAACAGGCGACCGAGCAGCTTCTGACGGTGCTGGCGACGGGTCGCCCGGTGAAAACGGACCTCTACAAGCGCGTGACGATGGAAAACATCCGGGAGGCGCTGGAGCAGGTCTCGACGCCGAACCTTTCCGACGGGAGCCACCGCACCCCGGCGATCACGGGACTGATGGCGCTGCTTCCGGGGGCGAAAATGGTGGGACCGGCGGTGACGGTGTGGACTTATCCGGGGGACTGGGCCAAGCCGGTGGAGGCGATCGACCAGGCTGAACCCGGCTCGGTGATCGTCATCGACGCCGGCGGCAAGGCCCCGGCCATCTGGGGCGAACTGGCCACGCATTCGTCGGTGCAGAAGGGACTGGCCGGCGTGGTGATCGAGGGCGCCATCCGCGACACGCCCGACATCCGTGCCCTGCGGTTCCCGGCCTACGCGCGGCTGGTGAGCAGTCACGCGGGCGAGCCGAAGGGCCTGGGACGCATCGGCGTGCCGGTCACCATCGACGGGATCCAGATTTCCCCGGGAGACTGGATCGTGGCGGACGACGACGGGGTGATGGTCCTGCCGAAAGACCGCGCCGTCGAGATGGCCAACCGGGGGATGGATTGCATGGAACGCGAAAACCGCATCCGGCAGGAGATCGAAGAGGGCAAGACCACGCTGGGCCAGGTGACCGACCTGCTCCGGTGGGAGAAACGATAGCCGCATCCGGAAGTCCGGGGATCGGAGGAGAAAGCGATGAGCCCTATCACGTGTCAGATCTGCAAGAAACGCGTCGCGACGGTGCACCTGACCGAGATCATCAAGAACACGAAGAAGGAAATCCACCTCTGTGAGGAGTGCGCCAGCAAGAAGGGCGTGGCGTTCAAGCCCCACCAGTTTTCGATTTCGGACCTTCTGAGCGGACTGGTGAGCTCGCAAGCCGCCCAGGAGATAGCTAAGATGGGACAAATGAAGTGTCCTATATGTGGGATTTCGTATCTGGATTTCCGGTCGAGCGGGCGGCTGGGGTGCGCGACGGACTACACGGTGTTCAAGGAAGGGCTGATGCCGCTGCTGGAGAAGATTCACGGGAGCACGGAGCACCGGGGGAAGATTCCGCTGGGGGA
>CAZVTD010000002.1:0-54541 GCA_964629945.1 uncultured Planctomycetota bacterium | reverse complement strand
GGGTGGTGATGGTGGTGCTGGCGAACGTGAAGTTCAGGAAGAAGCTGGAGTGAACTTTCGAGGTGGACAATGCTGGGACGAATCCGGCACATGCTGGTGAAGGAGTTCATTCAGACGTTCCGCGATCCGCGGATGAGGGGCGTCATTTTTGTGGCGCCGATCTTTCAGCTCATCATTTTCGGGTACGCGGTAAACACGGACGTGCGACACGTGGCGACGGCGGTGTACGACCTGGACAACAGCGTGGAGAGCCGGGAACTGGTGGGGCGGATGACGAACTCGGGGTATTTCGACGTCGCCGAGCACGTGTACGACGACGAGCGCGCGCAGGAACTGGTGGACCGCGGGGCGGTGCGTGCACTGCTGAGGATGAACCGGGGATTCGGCAGCGACCTGCGGTCGGGACGGACGGCGCAGGTGCAGCTGGTCCTGGACGGGACGGACTCGAACACGGCGAGCATCGTGCTGACGTACATGGCGGGGATCGCGTCGGAGTATTCGCGGCAGGTGCTGGTGGAGCGTCTGGAGCGGAGTGGTGGAGCGGCAAAGCTGCCGGGAGGCGTGACGCTGAAGAGCCGGGCATGGTTCAACGAGAACCTGATCAGCCGGAATTTTTTTGTGCCGGGGGTGATAGCGATCCTGGTGACGCTGATCACGCTGATGCTGACGAGCATGGCGATCGTGCGGGAGAAAGAGCTGGGGACGATGGAGCAGATTCTGGTGACGCCCATCACGTCGACGGAGTTCATTCTGGGGAAGACGGTGCCGTTCGCGCTGGTGGGTTTTGCGGACGTTCTGATGATCACGGCGGTGGGGGTGTTCTGGTTCGAGGTGCCGATCCGGGGAAGTCTGCTGCTTCTGCTTGGGGCGACGGCAGTATATCTGATGACGAGCCTGGGGATCGGTCTTCTGATCTCGACCCTGAGCCGGACGCAGCAGCAGGCGATCATGACGACGTTCCTGTTCCTGTTTCCGGCGATCCTGCTTTCGGGGTTCGTGTTCCCGATCGAGAACATGCCCCGGGTAATCCAGTGGCTGACGTATGCCAACCCGTTGAGGTATTTTCTGGTGATCATCCGGGGGATCTTTCTAAAGGGCGTGGGAATGGGGGTGTTGTGGCCTCAGTTTGCGGCGCTGGGTGTGCTGGGGGTGTTGACGTTGAAGCTGGCGACGAGCCGGTTCCGGAAGACGCTGGCCTGAGCCGGGCCGGGAACGCAGAGGACAGGAGATCGGCATGAGGTGCGCGAGGGTTTGGGGCGGATGGTGGGTGGCGGTGGCGGCCGGGGCGCTTCTGGCGGGGACACTGGGCTGCGCGGAGACGTATGAGCCGCGGCTGGACCCGATCGAGAATTACCTTCCGAGGAGGATGGAGAAGGCGCCAGGAGAAGACCAGGCGGGGAAGCGCGTTGAGGAAGGGTCGAAGACATTGACGCTGGCGGAGTGCGTGAAGGTCGCGCTGGCGGAGAACCCGATGAACGAAGCGGCGCGACAGGGGTTGGCGGCGGCCCGGGAGAGGGTGGGTGAGGCGCGGGCGTCGTATTATCCGGAGTTCAGCCTGAACGGAGGATATAAGCGGTGGAAGACGCACGCGTTTCTTCCAGGGGGATTGGGCGGGGGAATGGTTGCGATCCCGACGATTCTGGGGCCGCTGGATGATTATAGCGTGAACATGAGCGGGCATTACGTGTTGTTCGACAGCGGAGAACGCCGGGCGAAATTGCTGGCGGCAAAGGCGGGTCTGGGCGCGGCGTCAGAGGAAGCGTGGAGCATCCGCCAGGACATCGTGTTGAACGTTCACGAGGCATATTACAGTCACGCGGCGGCATTGGCCGCACGGAACGTGGCAAAGGACAACCTGGCCCGTGCGGAAGACCATCAGCGACTGGCACAGAGACGCCGCGAGATCGGGGTGGCGGTGGAAGCGGACGTGCTGAGGGCCAAAGTGTCCGTGGCGAAGGCGAAGCTGGAGGTGGTGCAGGCCGAGGACACGGTCCGCGTGAGCCGGGGGAACCTGAACACGGCCATGGGGCTGCCGGTGGAACTGGCGACGGAGCTGGCGGGCGCGACGGGGGAGATCAAGTCGCCCGAGGGGATCGACCTGGCGGAGGCGCTGGTGAGGGCGTTGCACGGTCGGAGTGAGCTAAAGGGTGCGCTCCAGCGGATCGCGGGGAAGCGGAGCGAAGTGGAAGCGGCCAGGAGCGCGTTTGGGCCGCGATTGACAGCGCAGGGATTATATGGACGTCGCGACGACGCGTTCTTCCCCGAGGATGACGACTGGGCCATCGGGGCGGCGGTGGAGTGGCCGATCTTCACGGGGTTCGCGAGGGTGCATCGGCTGAGTCGGGCGCAGAGCGAACTGTCGCAGGAAGAGGCCCAGACAAGGCAGAAGGTGCTGGTGGTGAGGCGCGAGGTCTGGACGGCGTATTCGGAACTGGTGCAGTCCTATGAGGCGGTGGCCGCGGCACAGGTGCTGGTCAGCGACGCGAAAGAGAGCCTGCGGCGGACGCAGGAGCGCTACGAGGCGGGGACGAATACGATCACGGACCTCCTGGATGCGGAGGCGGAACTTGCGGGGGCGGAGGGTTCACTGGTGAGAGCGCAGTGGGGGTATTTCATGAGCCGGGCACGGTTCGAACGGGCCACGGGGGCGCTGGCAGCAGAGGAGAAGTGAGGTTCCGAGAACACCGCCGGTATGGGCGAGGATGCGGAGCACTCATCGATGCCGACCGGGTAGTCTTCCATGTCCTGGCCGATGTCCGCCGCCTCGCCAGGACCCTTTTACCCAATCGTCATGATCCCCGATTCTGAAACGGAGGTTGAGTCCGTAGCTGGAGAAGTAGTGTTCACCGAAATAATCCCCGTAGTGGGGTGCGTAGTCGTAAGGCAGGTAAGCATAGGGCCAGTAGAAATATTCGTAGGTGTAACCGGGGCTGTAGACGTAGGGTTCCGGATGGTAGGGTTTGCCCCAGAGGTGGATCTGTTTGATCTCGATGAGGGGGTAGGTGCGCTGGAGGTCTCCGAAGGTTCGGGTTTCGGAGCCGATGAGGGTTCCGGCGACGGTGACTTTGCTGCCGGTGGTGTAGAGGGTCGGATCGAGGGGTGAGGGGTTTCGGGCGATGAACTGGCCGGTGGACAGGGTGGTCGAGCGGGGCTCCTGATTGTTGTCCAGAGGGGTCTGGAGGACGATGAGGTCGCTGCCGACTCCACGGCTTTCGAGGGTGACGACGTGTCCGCCCCAGATGACGGTTTTTCCGGCGAACGCGTTGGGATTGGGAAGTGCCTGCGGGAAGTCCGGTCCGCTGCCAGCCTGCTGTCGATATTCCGGTGCGATGGGCTGATTGCAGCCGATGGCGGTCCAGGGGAGCAGCGCAAGGATCAAAACCCCATGAGATGCGGTGCGGTTCATGGGATGCCTCCCGTGTTAAGACGTGCTGCGTTCAACGAGACAGCTTTGATGCCACCTCGGCGACGCGTTGGCCCAGCGCCCGGCAAATGGCTTTTTCCTGCTCGTCGAGTTCACGCTGGCCGTCCTGTCCGGCGACGTGTCCGGCCCCATAGGGCGAGCCCCCGCCGGTGGTGGTGAACAGTTCCTCCACCGACGACGGGACGCCCACCAGGATGAACCCAAGATGGAGGAGCGGCGCCATCAAGGTCAGGAGCGTCGTTTCCTGCCCGCCGTGAAGACTTGCGGTGGAGACGAAGAGTCCGGCGGGCTTTCCCTCGAATACGCCTTCCGTCCACAGTCCACCGAGCTGGTCGATCTGGTTTTTAAGCTGGGCTGAGACGTTTCCGAAGCGTGTTGGGGTGCCGAAGATGACAGCGTGGGCCTGGCGGAAGTCGTCCTCGGTGACGAAGGGGACGTCGCTTTGCAAGTCTCGGCCTTTTTTCAGATCGTCGCGCGACTCGATGACGGATTCCGGGACCAGTTCTTTGACCTTGCGAAGGACGGGCTCGGCCCCCGGGACTCTCGTGACGCCTTCGGCGACACACCTGGACATCCTGTAGCAGTTTCCGTACATGCTGTAGTAGACGATGAGCACCTTCATGCATTCTCTCCTTCGCTGCAAAGCAGGGTGGCTGCCGATCGGTCGATCAGCCAGGTCAAGCCGTCCTGCGGGTGGATATGTTGTGCCGGAAGGCGGTCGGGCTCACTCGGTCCTTCCAGGACCTCTTTGAGGACGGGGGCTTTGTCGATGCCGGACACCAGGAACACGACGCGACGCGCCTGGTTGATGAGGGGGACGGTCATCGTGAGGCGCTTTGGTGCGTCCGGATCGGGGGCTACGAGGGTGGTCCAGCGCTGTGTTTCCCGAAGGGCAGGGGTGTGTGGAAAGAGGGAGGCCGTATGTCCGTCGATTCCCAGTCCCAGAAGGACGAGGTCGAACGTCGGGGGGGCGTCGCCGAAGAAGCGGGCCAGGACCTGTTGGTAATTCTCCGCGGCCCGGTCCGGGTCCGGCTCACAGCGGAAGGGATGGACCTGTTCGACGGGGACGGGCACGCTCTGGAGGAGTGAACGGATGGCGAATCGCTCGTTGGAGCGCAGGTCGTCAGGCGGCACACAGCGTTCGTCAGTCCAGAAGACATGGACATGCGGCCAATCGACGCGTGCTGTCCGATCAGGCTGGGCCAATAGCTCGTAGGTCCGTCGAGGGGTGCTGCCTCCGGCCAGGGCGACGGCAAAGCGTCCACGTCGGCTGATGGCGTCGGCAGCGGTTTCGATGAACAGGTCAGCGGCGGTCCGACTGAGGGCTTCCTGGTCGGCATGGATGTGTATGAGCGCCATTCCGTGTTCTCCGCTTTTGTTCGCGACGCGTTTTCTTAAGACTACCGACGCAAGGGGCCTGGATGCAATGAGGAAATGTCTGAAGGGGCGGGTCAAAAAGCCTGAAGGGGGTGGCTGGGTTCTTTGCGCGGGGTTGCTATAATATTCGCGAGCCTGCTATTTTGCGGGGTGCCCATGCAGCCGGATTCCCGGTCGGACCACGATCTTGTCGAGGCGCTGAACCGCGGGGAGGTCGCCGCTTTCGAGGTGCTGTACGCGCGTCACCGGGACTGGGTGGTCCGCCTGGCGTTCCGTTTCACCCGCGATCATCACGACGCGCTCGACGTTCTGCAGGAGACGTTCACGTGGTTCCTGGACCGTTTTCCGGGTTTTCATCTGACGGCACGCCTCAGCACGTTTCTATATCCGGTCGTGCGGAACCTTTCGATCGCGGTGCTGCGCCGCCGCCGGCGACTGGTCAGCGATGACGACCTGCTGGCCGTGGTGCCGGCTCCAGAGGAGGGGGCAACCTCCGAACCTTATCCGGAAGATCTTTCCCGTGTCCTGGGGCGTCTTTCGGCTCCGCAGCGCGAAGTGCTGCTCATGCGGTTTCTGGACGGGATGTCGCTGCAGGAGATCGCGCTGGCATTGGAGCTGCCTCTGGGGACGGTCAAGTCCCGGCTCCATAACGCTTTGGCGATACTCAGAGAGGATCCCGGAACCCGGGATTACTTCCTGGGGGAATGAATTCCGTTTTTTGATGAACCTTTTCGTCCTTTCGTTCGCTTAACAGGTTGGAGAAAGTCATGGACCCTGAAAATAAGGCACATGATGATCGACTTCAATCCATCGAGGGCGGGCAGCTTGAACGCGACCTGCGTCAACTTTATGACCGCGAGGTTCCCGTTCCTCAAGGGGTCGATCATCGGATTCTTGATCTTGCCCGAATGCGTCTTTCCGGGAGGCGTGGACGACGGCGGTGGGTGCTGCGTTGGGCGGTGGGTTCGGCGGCCGCCGCGGGGCTGCTGGTGGCGGTCCTTCTTCTGTGGCCCTATCAACAAGGGCGTCAGGAACCCGGTGAGGTGCGTCAGAACTACGCCGGTGTTCCCCTGCGGGAAGACATCGACCACAACGGTCGTGTGGACATTCTGGACGCGTTTGCCGTGGCGCGAGACCTTCGCGATCGGCGTGAGCCCGATCCGCGTGCGGACCTGAACCACGACGGTCGCATCGATTCGGACGACGTGACGTTGATCGCACAAGCAGCGGTCAGTTTGAGCCCGGGAGTGTATCGATGAAACGGATCCTCGCGCTCGCACTCATTTTCACCTGTCTGGTTTCCGGCAGTCCGGCACAGGAAGCGGTTCCGGTGCGGTTCACGACGATCGATGTCCTGGTCGATTCGGGAGATACGCCGCTGGCGGCCTGGCAGGTGGAGATGGTGACGAAGGCAGGCTCCGTTGAGATCGTGGGCATCGAGGGGGGTGAGCATCCCGCGTTTGTCGAGCCGCCTTATTATGATCCTGCGGCGATGGCCAACGACCGCGTGATCCTGGCGGCGTTCTCGACGGGGAAGGACCTGCCGCACGGACGGGTTCGCGTGGCCCGCGTGCACGTGCAGGTTTCCGGGGGTGTGGAACCGAAGTATGAGGCCAAACTGGTTACCGCTGGCTCGATCGACGGCAAACCAATTCCTGCAACCGTTTCCGTTCAGACCCAAGGAGAACGTGAATGAAGATACTGACCGGTTCGACGCTGGTCCTGGTTCTCGTGTTGGCCGGCTGCGAGACACATCACAGCATGAGCCGATTCCCGTCTAACCCGATGGCATCGGCCATGGCGGAGTGTCCGGAGCAGGCCTTTACGGATCGTGACATCGCGACGCGGCTGGATGCCCGTGTGCGGGCGAAACTTCCCACGAACCTTGCCATCGCGAAGCTGGGGACGAACTACAGCGGTCCGTACGTGGAGACGATCGGGGCGGAGGAGTTGCATTCGTGGGAGAAGGTGGTTGCGGATGAGCCCCTGATCACAGGGGTGCAGCCGATCGTGCCCGTTGCTATCAGTCTTTCGGAGAAGGATAAGCGAATTTCGCTGAAGAGTCTGCGCGAGGCGGCCGGGACGCAGAACTGCGAACTGCTTCTGGTTTATCTTCAGGACGACCGGGACCTGGAGAACCTGAACGGGGCGTCGATTCTGTATTGGACGATCGTGGGGTTGTGGGTGGTTCCCGGGACGGACCTGGAACACCGGACGGTGTGCCAGGCGGTGCTGGTGGATTCGCGAACGGGTGCGGTGCTGGGGACGGCGACGGGCGAGGACGAACACCGACGGACGACGCCCGCCGCGTGGACTTCGGTGGGCGAGGAGAAGATCGTCAAGCAAACCACCGAGAAGAGTTTGAAGGATCTGCAGACCGGCTGCAGGCGTTTGATCGCGGAGGTTGTGCTGGCCTCCCGGACGGCATCACGGTGACGGATTTTCTGTCGCAAGGAGGTAACGAATGAGAAGAGCAGGTCTCGTCTTGCTCGCCGGGCTGGGGATGTCATGTGTTGTGGTAATGGCTTTTCTTGTCGGCTGCGGGGCCATGCCGCAGGAGGCTCCACAAGCAACCAGGCAGGCAGGAGAGTCGAGCGCGACACGGGAGGACGGGTCGTTTCATTGGGCTCCTGTTTCCGGGTCCCCCGCCATCAAGACGGGATATTCTGCGCTTGACGCGACGCTTCTGCGTCCTGGAGAGGAGTTGTGGGTCGTCGTGCGTCCGGAGTCGTCGGCTCCGGGGGACGACGTGCCGGGCTGCGGGTCGATGATGGTGAAGCTTCCGGATGCTGAAGAGGAGGTGCCCGTCCCGCTCAAGCACACGGACGTGAAGACGCGCATTTCCGCGTACGTGGCGTCGGTGGACGTCACCCAGACCTTCAGCAATCCGTACGGCTCGAAGATTGAGGCGGCATATGTGTTTCCGCTTCCGACCAACGCGGCGGTGCATGATTTTCTCATGACGGTGGGCACGCGTCGCATCCGCGGGATCATCCGCGAGCGCGAGGAGGCGGAGAAAATCTACTACGAGGCACGTAAGCAAGGGCACGTGGCCTCGCTTCTGACGCAGGAGCGTCCGAATATTTTCACACAGCGAGTCGCCAACATCGAACCGGCGAAGGAGATCGAGGTCAACATCCGTTACTTCCACACGTTGGCGTGCGTGGACGGGTGGTATGAATATACGTTTCCGATGGTGGTCGGTCCGCGATTCAACCCGCCGGGGAGCACAGAGGGTGTCGGAGCAGTGGGGGCCCGCGCACGAGGACGGTCCGGCCAGAAGACAGAGGTGGGGTATTTGCGTCCGCGTCAACGCTCCGGGCATGACATCAGCCTGTTCGTGGACCTGGACGCCGGGGTGCCCATCGAGGCGGTCGCCTGTCCATCGCACGTGGTCGGTGTAACGCGGCCCGACGGACGCCACGCGGCGGTGAAGCTGTCGGAAAATGACGCGATTCCCAACCGGGACTTCATCCTGCGCTACAAGGTGGCGGGTGAGGGGATCAAGAGCGTGTTCCTTGCGCATACCGATCCGACAGGAGGATACTTCACGCTGATGCTGCAGCCGCCCGACGCGTCGGCCCAGTTGGTGCGCGACCCAGTGGAGATGGTTTTCGTGATCGACTGTTCGGGTTCGATGCAGGGCAAACCGCTCAATCTGGCCAAAGACGCCGTCACACGTGCGCTCCGCCGGCTCGATCGTGACGACACGTTCCAGGTGATCTCGTTCTCGGAATCCTCCTCGACGCTTGGACCTGCGCCACTGCCCGCGACGCGCGAAAACATCGCCCGGGGAGTTCGTTACGTGGAGTCGCTGAAGCCGGGCGGCGGGACGATGATGATCAACGGCATCCGCGCGGCACTGGATTTTCCGCACAACCCGGAACGGCTCCGGCTGGTCTCGTTTATGACGGACGGCTACATCGGCAACGAAACGGAAATCCTGGGCGAGATCGGCAAGCGTCTGGGGGAGACGCGGATTTTCTCATTCGGCGTGGGTGAGTCGCCCAACCGCTATCTGCTCGAAAACATGGCGCTGATGGGACGCGGGGCGGTGGCTGATGTGAATCTGGACGAGGGGGCGGTGAAGACGGTGGACCTTTTCTATGAGCGCATCCGTCACCCGGCGCTGACGGACATCCAGATCGACTGGGGCGGGATGAAGGTGGAGGACGTTTATCCGCGACAGGTTCCGGACCTGTTCGTCGGACGACCGGTGGTCCTTACCGGGCGGTTCAAAGCTCCGGAGGGGAACGCCACGGTCCGGGTGGGCGGAAAGTCGAGCAGGCGCACAGTCCAGTTCGACGTGCCGGTGGTGGCGGACGGCCAGCATCCGGGACTCGACAAGGTGTGGGCACGGATGAAGATTGCCGACCTGTCGAACCAGGCCCTGCTGCGTTCGGGCGGTTCGCCGGAGCGGGAGATTCGCAAGGTCGCGCTGCAGCACAACCTGGTTTCGGCCTTTACGGCGTTCGTGGCGGTCGATGCGCTTTCGCGGACCGCGGGCGACTCCGGGACCACGGTCAACGTCCCGGTTCCGGTGCCCGAGGGGGTCCGCTACGACACGACCGTGCACGACTGACGACAACATCTCCTTGCACTTGACGTGCTTCGGGCTATAGTTTCATTTCCAGGAAACTGTGCTGCCTTGAGACACGTGAATCGCAAGGACGAACCCGCTATGGAATCCATCGCCTCCTCTTCGCCTCGACGGGAAGCCCTGTCCCACTACATGCTTGTCGCGGCGGTGGCGGCGCTGATGATGACGTGGAATCTTGACCGCACGCCGCTGAACGGACACGAGGCGTACGTGGCCGTCGTTGCACGGAACATGACTCAGCCCGACCACTGGCTGGACGCCGAACTCGTTTCGGGCTCCATACCCGTCAACAATACGCTCAACCACTGGATGGTTCCCGTGTTCAACGGGCAGGCCCGCCTTGAGAAGCCACCCCTGGCGTACTGGTGCCTTGCGGTCCCGGCGAAGCTGGGAATGCCTCTCAACGATTTCACAACTCGTCTTCCGTCGGCGATCTTCGCGGTGCTGCTGGCCGTTGTGACGCTGGCTCTCGGACGTGCGATGCTTTCGTCGCGCGCGGCGCTGCTCGGAACGCTCATGTTCACGACGTCGCTTGGCGTCATCGGTTGGGGACGCAGTGCCCGCTCGGACATCCAGATGACCTTCTGGATGTCCCTGGCGATGTTCCTGTTCTACCTCGCAGCTCACGACGAACGTCCCCGGCGGCATCTTCTGCTGCTCCTGGCGTGGACGGCCATCGCGCTGGGCAACATGGCCAAGCAGTTCGTTCCCCTTTTCCTGGCGCTTCCCGTGCTGCTTTACCTCGCCTGGCAGCAAAGCGCTGCTTGTGAGGGCGAGCGTCGGTCTTCCCGGAAGTTCCTGTCGTGGTATCTCGTCTCGGCTTCCATCGCCTTCGTTATCTGCATCCTGGTCCGCATCACACCTGCACTGCACTGGTGGCGTGCGGTCGGGCTTTCCGACACTCTCGGGATCGCCGTGACGGTTGCTCTCACGCTGGGGCTTCCAGCCGGTTGGTATGCACTTCAGTGTCGTCTCTGGCGCCGGCTTCCGCCGTTCTTGGTGACCGTGCTGCCGGGCGTGCTCATCGTGGCGGTGTTGTTTGTGCCTTGGATGCTGCATCTGGCGCACGCTTTTCCCCAGACGGAGGACGTGCTTTCCCACCAGACGATGGAACGGGGGCTGGGGACGGGTGGCTGGCTTGAGCGTTCCGCTTCGCCGCTCCGGGGGTATTATGTCCAGGCGTTGGCCAAGTGGACGCTTCCCTGGATCGTTTTCTTCCCGGGCGCCCTGGCACTTCCCTTCATGAAACGCTTCCAGAAATTCCACGAGGGCCTGGTCTTCCTCTTCCTCTGGATCTTCGGGCTGGTGCTGTTGTTCTCGGTGGCCGTTGGCAAGCACGATCAGTATATCCTGCCCGCGCTTCCGGCGGCGTGTCTTCTGATGGGTTGTTTTGCCGAGGACGCGTTCTTCGAGCATAAGTGGGTTTCGATACGCTTCGTCCGGTTCTTCATTGTGGCGGCGGCCGTCGTGATGTCTTTATGTGTCTATGGCGGCCTGATCGGGATTTTCCTGTCGCCGGGTTTCTTCAAGCTGCGTGTCGTCCACATCCTGATCGTGGCGATCTGTGCCGCCCTGCCGCTCTGGGGCTCGTGGTTGTCCCTTCGCAAGGGTGTACTCCAGTGGGCGATGGCGTTTCTCTTCGTGGCGGTGTTTCTCGGGGAACTTTCGTTCCTGACGCGCGAGGACATCTGGACGTACAAGTGGAACGCGCTGGAGCGCATGGCGGTTTCGCTCCAGGTGGAACGGGATGCGGAACGCATTCGGGTGGCTTCCTGGCGCAAGCCCGACGCGGCGCTCGTCTGGTATTTTGCCGATGAGGTTCCGGTGGCCACGCAACTGCGTGACCTCTGGATCGAACGTCACGGAGAGGACGTCGGGAAGGCGAAGTGGAAAGAGTGGCTTGGGGCGTCCCCGTCACTGGACATTGTCACGAGACTCGACGAGGCCGACGAGATGGTTGCGTTGGGGTTCCAGCCGGACAACGACCGTGTCCATAACATCTTCAACTGGCTGCGGGTGTATCGCAGACCTCCGGAGAGCGGTCGGCTCTGAACATGGCGTGCGGCAGGTCGATGAAGAGGAGCGACCGGCCAATCACGAACCGGATTTTCGTGTCCGTGCCAGTTCTTCGAGTGCTCCCGGGAAGGGCGAGAGCGCTCGTTCGAAGATTCCCAGGAGATAGGAGATGGCGACGCCATAGTTCGTGATGGGCACGCCAGCCTCGCGGCATTTCATCATCCGCGTCAGCATCTCGCGACGATTCCACATGCAGGCTCCGCAGTGGATGACCAGCTTGTATCCGGAGAGATCGTCGGGGAAATCGTGCCCCTGGACGGTGGTGAACTCCACTTTTCCACCGATGTATTGGGTGAGCCAGCGTGGTATTTTGACGCGCCCGATGTCGTCGCCGATGGGGTGATGCGAACAGGCCTCCGCCACGAGCACGCGATCTCCCGGGTGCAGGGTTTCGATGGCCAGTGCGCCCCGAACCAGGGTGTTCAAGTCGCCTTTGAAACGCGCGAAGAGGATGGAAAAGGACGTCATCGGAATCTCGGGCGGCGTGTCCCCGGCCACTTTGAGGAAGGACTGCGAATCGGTGACGACGATCTTCGGCGGCCGCTTGAGTCCGTCGAGCGCGTCGCGCAGCTCCCGCTCTTTCACGACCATGCAGTAGGCGTCGTTGTCCAGCACGTCCCGGATCGCCTGGACCTGGGGCAGGATGAGCCGACCCTTGGGGGCTTCCAGATCGATGGGAACCACGAGCACGGCCAGTTCCCCGGCACGGACCAGGTCGCCCAGGATGGTGGGGGCGTTGATGAACTCTTCGGGGGCCTGCCGGATGAGGGCTTCGCGGAAATCGAGCATTCCCCGGACCTCGCCGTCCTTCGGGACCGAGGTCAGCAGCATGGGAATCTTGTCCTGCTTCAGCCGCGCGATCAGTGCCTGGTCGGGTGGCGCGAGGTCGATCTTGTTGAAGACCACGATGGGTGCGATCTTCCGGCGGGTCAGTTCGTCGAGGATGGCCTGCTCGAACTCTCCCCACGTCCCGGCTTCGGTCACCACGACGCCCACGTCCGCACGGTCGAAAATCTTGCGAGTCCGCTGCACGCGCATCTGACCGAGAGCACCCACGTCGTCGATGCCGGCCGTGTCGATGAACAGTACGGGACCGATGGGCAGAAGCTCCATAGGTTTTTCCACGGGGTCGGTGGTCGTTCCCGCGATGTCGGAAACGATGGAGACCTCCTGGCGGGTGAGCGCATTGAGGAGCGACGATTTGCCGACGTTCCGTCGGCCAAAGAGGGCGATGTGCAGTCGAAGTCCTTTCGGGGTCTTGATCATCGGTTGATCTCCGTGTCGGGGGAACCCAGACGGGTGACGCGTTCGGCCGAGATGAGTGCGTCGAACTCTTCAGGACGGAGCAGTCCTTTTTCCAGGACGACCTGACGGACGGATTTCCCCTGGGCCGCCGCGGACTTGGCAACCTCCTGCGCCTGGGTGTATCCGATCCGCTCCACCAGCGCCGTCACGCTGGCCGTGGCGGTTTCGACCGCAGCACGGCAGCGCACTTCATCGGCCTGGAGTTCTTCGACACACAGCCTTCGGAGGATGTCACAGGCTCCAATCAGGAGGTCGATGCTTCCGAGAAGGGCGTCGGCCACCAGCGGCATGAAAGCATTGAGTTCGAGGTTGCCGAGTGAACAAGCCATGGTCAGGGCCTGGTCGTTTCCGAAGACGACGAGCGCCGCCTGGGACACGGCCTCGGGGATCACGGGGTTCACCTTCCCCGGCATGATGGAACTGCCGGCCTGTCGCGGGGGAAGATGCAGTTCGCCCAGTCCCGCGACGGGTCCCGAGGAGAGGAGGCGGAGATCCGTAGCGACCTTGAGGAGGTTCGAAGCCAGGGCCTTGAGGATGCCGGAGACCTCGACGAAGGCATCGGTGTTCTGGGTGGCTTCGACCATGTTCTCGGCGCGTGCGAGTCCGAGTCCGGTGATCTCGCGAAGCTGCTCAATGACGCGGAAGATATAGCGCCGCGGCGCACCCAGTCCCGTGCCGACGGCGGTTCCGCCGAGGTTGATTACGCGGATGCGTTCCCGGCACTTATAAACGCGCCAGCGATCACGTGCGAACGCCTCGGCGTAAGCCGACATCTCGCGACCCAGTGTCACGAGCACGGCGTCCTGGAGCTGCGTTCGGCCTACCTTCACCACGTGGGCGAATTCCTTTTCCTTCTTCTGGAATGCCTCCTGAAGTCCGACGACCTCCCGCTCCAGGACGTCCAGCCGACGCATCGCCGCCACCTTCAGCGCCGTCGGGTAAGTGTCGTTGGTGGACTGGTGGAGGTTCACGTGACCGAGGGGACTGATCGTGACGTAGTCGCCGCGCGGCTTACCCAGGATGTCGAGTGCACGGTTGGCGAGCACCTCGTTGACGTTCATGTTCGTCGAGGTTCCGGCGCCTCCCTGGAGGGCATCCACCACGATGTGTTCGTCGAGAAGTCCCTCGGCAAGTTCGTCGCAGGCCCTTTCCAACGCCGCCGCGATGGTGTCCTGAAGGAACCCGAGTTCACGATTGGTGCGCGTGCAGGCCAGCTTCACCTGTCCGTACGCGTGGATCAGGGCCGGGTTGACCTTCCGTCGGGCCAGAGGGAAGTTCTCGATGGCGCGCGCGGTGTGAACCCCGAAGAGCGCGTTGGCGGGCACCTGGTATTCGCCCAGCAGGTCTTTCTCGGTGCGGTATTCGCTCATGTGCGTCTCCGGTTCGGCTCAGAAATAGAGGTCGCGGTCGTCGGTTGCTTTGATGCGTTTCAGCCGCTCGATCAGTTCCGTCTTGACCGGCCCTTCGTCCATCGCATCGAGTGCGCGGGCGATGAGCGTCTCACCCGTTTTGCGCGTCTCCGGAGAGGCATAATCGACGAGGTATTCCTCAAGCGTTGAAAGCGCATTGGGTGTGCAGAAGTTGCGGATGAACCCCGGGATGGCGAACTCCATGAAATGCTCACCGGTGCGTCCCAGGCGATAGCACGCCGTGCAGAAGCTGGGGACGTACCCATCCGCCATCAGTTCGCGCATGACGGTGTCCAGCGACCGGATGTCCCCGAGCGAGAACTGCTCACGCTCCATCACCTGGGCGTCGCCCGCCTCGGTGTAGCCGCCAATTTCAATGCGGCTGCCGGCGTCGATCTGGGAGACGCCGAAGGCCATGACCTCCCGTCGAAGCTCGGGGTTTTCCCTGGCCGTGAGAATCAGTCCCGTATAAGGCACCGCGAGTCTCAGAATCGCGATGACACGTTTGAAGTGCTCGTCACGGACGAACCATTTTTCGTCGAACCGGACCCCTGCCGCCGGACGCAGTCGGGGGAAGCTGATGGTGTGTGGTCCGCAGTGGTACCGTTCGGCGAGATATCGCGCGTGAGAGACCAGTCCCAGGACTTCGAAACGCCAGTCGTAGAGTCCGAACAGCGCTCCGATGCCGACGTCGTCGAGGCCGGCCTCCATGGCCCGGCTCAGGGCGTCCAGACGGTACTGGAAATCTCCCTTGCGTGTCCCGGCCGGATGATAGCGTTCGTAGGTTGCGTGGTGATAAGTCTCCTGGAAGACCTGATATGTGCCGATCCCGGCCTCTTTGACCTTGCGGTATCCCTCGTGGTCCAGTGGGGCCGCGTTGATGTTCACCCGCCGGATCTCGCCATGTCCGAGACGCACGCCATACACGGTCCGCACGCAGTCCGCGATGAAATCCGCGTTGTAGGCCGAATGCTCCCCGAAGACCAGGATGAGGCGTTTGTGCCCCTGGCGTTCCAGGGCTTCCACCTGTCCGACCAGTTCGTCACGGGTCAGCGTGCGCCTTACCGCCTCGCGGTTCGAGCGCTTGAACGCGCAGTAGGCGCAGTCGTTCACGCAGTAGTTTCCGATATACAGCGGGGCGAACAGGACGATCCGGTTTCCGTAAACCTCCCGCTTGAGTCGGCGTGCCGCCTCGAAGATCTCGTTCACCATCTCGGGGTCCTCG
Source organism: uncultured Planctomycetota bacterium (assembly GCA_964629945.1). GTDB lineage: Bacteria > Planctomycetota > DG-23 > DATKVD01 > CAZVTD01 > CAZVTD01. The sequence goes on along the minus strand of CAZVTD010000002.1, from coordinate 39,125 downwards.
GCCCGCAGCAGCACGGCCGTCTCCTCAACGGTCAGGGGTTCCTTCGCGAGGCTCTTGGCGATCACCTCGCGGACTCGCTCCGGCTGCGGACTTGGCTGCGCCAGCAGGTTCGTCAGCTCATCATCGTTGATAAAATCCACCGCCCCGCGACTCAACGTCATCTGGGCCAGGTCAGTCATCTCTACACCGCTCCCTTCTGTCGCGCCAGGTAGGCCGCCGAGTCGCCCCGTCCGACACCCACGCTGCGTCCCATCTCCTGAATCCGACGGACCAGGCGCTCATGAAACTCGATGGTCTCCGTGACACACACCTTTCCCGGGTAAATCTGATAGAACTTGCGCACCTCGGCCGGACTGACGTTGGGCATGATCACATTTGCGCCCCAACGCAGCCCGGCTTCATATCCCCCTTCGGGGTCGATCGAGGCCAGTGCCGTTGTCGCCGGGATGTTCGACATCGGACAGACCAGCCTCACCAAAGCCAGTACCTTGAGAACCATGTTTTCCGAATTGGGAGCCTGTCCGGAAGTGACCGGGACCACCTTGCCCAGCGGCGTATCCGGATGAGGAACGAACGGCCCCAGACCGATCATGTCCGGGTCGAGTTCGGCCAGCAGCATGATGTCATCGGTCAGGTCTTCGAGGGTTTGCCCCGGGATTCCGATCATCATTCCCGTGCCCATCTCGTAGCCCAGCTCCCGAAGCCGTCTCAGCAGGCGGATGCGATCACTGGGTGTCGACGCGAGAGGCGGATGAATGCGTTCGTAGAGATCCCGCCTGGACGTCTCGAAGCGCAGGAGATAACGGTCGGCTCCCGCGTATCGCCACGCGGCCAACTCCTCGTCCGAACGCTCTCCTAGGCTGAGTGTTACCGCAAGCCGGGTCTGTCGACGGATGGTTTCGATCAGTTCCGTCACCCAGTCGCTCGTGAGACCCGGGTCCTCTCCGGACTGGATCACCACCGTTCCATAACCCAGGCTCAACGCCAGCCGGGCGCTCTGGAGCACCTGTTCCCGGGTGAGACGGTACCGTTTCAGCCCGTGGTTCGGTCCGCGCAGACCACAGTAATGACAGCTTCGCACGCAGTGGTTGGATATCTCGATGAGTCCCCGCAGGTGGACCTGGTCCCCGACCCGTCGCCGACGCTCCGCATCGGCACGCTCACGGAGTTCGCACAGCGCCTCCTCGTCCTCCGTGCACAGCCATTTCAGCACCTCCGCACGACTCAGACCAGCCACTTCAATTCACCTCCCGGGTCCTTGGTGCTTCATTGGCCCCCCCGGGCGGCTCATCTCGCAGCGTGACGGTGAACGTCGAGCCTTTCCCCGGCTCGCTTTCCACGGTCGCCTCGCCGCCATACAGCATTGCCAGCTTCCGCACGATCGACAAACCCAGACCGCTTCCCAAGATCGAACGCGTCTGTTCGCTTTTCACCCTGAAAAACTCCGTGAACAGTTTTTCGCGGTCCTCCGGACGGATACCGATGCCGGTGTCGGACACCGCGATCCTGACCCTATCAGCCTCCCGATCCAGCGTGACCGTGACCTTGCCTTCCTGCCTATTATATTTTACCGCATTGGAGACGAGATTGTTGAGAATGACCTCGATTTCGCCCGCATCGGCCTGCATCGTCACGGGACCGGCCGACTCCAGCTTGAGGTTGATCTGGCGCTCCGCCGCCTGGGGTCCCGCCGTCTCCAGCGCCAGGCGAGCGATTTCGGCAACGTCAACCATGCTCAGCGTCCTGCGTTTCTGACCGGACTCGATCCGTGTGAGGTCGAGCAGGTCGGTGATGAGCTTGCGCATGTGCTCGGAGCGCACGAGACACCGGTCGATCATCCCTTCATACGCCGCCGGATCGTTGCCCAGCGACTTGTTGCCCAGGATCTGGAGATATCCTTCCAGGGCGGCCAGGGGGGCCTTGAGTTCGTGGGCGAGGACCGACAGAAACTGAAAGCGGACCTGTTTCTTTTCCTCGGCAAGCCTGCGGGCCTGGCGTTCGAGGAGCACGTGCTTGGCTGCTTTGCGCACGGTCCCCCTCAACTCTTCCGGGGTGAATGGCTTGGCGAGGAAATCGTACGCGCCGCGACGTGTTGCCGAGATGGCCACGTCGAGTGACGCGTAGGCGGTGATCATGATCGCGAGGACGTCGTATTGCTCTTCGGCAAGCGTGCGCAGGAGATCGAGTCCCGAGATTCCGGGCATCTTGTGGTCCAGCAGCAGGATGTCCGTGCCGTTCTTCCGGATGAACTCCATGGCTTCCTCCCCGGAAGCCGCCTCCGAGATGCTGAGGCCGTATTCTTCCTCCATGGCGGGCAATTTCATGCGGAGATCCTTCAGGGCACGCGCCGCCCCCATACGCATCCCCGGCTCGTCGTCCGCCACCAGAACACGTAGAGTTTCCATGTCCCTGATCTCCTCTGGGCGTTTCGTCCCCTCACTTCTTCAGGACTTCTTCCACCTTTTCAGCCAATTTGTCGGGTGAAAGCGGCTTATCGATGAACCTGAAAACGGGGAGCCACTGGTCGTCCTCGAGCCCCTTGAAACCGAGACCCGTCTTTTCCTCGATGCCCGACAACATCAGTATCGGCATTTTCGGGTGGGTTCGATTCATCTCTCGTGCGAGTTCAAAACCCGCGCTGAGCGACTCCATCATCACGTCCAGGACCGCCACGTCCGGGGCTTCTTTCTTCAGAACCTCACGCGCTTCCTTTCCCGAGAAGGCGCTCAGCACCTGGTGTCCCCGTGCTTCCAGGACTTTCCTGTTCATCGTCACCAGGTCCTCGTCGTCATCCACCAGCAATACCTTTGCCATGACAGGCCTCCTTGGGTCCGGACCTCAATCCTCCTGCCCCTTGCGGGGCAGCCTCACGGTAAATGTTGTGCCCGTCGGCCCCTTGGCAGGGTCCGCATTGGATTTCACCGAAATATCCCCACGGTGCATCTTAACGATCCCGTACGTTATCGCCAGTCCCAGTCCGGTGCCTTTGCCGATTTGCTTGGTGGTGAAGAACGGCTCGAAGATCTTCGACATGTGCTCCGGCTTGATCCCCACACCGGTGTCGATGACCGAAAACAGCACGTCATCTCCCTTCTCTTCGATGAGCACCGTGAGGGTCCCGTTCCGATCGCTCATGGCCGCGTAGGCGTTGGTGATCAGGTTGGTCAGCATCTGACAGGTCTGGTCATGGTCCAGCTCAGCGATCGGGTCCTTCATCTGACAGTCGATGACCACCTGGACGTTGTCGGGTGGACTCAAGGCACGGAGGGTCTCCTCCACCAGCTTCCGAACGTCCGTCGGCTCCCTGACCACCTTGTTCTGACGGGCGAAATGAAGCAGTCCGGCGACGATCTTGCGACAGCGGTCCGCCTGACGGACAACCATGTCGAGGTCGGCCGCCATCGTGGGATCCTTCCCGTGTTCGTCCTGAAGGAGATGGGCATACATGAGGACGACACCCAGGGGGTTGTTTACCTCGTGGGCGATCCCGGCGGCCAGTTGTCCCATGCTGGCCAGTTTCTCGGACTGGATCAGTGCCGCCTGGGTATTCGCCAGACGATCGTTTGTGACCGCAAGGTCCTGGATCGTCTTGCGAAGCTGGTCGATGGTGTAAGGCAGACACATCTCGCTCTCGGCCAGTCCCCGGTGGATCGCCACGGCGTGCTCGCGACAGGTGTCGTATCCGCATGCCCCGCAGTTCAGCTCATCCTGGATGGACTTCTTCCCCATGTTGATGAGGATCTGCTGGATCTCGTGCTCCTCTGGGGGCCAGATTCGCTGATCACTCGCCTCGTACGTGCGGGCGAGGTCCAGGTTCCTGAAGCTCTCCACCTGCTTGCGCCAGGCTTCCAGGTCCTGTCGTTTGGTCCGTTCCGTCACGTAGTGTGCGACGCGGGCCCGTGCCGAAAACAGGGGCGTCCGGTGGCTCATGCCCGGACCGAGAATGCATCCCTGACAGGCCAGGACTTCGAGCAGCCGGGTCCGAACGTCGCCACGGGGGAATTCCTCCAGGGCTTCCACGAAGTTCGTCCGACCCTCCGTGGTGACGACCTCCCCGTTCATGAGGTTCTCGTTGAGTCCCGCGGCTTGCAGCATTCCCCGGCTGATGGGGAAGAGGGCGCCCAACCCTCCCCGAGGCTCGTCGAAATCACTGGGCGATACACTTTCCGGGGTGAGATCATGTGCCTTCAGCATCTCGCGCAGGGTGACGACGGTCAGGACGGCGTCGACCTCTCCGGAAACGGGAGAGCTTTGCATCTCCGCCTTCTTGGCCACGCAGGGACCGATGAAGACCACCCGGAGTGCCGGTCCGTGGATCTGTCGCAGGGCTCGTGCCGTCGCGATCATGGGCGAAACGACCGGGGCCAGACTCTTGATCAGGTCCGGCTGGTGCTTCTCCACGTAGGCCACGACCGCCGGACAAGCCGTTGCGATCTGACGGGAGGAATCCCCGTTCTGCAGCGTGCGTCGGTACCAGTCGGCCACCAGGTCTGCACCGAAGGCCACTTCGTTAACGTAGGTGAACCCCAGCGCCCGGAGCATCCCGACGACCCGTTCGTAGTCGCATTCGGCAAACTCCGCCGGGAAGCTCGGTGCCAGGATGGCCGCGACGTCGACGTCCCCCGCAAGAAGGTCCTCCACCTCCTTCACCGAGTGCACGACCTGCTTGGCCTTCTGGGAACAGACCCGCACACAGTTTCCACAGGCGATGCACCGCTCCCCCATCACCTCGGCCTGTCCCTCAACAATCCGGATCGCCTTGGCAGGGCACTCGCGCACGCACGTGTAGCACATCCTGCAGCGCTCTTTGATGGTCTCTACAAACCGGGTCGCGCCCATGACGCCTGCGTCCTTTTCTCGACGTCCCCTCACCCTTTCTTATGAGCCCCTTCCTTCTTCGCCTGTGGATCCTTGCTCAGAAGTCGCCGAACGTCCCTGCGGAGCTGATCGGGACGCACAGGCTTGTCCAGCAGAAGGTTGGCCTCGAACCACGAGTCTTCTTCACCCGGTCCGGCCGTGAACGACATGCCCGTGGTGGCCTTGACTCCCGTCAGCATCATGACGGGGGTCCCGGGATACAGTCGCTTGATGTTGTGACACAGCATAAAGCCGGAGTCACGCGTCTCCATCATCAGGTCGATGATCGCCAGATCCGGACGCGAACCCATGAGGATCTCCTCCGCCTCGGCCCCCGGGGGGGCCGTCTCCACCACGTACTCCTGATCCAGGAGGGCCTTCAGCTGTACGATAATGTCCGGATCGTCGTCCACCACCAGAATTTTCTTCTTCGCTTGGTTCATCGTCAGTCCTTTGTTTTTGTTTTCGTCACCCTGTTTCATCTCGGTCCCCGTCCTCACACGGCCACGTCACGGTGGTGGTAGTGTGTGTGCAACAGGCGGTGACTGACCTCGCCCAGAGGTTGTCCCAGGAATTCCTTATACAGACGCTGCACCATCTCGTTCTTGTGACTGACACGGAGCGTCTCGTCACGGTCGATCCGATACAGGGCCTGCATACGCGCCTTCAGGGCGTTGATGTCGGCGCCCATCGGCTGACCGCCGCCACCGATGCAGCCGCCCGGACAGGTCATCACCTCGATGAAGTGAAGGTCCTTCCGGCCGGCACGCAGCTGGTCGAGGAGCTTCCGGGCGTTTCCCAATCCGTTCACCACGGCCACGCCGACTTCCAGCCCGTTGATCTTGAGGTGCGCCTCCTTGATCCCGTCCAGACCACGAACCGGCTCGACCTTCAGGTCCGCCAGCTCCTGACCGGTCAGCAGGTAGTGTGCACTTCGGATGGCCGCTTCCATCACGCCGCCCGATGCCCCGAAGATCTTCCCCGCGCTGGAACGCTCGCCGAAGGGCGTGTCCGCCGGGGCAGGTTTCATGTTGACGTGATCGCCCCCGACCATCCGCAGCAGGGCTCCGAGTTCACGGGTCGTCAGCACGTAGTCCACGTCGGGGACGTGATCCTGCGACATCTCCTCACGACTGCACTCGAACTTCTTGGCTGTGCAGGGCATGATCGAAACGCTCACGATCTCTTCAGGGTTCAGCCCCTGTTTCTCGGCGAAGTAGCTCTTGATCAGGGCGCCCAGCATCTGCTGGGGACTCTTGCACGTCGAAACGTTGGGAATGAACTCGGGATAGAACTGCTCCACGAACTTGATCCAGCCGGGGGAGCAGCTTGTCAACAGGGGCAGCACCCCGCCCGTCTTGATCCGCTCGACCAGCTCCGAACCCTCTTCCATGATGGTCAGGTCCGCGCTGAACGACGTGTCGAACACCCAGCGGAAGCCCACCTGACGCAGGGCGCCGACCATCTTTCCGTCGATGTCCTTGCCCGGTTTCACGCCGAACTCCTCCGCCAGGGAGACGGACACGGCCGGCGCGTGCTGGACCACCACGGTTTTCCTCGGGTCCGACAGGGCCGCCACCACGTCATCCACGTACGAATGCTCGCTCAAGGCGCCGGTCGGACAGGCGAGGATGCACTGTCCGCAGTTAACGCAGCTCGACAGGTTCAGTCCGGTGTCGAAAACGGTGCCCACGGTGGTCTTGGCGCCGCGACCGATGAAGTCGATGGCCGCCACCCCCTGGACCTCTTCGCAAACCCGGACACACTTCCCGCACAGCACGCACTTGTCCGGATCACGAATGATCGACGGACTGGAAACGTCCATGTCGCGACTGTTCTTGTGACCGTGGTACCGCCGCTCACGCACACCCAGCTCTTCCGCAAGCCGCTGGAGCTGACAATTTCCGTTTCGACTGCAATACAGACAGTCGTCGGGATGGTCGGCAAGGAGCAGCTCCAGGATCGTCCGTCGCGCGTGCAGAACCTTCGCCGAATTGGACCTGATCTTCATCCCGTTCGCCACGGGAAAGGAACACGACGGCACCAGTGTCCCGGGACCCACCAACTCCACCAGACACAGTCGGCACGCTCCGGTCGGGGGAAGTCCCTCCACGTGACAGAGCGTCGGAACACTGATGCCCTCACGCTTCAGAACCGACAGGATCGTCTCGCCTTCTCGCGCCTGGAAACTCCGGTCGTCCACTTCTATCGTTATCATCCGCTACTCCCTCGTGTCGCTCATTTCCTGTCTGCCCGGAGGCAGATCTGTCTTTCATGACCTCGGCTGCGTGAAGCTCAGGTCGCAGCGCAGACACCGCCTCGCTTCGCAACGCGCGGCGCTTTCCGAAACACACAACTCCACTTCATCACAGTTCCCGCGTCGCTCCGAAACACCGAGCGTGGGAGAGGCGATCCGGTTGACCGGAGGCTCTTCCTCTTCCTCCAGAGGCTCGATGTAAAAGCTCGGCATGCGGACCTTCGGAAGCGTCTTCAGCAGCCGACCCGTCACGTAATTGTAGATCATGCGGGCCGCGTGCTTCCCGTCCGCGATGGCCTCGATCACCGTGTTGGGACCTCTCACGACGTCGCCACCCGCGAAGACGCCTTCACGGTCCGTCGCGTGCGACTCCGAGCTCACCGTCACCCGTCCGTCGCGACTCCGCTTCAGTCCACCGTCGACGGCCGTCGTCTCCGGGTTCTCACTGATGGCCACGATCAGCGTGTCCATCTCCTCGACATACTCCGTGCCCGGAACCGGCACGGGACTTCGCCGTCCACTGGCGTCCGCGGGACCCAGCTCGTTCTTGAGGAACTTCACACCCGTGAGCTTGCCTCCCTTGGACAGCACTTCGACCGGAGACACCAGCGTCTTCAGCTGGACGCCTTCCTCCAGCGCCGCCTCGATCTCCTCGGCATACGCCGGCATCTCGTGACGTGTCCGACGATAGTAGATCGTGACCGCCTCGACGCCCTGCTGACGAATCGCCACACGGGCCGCGTCCAGCGCGGAATTCCCGCCACCGATGATGCCCACCTTGCCCTTGGCCAGGGACTTGCCCGCCAGGTTGAAGGCCTTCAGGAAGCGGATGCCGTGGATGACGCCATCGACGTCTTCACCCGGAACACCCAGCTTCCGGCTGGCGTGCGCACCCATCGCCAGATACACCGCCTTGTATCCCTGCTTCAGCAGCGAATCGACCGTGAAGTCCTTCCCCAGTTCCTGGTTCAGCTTCAGCTCCACGTTCCCGTTCAGCAGCAGCTCGATCTCCTCCTCCAGGCGTGCCCGGGGCAGCCGGTACGCCGGGATGCCTGCTCTCAGCATCCCACCCGCCACGGATTCGCGCTCGAAGATCGTCACCAGGAAGCCCAGCTTGCTCAGTTGATGTGCCGCGGTGAGACCCGCCGGTCCGGCGCCCACCACGGCAATGCGTGGGGCGTCGGCGGCTGCGGGCTTGACTTCCTCGAAGAACGCGCTCGGGGACACATGATCCACCACGAAACGCTTCAGGGTCCGGACCGCGATCGCCTCTCCACCGGTTGCACCCGCCCGGCAATATGCCTCGCACGGATGGTTGCACACGCGCGCGCAGACCGACGGGAACGGGTTCGCACTGCGGATCGTCCGGTAAGCGTCCTCGTATTCCCCGCGGGCCACGTGCGCCACGTAACGCCACACTTCCGTCCCCACCGGACACGCGTTCTGGCACACCGCCCCCACGAGATCCTTGCAGGCCCCCGCCGGACAGCGTCGCTCGAACACGTGAGCTTCATACTCGTCTCGGAACCACCGCAGTGTGCTCAGCACGGGACTGGGTGCCGTCTGTCCGAGTCCGCACAGGCTCGTCTGACGGATCATCTCGGCGAGGTTCTTCAGACGCAGCACGCCCTGGAATCGCGTGAGAGCGTCCATGTCGCGCTCCTGGTGCGCGGGACGCGTGATCCCTTCCAGGATCTCGAGCATCCGCTTGGTCCCCTCGCGACAGGGGATGCACTTCCCGCAGCTCTCGTTCTGAACGAACTGCAGGAAGAACTTCGCCAGGTCCACCATGCACGTCGTCTCGTCCAGCGTCACCAGTCCGCCCGAGCCCATGATCGCGCCGGCCGACTTCACCGACTCGTAGTCGATTGGCGTGTCCAGCAGTTGTGTCGGAAGACATCCGCCCGACGGGCCACCGATCTGCACCGCCTTGAAGGCCTTGCCTCCCGGGATGCCGCCGCCGATGTCGAAGACCACCTGGCGGATGGTCGTGCCCATCGCCACCTCGACCAGTCCCGTCCGGTTGACCTTCCCCGACAGGGCGAAGATCTTCGTGCCCTTGCTCTTCTCGGTCCCCACGCCGGCAAACCAGGCCGCACCGTTGCGCACGATCGCCGGAACGTTCGCCAGGGTCTCCACGTTGTTAATCACCGTGGGCTTCCCGAACAGACCCGACACCGCCGGATAAGGCGGTCTCGGTCTCGGCATGCCGCGCTTCCCCTCGATGCTGTGGATGAGCGCCGTTTCCTCACCGCACACGAACGCACCCGCTCCCATCTTGATCACGAACTCCAGCGCGAAACCGCTCTTCATGATGTCCTCGCCCACCAGACCGTATGCACGGGCCTGGGCGATCGCCGTCTTGAGCCGGCGGATGGCCAGCGGATACTCCGCACGGATGTACACGTACGCCTTGTTGGCTCCGATGGCATACGCGGCCAGCATCATGCCCTCGAGCAGTCGGTGCGGGTCGCTTTCGATCAGCGCACGGTCCATGAACGCGCCGGGATCGCCTTCGTCGGCGTTGCAGATGAGATACTTCTGGTCGCTGGCTTCCTTGAGCGCGAACTTCCACTTCTTTCCGGTCGGGAAGCCGCCGCCGCCTCGGCCCCGCAGCCCGCTCTTCTCGATGATGTCGCAGATCTCTTCCCGGGTCCAGGTCCGCACGGCCTTCAGCAGCGTCAGATAGCCGCCCCGCGCGATGTACTCCTCGATGCTCGTCGGCTCGATGATCCCGCTGTGCTCCAGAACCCACCGCAGCTGGGGCTTGAAGAACGGATGCTCGTCTAGGTAGGCCACGTTGTCCCACGCCTGCGTCTTGGACGAACGAAACTGACCGATCAGGTTCTCTTCCGGAACCTGGCCGGCGAGCATCGCGTCGATGATCTTCCCGGCGTTCTCCTCGGTGACTTCCATGAACGACACGCGGTGCCGTCCCGGGACCTGCACGTCCATCACCGGCTCGAACGCACACAGACCCACGCAGCCGACCTCGACGATCTCTGCCTTGATCCTCTTGTCCGCCAGGTGGGCCTTGATCGCCTTGAGGACCTTGCCTGCACCCGCTCCCAGCCCGCACGTCCCTGTGCCAACGTAGATCGTCGGAACCGTCACGTCCTCGCGCCGCAGACGCTCCATGTGCTCACGGTGCTCCGCCGTGCGCGTCACACCCTCCGCACGCAGATACTCCATCACGATGCTGTCCGCCACGTGGGGATGATCCGCCGGTCCGGTCAATGTTTCATTTGCTTTGCTCATGCGGTCACTACCTCCTCCTTGCGCAGACCCTCGATGAGTGTTCTGGCCTTCGCCGGGGTCATGCGTGCGTGGAACTCCCCGTTGACACACATGACGGGCGAAAGTCCACACGCTCCCAGGCAGGCCACCACTTCCAGACTGAACATCCCGTCCCGCGTCGTGTGTCCGGGCTTGATCTTCAGCTCACCTTCGATCGTCTCCAGAAGCTCAAGCGAACCCTTCACGTGACACGCCGTCCCCCGACACACCTGGACGTGCTGCCGGCCGATCGGCTGGAACCGGAACTGGTTGTAGAACGTCGCCACACCATACACCTTGCTGGCCGGCAGGTTCAGGTGACGTCCCACTTGTCGCACCACCTCGTGCGAAAGATAGCCGCATCGCTCCTGCATGACCTGCAGGATCGGAATCAGGTCATCACGACCCGCATTCGGAAAACCGGCCAATATCGTGCCCACATCAATCTCACTCACGTTTTCGCCTTCCTTTCGTGCAAAGATTTTCGCCACATCCTCATCTGGTCTATCGAACCCCCGGTTCGCTTGACGCCTTCCGGGAGACTACTGTCGTGCAAAATAAGCCACCCGCTCCAGGGCCGTCGTCACGTCCATCGCCTCCATGTAAACGTTCCCGGGCGTCTGCAGAGGGCGAGGGGCGAAGTTCAGGACCCCCTTCACCCCGGCCTGGACCAGGCGCGTTGCCACGTCCTGGGCCGCGTCCACGGAAACCGTGATAATCGCACAGCGGATGCCCTTTTCCTTCAGAACACCCTCCAGTTCGTCCAGGTGATGACACCGACAGCCGTGAATCACTCGGTTGACCTTGGCCGGATCCACGTCGAATGCCGCCGTGATCCGAAGCTTTGGACGCCTTCCCTCGAAATAGGCCAGGATCGCCCGCCCGCGCTTCCCGATCCCCACCAGAGCCACCTCTTCACCGGCGGGGTTGTCTAGGGCACGCCCGATGCTTTCCATCAGTCCGGACACTTCATACCCGCGTGCGGGGTTCCCGGAAAAATTCAACTGCATCACGTCCCGCCTGACCTGCGCAGCCGTCACACGGGCCATCACCGCCATCTCGTGACTGAACACATACTGCACACCGCGGCTGGTCAACACACGCAGAAGTCGACGGTAAAGACTCAACCGGGCCACCACGTTGTCGCTGAGCATCAGTTTCCCTCCTCGGTTACGACCCCAGCCGACTGCCGCGCCGCTGCGGACTGATTCCGATGCCCTTGATCGATGTTCAGCCAGCCAACCTGCATCCTCTTCCTCTCAAACCGCTTAACGGATCTCCCGTAGTCGTCCTCTGGGTGAGTTGGACAACGGTCTTCAGACACACGCGCGATGAATCCGCACGATATCGGTCCCCCGCGACCTCGTGCTTGTGAGCCTGAATCATGGGACGTTACCTGTTGGCTTGTCGTGTGCTCATAACCGGACACAATCATCTATCGTGATGACGGTAACGCTGTGATTCTAATCACAATATACCCCAAATCACGAGACCTGTCAAGCTTTTTCGGAGGAATTATCGGCCATCTTGAGTCAATCTAACTTGTTTTCTTAAAGTAAGTTACGTCGTTTTTAAGCAGGGGATCCCGATTCTGCCCTGATTTGTGGGGTGTCGGAATCCGGCAACCTGTGGCAAAATGCGACAGTTCCGGGCTATCTGGGCTTTTGGCATATGCCAATACCTTATGACGGACCTCCCTGGCTTTTCCGGACTTACGCACCCTCCCCCCGGCCGGTATCGGGGATCAGAATGCGATGTTGGCGCCGCCGTTCCCCCTCGGTTTTTGCCACGGGGATGGCATGACCTTCCGTATCGATCCCCGCATAGAACATGGCCGTAGCCACCGTCCCGGGCGTGGGGATGAAACACTGGACCTGTTGAGGTCGCCAGCCCCGTTTTCGCAGCCATGTCGCCAGCGTCCTCATGTCCTCGTCCGTGGTTCCCGGGAATGCGCTGATCAGATACGGGATCACGTACTGCTCCTTGCCGGCCCCGCGCGAGACGTGCTCGAACACGGTCAGAAACTCCTCGAACACGCCGAAAGCGGGCTTTCTCATCAGTTTCAGGACGTCTTCGCAGGCATGCTCAGGCGCCAGTTTCAACTGTCCTCCCGTGAACTCCCCGACTAACCCCTTCACGTAGTCCATGTCCTGAAGGGCTAGGTCGTGCCTCACGCCGGAGGCCACCCGCACCGATTTCACCCCCGTTATCCGTCGAATTTCCCCAAGTAATTGCAGGATTTCCCCCTGATTTACGCGGAAATTCGGGCAGCGCTGAGGCCAAAGACACGAGCTTCTGCTGCAGTGGAAAGCATCGGCAGCACACGTGGCCCCCCACATGTTCGCCGTCGGTCCCCCGACGTCCGTGATGGTCCCCTTCCACGCCGGATGTCCGGTCAGTCTCTCGGCTTCCGTCAGAATCCCCCGGCGGCTTCGAGAGCTGATCCGTCGTCCCTGGTGGAGTGCCAGTGAACAAAAAGAGCACCCCCCGCCGCATCCCCGGTGGGTCGTCATGCTGAACTGGATCATCTCGACCGCGGGGATCGCTTTTTTGTATGAGGGATGGGCCCGCCTGGCGAAAGGCAGGGCATACAGTCGATCCAGCTCATCGGTCTCAAGCGCCTTGGCGCGTGGTGCAAAGAGGACCGTTCGTCCCGCAACGGTCTGGTAGGCCCAGGTTTGCGTTTCGTGGTTCTGTCGTTCCAGTGCCAGGGTGGCTTCCATCAGCTTCCTGGGGTCCTGCTCGATTTCCTCATGCGAAGGCAGGCGAAACACGTGGGTTTCGGAGGGAATTTCGGGTGCAATTTGCCCGATTCCGACGCGATCTGCGTCGCGGGTGCTGGTCCACGCGGTTCCCGGGATTCCGGTCAGGGGCTTCCCCTGCTCCAGCCGCCGGGCCACCTCCAGCACCACGTTTTCCGCCATGCCGCAGGCGAGCACCTGTGCCTGCGAATCGATCGCGATGCTGCGACGCAGCTTGTCGCTCCAGAAGTCGTAATGTGTTGCCCGTCTGAGCGATGCTTCGATTCCCCCGATGACCACAGGCAGTCCCGGAAACGCCTGTCGGACAAGTCCGGCATAGACGAGTGTCGCGCGGTTCGGCCGGGCTCCGTGTTTCCCTCCGGGGGTGTAGGCGTCGTCGGAGCGAGGCTTCTTGAAGGCGGTGTAGTGTGCGAGCATCGAGTCCAGGGCACCCGCGGTCACCCCGACGAACAACCTGGGTCGTCCCAGTCGTGCCACGTCTTCGACGGTCTTCCAGGAGGGCTGTGCCACGATTCCGACGCGATAGCCGTGGGCCGACAGCCAGCGTCCAAGGAGGGCCATCCCGAACGTCGGGTGATCGACGTAGGCATCCCCGGTGACGATCAGGACGTCCAGCGCATCCCAGCCCAGCGTCTCCATTTCAGCCCGGGACATGGGCAGGAACTCGGGCTCGATCGGCGGTCTGGTGGAGGTCTCCATGTCGCAAGGATACACGGCGGAACCGTTTCGTGCAAGATGGCTGGAGGTGGAGTGTCGTCATGACCGGTGGGCGCATCGGGGGAACATCCCGCGGTGTGTGGGCAAAGGGGATAGCGGGCGGGAAAAGAATATGCTATAATAACAGGTCTGAGGGCAGGTCGCGCCGCCGGGAGCGCAGCGAGCGGTTTCTGTAACGGGACAAAGAGTCGAAGAGATATGGATAAAGGACCAAGGGCTCCTGAGGGTGAGGGACTGTACGAAGCCAGGCGGGAGCACGACGCCTGCGGGGTAGGTGCGGTGGTGAATGTGTCGGGTCGGCGGGACCACGCGGTGGTCGAGCGGGCCAGGGAAGTGCTGCTGAACCTGCGGCATCGGGGTGCCGCCGGGGCGGACGAGAAGACCGGAGACGGTGCGGGGATTCTGATCCAGCTTCCACACGAGTTCCTGCTCGATGAAGCGGACCGTGTGGGTTTCAGGCTGTGTCGGCGGGGGAGTTACGGGGTGGGGATGGTGTTCGGTCCGCGTCAGGACGCGGAAATCCAGCATCAGTGTGACCTGGCGCTGGTCACGGCGGCGGAGCACTACGGGTTAAAGGTGCTGGGCTGGCGTGACGTGCCTTCGGACAACCGGTCTCTGGGTGAGATCGCCCGGCAGGCCGAGCCGAGCATCAAGCAGGTCTTCATCGACGGGTGCGGACTGCACGACGAGCAGCTGGAGCGTCGGCTGTACATGGCACGCAAGCGGGCGGAACGCCTGGTGCGGGAGCGCCTGGGCAAAGCCGCGACGGATTTCTACGTGTCCAGTCAGTCGTGCCGGACCCTCGTCTACAAGGGGATGTTCTTCGCACACCAGTTGTTCGCGTATTACCCGGACCTGGTGGACGAGCGCGTGGTGACGGCGCTGGCCCTGGTTCATCAGCGGTACAGCACGAACACATTCCCGAACTGGCGTCTGGCGCAGCCCTTCCGGATGGCGGCACACAACGGCGAGATCAACACGCTGAGCGCGAACATCAACCGGATGCGCGCCCGTGAACGCCGGGTGGTGTGTCCGCTGCTGTCGGAAGACCTGAGCGACCTGTTTCCGGTGTTGACGCCCGGCACCAGCGACTCGGCGCAGTTCGACAACTGTCTGGAACTCCTGGTGAGGGCGGGACGGGCACTGCCCCATTCCCTGATGATGATGATCCCGGAAGCGTTCGGGACACGGTATCACATGAGCACGGACAAGCGGGCGTTCTATGAATATCACGCGTCGATCATGGAGCCCTGGGACGGTCCGGCGGCGATGGTGGCCACGGACGGGCGGCTGGTGGTGGGAACGCTGGACCGGAACGGACTGAGGCCGTCACGGTACGTGGTGACGACGGACGGACTGGTGGTTCTGGGCAGCGAGACGGGGGTGGTGGAGTTTGCGCCCCACCAGGTGAAGCAGAAGGGACGACTTCAGCCCGGGAAGATGTTCCTGGTGGACACGGTTTCCGGTCGGATCATCACGGACAACGAGATCAAGAGCAAGATGAGCCGGCAGCGTCCGTATCGCAGGTGGGTGGAGGAGAACCGGATCGAGCTGCGGGGGTTGTTCGACGCGTCGCGCGAACAGAAGACGGATGAGGCGACGCTCGTGCGCAGGCAGCGGGAGTTCGGGTACACGCGGGAAGAGCTGGAGGTGGTGCTGAAGCCGATGGCGGCGGATGGACAGGAGCCGCTGGGGTCGATGGGGACGGACACGCCTCTGGCGATCCTTTCGGAACGGCCGAGGCTGCTGTTCGACTACTTCAAGCAGTTGTTCGCGCAGGTGACGAACCCGCCGATCGATCCCCTGCGGGAAGGGCTGGTAATGTCGCTGATGACGTTCGCGGGGAAGCGGCAGAACCTGCTGTCGGAGACGCCCGAACATTGCCGGCAGTTGAAGCTGCCCCATCCGATTCTGACGAACGACGACATGGGACGTCTTCGCGGGACGCACCGGGATTATTACAAGGTCGCGACGGTCCCGGCACTGTTCGACGCGAACAGCCGAGACGCAGGGGCGGCCCTGGAGCACGGGCTGGCTGAGCTTCAGCGGGACGTGGAAAAGGCGATCGCCGACGGGGCGTCGCTGGTGATCCTGTCGGACCGCTGCGATCGTGTCGAGAAGGCGCCGATTCCGAGCCTGCTGGCCGTCTCGGCGGTGCACCACGGTCTTCTGGACCACAACCTGCGGGGCGAAGCGGGGCTGGCGGTGGAAACGGGCGAGGCCCGGGAGGTGATGCACATCGCTCTGCTGATGGGCTTCGGGGCGAACGCGGTGAACCCGTACCTGGCACTGGAGACGCTGTCGGACTTGCGTCGGAAGGGCATCCTGCCGGGAAGCCTGGAAGCGACGCGCGTGGTGGACAACTACGTGACGGCCCTCAAGAAGGGACTGCTGAAGGTGATGTCGAAGATGGGGGTTTCGACGCTGCGGAGTTACCGGTCGGCACAGATGTTCGAGTGCATCGGGATCCGTCGCGACGTGGTGGACCGGTATTTCGCGGGGACGTCCAGCCGAATCGGCGGCGTGGGTCTGAAAGAGATCGCCGAGGAAACGCTTCGCCGGCACGCGTACGCGTATCAGGAACGTCGGCCCGGCGAGCCGGCGCTGGGGTTCGGTGGGGAGTACCAGTATCGGAAGGACGGCGAGAAGCACCTGTGGAGTCCGGAGACGGTGACGCTTCTGCAGCAGGCGGTGCGCGAGGGGGACGCGGCAAAGTACCGTCAGTTCGCGAAACTGATCAACGAGCAGTCCGAACGACTGTGCACGATGAGGGGACTGTTCGAGTTGACGCCGGGCGAGAAGGTTCCGCTGGAGGAGGTGGAGAGCGCCGGTGAGATCGTGAAGCGGTTCGTGACGGGTGCGATGTCGCACGGATCGATTTCGGCCGAGGCACACGAGACGATGGCTCGGGCGATGAACCGCCTGGGCAGTTACAGCAACACCGGTGAGGGCGGGGAGGACCCGGGGCGATATCTGGCGACGGGTGAGGGGGATTCGGCGAACTGCGGCATCAAGCAGGTGGCCAGCGCACGGTTCGGAGTGACGGCGCAGTACCTGGCGCACGCGCGGATGATCCAGATCAAGATGGCCCAGGGGGCCAAGCCCGGCGAAGGGGGACACCTGCCGGGCCACAAGGTGACCGAGGAGATCGCGAGGCTGCGTCACGCGACGCCCGGGGTGTCGCTGATTTCTCCGCCTCCCCATCACGACATCTACTCGATCGAGGACCTGGCACAGTTGATCTATGACCTGCGATGCGCCAACCCGGCGGCGATGATCTCGGTGAAACTGGTGAGCGAGGGCGGCGTGGGCACGGGGGCGGCGGGCGTGGCCAAGGGCAACGCGGATGAAATCCTGATTTCGGGAGGCGACGGAGGCACGGGGGCCAGTCCGCTTTCGAGCATTCGGCACGCGGGTTGTCCGTGGGAACTGGGACTGGCGGAAACCCAGCAGACGCTGGTCGCCAACGGACTGCGGGACCGCGTTCTGCTTCAGGTGGACGGACAACTGCGGACGGGTCGGGACGTGGTGATCGGAGCGCTTCTGGGTGCGGAACGCTTCGGGTTCGGGACCTCGGCGCTGGTGACGCTGGGCTGCGTGCTGGTCCGGAAATGTCATCACGGGACGTGCCCGGCGGGAATCGCCACGCAGCTTCCGGAACTTCGCAAAAACTTCGTCGGTAAGCCCGAACACCTGGTGAATTACATGATGTTCGTGGCCGAGGAGGTCCGGGAGTGGATGGCGGAACTCGGCTTCCGGACGTTCGACGACATGGTGGGACACGTCGAGCGGCTGGTGATGCGCAAGGCACTGGACCACTGGAAACGACAGGGGCTGGACCTGGGCGGGATCCTTGCACCGCCGAAGGCGCGCGAGGGCGAGCCGGCGGTGCGCCGGGTGAAGGCGCAGGCCGACAAGCTGGCGGACCACCTCGATTGGCAGATCCTGGAGAAGGTGGAAGGGGCCCTGGAACGTCGGGAACGGGTGACGCTGGAGATGCCGATCCGGAACGTGAACCGGACCGTGGGGACGATCCTGAGTCATCGGATCGTCAAGCGATATGGTGCGGCGGGTCTGCCCGACGGGACGATCGAGATCACGTTCCGCGGATCGGCGGGCCAGAGCTTCGGCGCGTTCCTTGCGCCGGGGGTGACGCTGCACCTGGTCGGAGACTGCAACGACTATCTCGGTAAGGGGCTTTCGGGTGGACGCATCGTGGTGGAGAAGCCGACGGAGTCGGCGTTCCGCGCGTTTGAGAACGTGATCGCGGGGAACACCATCCTGTATGGCGCGACGTCCGGCGAGGTGTTCATCAACGGGATCGCGGGCGAGCGCTTCTGCGTGCGCAACAGCGGGGCCCTGGCGGTGGTGGAAGGCGTCGGGGATCACGCGTGCGAATACATGACCGCGGGACGCGTGGTGGTCCTGGGACCGACCGGACACAACTTCGCCGCCGGGATGAGCGGCGGCATCGCGTACGTGCTGGATGAGAACCAGTTGTTCGACACGTTGTGCAACCTGGACATGGTGGATCTGGAGACGGTGTACCGTCCGGAGGACATCCAGTTCCTGCGGAGCTGCCTGGAGCGGCACGAGGCCCTGACGGGCAGCGCACGGGCCAAGTGGGTCCTGGAAAGCTGGACGGACATGGTGGGGCGATTCGTGAAAGTGATGCCCCTGGATTATCGCAACGCGCTGAGAAAGATGCGGGAACGCGAGGGACGACAGGACGAGGTGACGCCCGCGACGGAGGAGGTGTTCGGTGTCTAAACATACGGGTTTTCTGGAATATCGCCGGCACGACGCGGAACACGACGGCGTGGCGGAGCGACTGGAGCACTGGAGGGAGTTCACGCGGGGACTGGGGGAAGCGGTGCTTCGGGAGCAGGCGGCACGGTGCATGGACTGCGGGATTCCGTTCTGTCACGGATGGGGATGTCCGGTGGCCAATGCGGTTCCGGAGATGAACGACCTGGTGTACCGCGGACGCTGGCGGGAAGCACTGGAGATCCTGGAGGCGACGAACAACTTTCCGGAACTGACCGGACGACTGTGCCCGGCCCTGTGCGAGGCGTCGTGCACCCTGGGCATGCACGGCGAGGCGGTGACGATCCGACAGATCGAACTGGAGATCGTGGAGCGGGGCTGGCGGGAAGGCTGGATCACACCGAAAATCGCCAGGCACAAGACGGGACGACGGGTTGCCGTGGTCGGCTCCGGACCGGCGGGACTGGCGGCGGCACAGGAACTCGCACGCATGGGACACGAGACGGTGGTGTACGAGAAGGACAAGCGTGTCGGGGGATTGCTGCGATACGGAATCCCGGACTTCAAGCTGGAAAAGCGCGTCCTGGAGAGACGACTGGCACAGATGGAAGCGGAAGGGGTCCGGTTCGAGACGGGAGTGGAAATCGGACGGGACGTGCCGGTGGAGAAGCTGCGCGAGACGTTCGACGCGATCCTTCTGACCCTGGGAGCGGGCGAGCCGCGGGACCTCGACGTGCCGGGACGGGAACTCAAGGGGGTTCATCTCGCCTTGGATTACCTGGCTCAGCAGAACCGTGCGAACGACGGGGAAACCCTGGGAAGCGTGGAGCGGATCCACGCGCGGAATAAGAGGGTGGTCGTGATCGGCGGGGGCGACACGGGAAGCGATTGCGTCGGGACGGCGCGTCGACAGGGCGCGGCGGAGGTGTTTCAGTTGGAGATTCTGCCGAAGCCGCCGGAGACGAGACCCGAAAGCACGCCCTGGCCGACATGGCCGAATGTGCTGCGCACCTCGACGTCGCACAAGGAAGGATGCGTGCGGGAATGGTCGGTGCTGACGAAGCGTTTTGAAGGTCGCGACGGTCGCGTCCGTGCGGTGGAGTGCTGCCGGGTCGAATGGACGAAAGGCGACCGGGGCTTTCAGATGAGGGAAATCCCCGGCAGCGAGTTCCGGATCGAAGCGGAGCTTGTGCTGCTTGCGCTGGGGTTCGTTCATGTGAGGCACAGCGGGCTGGTGGAGCAGTTGGGCCTGGCCCTGGACGCGCGCGGCAACGTCAAGATGGACGAGGACTACAGGACCTCCGTGCCGCGCTTGTATTGCGCGGGGGACGCGGGCCGAGGCGCGTCACTGGTGGTGCACGCGATCGTGGGCGGCCGGGAAGCGGCGCACCGGATCGACGCGGACCTGCGGAAAGGATGACGCGGCAGGACAACCGATAGGGGGACAGCTCTCCACACCAGCCGGAGAACTGTCCCCCTGCTTATTTCATCGCTTGGGTGGGTCGGCCTCGCGGACCACGGCGCCCTGCTCCTCGCTCATGAGGAGGATGGAGAACTTCTCGACCGCATCCATGGGAGTTCCGGAGACCGAAGCGTAATCGAACCGTCCCCGGAGGTCGGTGTAGCCGTCCTTGTAGAAGAGGACCTTGCCGTTTGTCATCCTGGCGTAGACCTTGACGTAGGTCTTGGGGAGCGGTTTGCCGGAAGCCTGGTCCGTGACGCGGAGCTGTCCGTAGTTCTCGATGAGCTGGACGGCGAGCGTGTTGGCGTAGTAGGTCTGGGATTTCCGGAGACCCGCGCCGACCACTTCCACGGCCACGTTGGCCGAGCGGAACGCCTCGGGAAGCTCGAAGGCGACGGACTTCTTCCCGGGGTCCAGGTCAAGGACCTGCGAGTGGTTGGGTCGGATCCAGGCGAAGCGGCCGGAAACACCCGCAGGGTCGGGGAAGGGATTCTGCGAGAAGAGCAGCTCGACGTCCATGAGGTAGTAATTGACGGTGACGCGGGTGAGGTTCTGATAGTTGAGGGTGACGTTCCGTGCTTCGACGGTGAAGTCGAACGCGGGCTGCGACGCGGCAAGCTGTGCCTGGTCCGGACGGGTGGTGTCGGCCACTGCGGGAGCCTTGCCTTCGGCCTCGTCCAGTTGAGCCAGCACGTTCTGGAAGCGTTTTCGCCACCGCTCGACGGGGTAGGAAGCGTACGGCGTGGCGACCTTGCGCACGTCGGCGAGGTTGAGGGTGGAGAAATCCAGGTAGACCTGGAAGTAATCGTATTGGAGCCGCGTTTCGAGCTTGGCCGGATCGACGCGCTGGAAGAAAGTCAGCGCGTCCTCGACGCGGTCCTGGAGCAGGAGGTAATAGGTGACGGCCATCAGGTCGTCGTTGTCGAGCGCGGGACGACAACTCAGCACACGCAGCAGGTGGGTATATTGCTGGTGGAACTGGTTGTTGAGGATGGACCACTGCGGTCCGAGCTTGTGGGCACGCGCGTTGACCAAGGGATCGTATTCCATGTGCTGATAGGACTTGCGAACGACCGGGTCGATGGTGAGCAGTCTGGAGGAGATGCCGTCGCCGCAGCCGTCGATGAACGCCTCGGCGTGGGAGAGGAACTCGGAAGCTTCGGGGAGGAGGTTGAGCTTGAGCGCATACGACCACAGCGTGTTGTTATAGACGTGACGCGTCTTAAGGAGACCGGTGACCTTGCGGAAGAAATCGGCGTTCTTCATGCGCCAGGCGATGCGGTCGAGGTCGGTCCGTTCGAGGTTATGGGTGTCCAGGTAATCGAACACCTGTTTCTCCGTGCCGGACTGGGAGACCCAGTCCCAGGATTCCTTGTCGATCACGGAAGGCTCGACGACGACCTTGAAGGAGAACGGCTGCGCCGAGACGGCCAGCTGCTCGTTGCGTGCGACGTGCACGGGGAAGTGGACGTACTGTCCGGGAGCCGGGAAGTAGAAGGCGTATTCGAGCGTGGTGGTGTTGTAAGGCGCCAGGTCCACGTGCACGCCCCGGGTGTAGTGGGATTTGAGGACCGGGACCGCGCCGCGAGGCACCTGGATCAGCAGGTCGAGCTTCTGGGGGGCGGACGTCGGGTTGGTCAGGACCACCTGGCAGCCGTAGACCACGTGGGTCAGGAACTCCTCCGTGACGTACTTGTCCGTGCGCTCGTTGTCGACGAAGCGGTAACGGTCGTCCTGTCGGAAGAAGTTCTGACTGACCAGGATGGGCAGACGTTCCGCAAGCGGCTTGGCCTCCTTGATCTCCTGGTGGAAGATGATCGCCGGTGAAGCGGGTGTCAGCGTCCAGGAACGGCTGGCCGATTCGCTCTTATGTTCACCCGCCTTGAAGGGCAGGTCCAGCACGGACAACGCGAACATGATCTCGGTGAAGTTCGTGCAGGCCTCGGTCAGGTGCGTGCTGAAGAAGGGCGTCCCGGGATCGTGGGCGGCGTAATCCTTCCAGAACGCGTTGACGGGAACCAGGTCCGCTCCGGCGTCCGCGATGGGCAGGTGATAGTAGTTGTTCTCGACCAGCTCCTTGGTTTTATCGATCTCCAGGTAGAGCCGTCGGCCCTCCGTTCTCTTGCGGTCCTCGCTGAAATAGGCCCCGTCCGCATCCTTGTCGAGTCTCTCGGCCGTGGCCTTCATCTCCGACTTCTTGGGTGTTGGTGCCGGAGCATCGGCGGGTGCAGCCGGAGATTCCATCGCGGCTTCTGATGCACCCGTGGCCCCTCCTGTAGCGGCCCAGAGACCCGCTCGGCCGCCTCGGGAGAACCTGGCCTGTTCGAGATTCTTCTCCTTGTCGGCTTCGGCTGGCCTGCCGGCGTCAGGGGCGACCTCCAGGGCCGATCCCTTGAGTGCCGTCTGGAAGAGCAGGTTCAGCGATTCCACGTCCGGCGGGATGAGATCATACAGATCCTTGACGTGTCTGGCGACGCGTGCGGGCTCGTCCTTGACAACCCGGCCCAGCAGGACGCGTTCGACGAGGTTCAACTGTTCGAAGTTCCAGGGAGTCAGATACGTCGACAGGTTCTCCCCCAGGAACCAGCGATCCAGGAACGTCTTGTCCTTCTTGTTGGCCAGATAAGGCTTCACCACCTCGTTGAAGAAGTCGGGATCCTTCCGGTAGAGGAAGAAGTGGAGTTCGTGACAGGCGTACTTCGAATACAGCTCCAGCTTCTTCGCGCGGTCAAACGTGGGCCAGTCGAGGATGAAGCTGAACTCGCCCAGCGTTTCATCCTCCGAAAGCGTGGCGTAAAGACGATACACCTTCGCCAGCGTGTCATAGGTCTCCATCTTGGAGGTCGTCAGATCAGCGATGGTGAAGGGTTTTCCCGCCGGGGCGACGGTCACCTGCTTCTGCTCGGTGAAGTGCTTCGCGGGGTCCAGGTTCTCCGCCAGACGAAGGTCGAGGAACTGGACGTCCTTGGGCTCGGGGAGCGTGAAACTCCGGTAGACGGAGTTCAGGGGATCGGCAGCGAAGATGTAAATGTCCTGACGGTCGCCCAGGTCAGCACGCTTGATCGTGATGACGCCCTTTTCGTCCGGCTTCAGGTTGACCAGCACCACCGAAGCCCGGGCCAGGAAGTCGAGGTCCGGCGTGATCTTGCCCGCCTGGAGGTTCTTGATGCGTCCTCCCCAGTTCTTGGCGGACAGCTCTCCGGACAGGCCTCTCGCGGCGCCCCAGGGCCCGCCCTCTCCCAGCCATTCCTTGCCCGTGCGGGTTTCCGCCAGGTCCCACGGGTTCAGCAGCAGCGACGGTCGTTCGAGCATGTTGCCGGCGAACTTCTTGGCGTACTTGCGTTCGAGGATGTAGCGATATTCATCCCCGATAGCGACCCCGGCGACGTAGCGCGATTCGGGCTGGTCGATGCCGATCAACGTCGGATCGGCAAAGCCCGTCCGCCCCAGCAGCCCTTCGATCGGAAACTCCGGGAGATAACGATCGACGGCAACGTGCACACGGGTCCACGCGTTGGCATTGGCCAGACGGATGGTGAGGTTGTCTTTGTCGGCCAGGACGGAAGTGATCTGGAGCGGCTTCGGGTTGATGACCTCGAGTTGACGCGTCTCGCCGAGGACGTATCCGAGATCGAGCGTCCCCTCGCTCACGCGCAGACGGATCCGGGTGTTGCTGGACTTCATGAGGAGGTCGTAGTCCCCGCGCGCAAGATCGCTGATCTGGATAAACCCGTCCTTGATCGCCAGCGCCGAGAAACGGTCCGCAACGAACGTGCTGCCTCGCATCTCCAGCAGCGAAAGCTCGGACCTCAGCGGCTCCTTCGCCGAACCCATGTAGGGCACGTAGAGGGTGTCACCGACGCGGCCGTGGAGGGAACCCGGATTGCTGTGCACGTCCTGGCTGAGCGTCCACGTGTGCTGCGTGGTCTCGGGTCCCACGACGGAGACGGAGACGATGTCGCTGAGGTTCCCGAGGGCGATGCGTCCCTCGTTGTCGGTCTGGAGTGCGACGGTGACCGGGTCCTTGAAATCGCGGTGCTTGAAGACGAATGTGACGGGACGGTCGGCACGGGGTTCGCCGGTGCGGCCGAGCACTTCGAGGATATAGCTGCCGCTGCTGCGCAGCAGGTGCAGGTCCTCGACACAGGCGGTGTAGTCGATCCCGTTGAGATTGAGCGTCATCTCGTCGCCGAGGGGCAGCTTCTTGTCGGTGCTGAGGTTGCGCACCTGGGCGGACAGCACGAAGCGGATGGACGCGAGCCGTTCGGGGACACGGAAGGGATAGGCCGTCTCGATGCCCTCGCTGAGCTTGAAGTCGGGAACTTCCTTGGTCGTCGCGACGCCGTCAAGGTCGGTCGAGATGATCAGGAGCTTGATGTCCTCGAGCACCGACAGTGTGACGGGCTGGCCGTGGACGGAAAGCGATGGACGCACCAGGAGCGTCGCCTGTCGTCGCGACAGAAGCTGCTCGCGATCCACCCAGAAGCCGGCCTGGAAGCGGTATTCCTCGGCCTGGTGGTTGAACCGGGCCAGCGTGGTGAAATCCCCCTGCTTGAGAAGGATGGACTGGGATCTGGGACTGGTGCTGAAGGGCACGAGGATGACCCCATCCTTGTCGGGCTTGTATTCGGCACCGCCCATCCACAGGGTGGCGTCCTTCAGCAGGGTGTTCTTCTCATCGAGAATCCGGAAAACGTGACCGGCGGTGGTGGATTCCTCCAGGAAGCGGAGTTCACCCTTGCGGATGAGCGCCCGGCTGCGCTGTCCGTTGCCGATGAACTCGACCACGTAGACGCCCCGGCTCTTCAGACGGTCGAAGGGGAACTCCCTGGAAACGCGGCGCAGCGGGGGTTCACTGTAGGTGTACACCTCCTCGGCGTTGGCCACCAGTCCGTCCAGGTTGATGTCCAGGTCGACCGGCTTGTCCTGTTCGAGGTAATAGTTGAGCGTGTTGACCTCGTAGACCTTCACCATGAGCTTGTCGACGTTCTTGATCCAGAGGGCAAGCTTGACCGGCTCGTCGGGCTGGAACATCGTCTTGTTGGTGCAGGCGAAGTCGAGATCGACGCGGTCCTTGAGCTGCTGGACCGCTTCCGGGGTCAGAAGGGAATACCACTGTTCGGGATCGCCGATGCCCTGGGTAAGCTTGGTCTCGGCGAAGACCGGCTTGAGCCAGGTGTCGCGGATGAACGCGGCGTAAGGCTGGTAGGAGATGTCTTCGACGAAGAAATGTTCGAGGTAGCTGCGGACGAGTTCGTGGTCGCTGTGCACGGGATCGAGCACGAGCGGCTCGCGGAAGTCCGCGTCGAGGTTGGCTTGGTATCGGCGGTTGTCGCCGGCCTGGAGATATCGAGGTTCGATGTAAGCGACGTTGCGCGGGAGCTTGATGTACGTCATGAAGCGCGTCTTGTCATAGACGCCGAGCTCGCGATCGTGAAGCAGCCGGTGGTAAAGGACGCAGGTTTTGAGCGAGTTGAACGCGGGGGGAAGTTTGTCGGCGAAGTCCCAGAGCCGGTCGAGGTACTCCTGACGCGCCTCGGGGTCGTGCTGCCAGTCCACGTCGTCGGCCGGTCGCAGCCGGATGAGCCAGGCGTTGACGAAGTGGGTGTTGGAGATCAGTTCGGGCTTGAGCTTGAGGAGTTCTTCGAGTTGGGACAACAGGAGCTGCTTGTGGATGTCGAGATACCCGAAGCCACGGGAGTTCTCCTGTTCGAGGTCCCGGGCGATGAGCTTCACGAGATTGGGATAGTCGGGCCGCTGGAGCCGCTGGAGAAAATGACGAAGACGCTTGGGTCCGAGATCGATGTTGACCAGCCAATCCAGCGCGGAGTCCTCCATGCCGTTGAGGGTGTCCGGGTAACGCGCGACGGCCAGCTCGGTGAGGGTGCGGACGGAGATGAGATTGGCGTCGAGACGCGTGGGAAGCTGGGGCTTCTGTCCCTGAATGAGGGGCTGGTGGTCGAAATGGAGGTCGAGCGCCTGGATAATGTGGTCCAGGGACTGACGGGGCTGGGTCTCATATAATAAAAGAGCCTGACGATTGCGCATCTCGGTGATGCCGGGAGTGTCCTTGTAGCGGGCCACCCAGAGCCTGAACACCTCGTCATACTTCTCCCATTGTCCGGTGTTCTGGTAGTGGAGACAGTGGTAGTAGTAATAGTCCTCGGTGCCCGGGATGAGCTGTTTGAGCGCTTGTGCCCGGTCCTTGGACAGCGCGAAGTCCTCAATGTAACCTATTTCTTCGGCAAGGGATACGCTTGTGGTGAGGACGAAAACGACACAGGCAAGGACCATCCATCGTGTTCGCATCGGGATCCCCCTTCATACTTGAGACCGTTGTTGTGTTGACCCGTTAGACCGCTGGACGGTCCGGAAGTTCACAACAATCCGAATGATTATAGACACCGGTGCCGTCGGTTTCCAGAGGGCGTGCTGAAAGGGCGTCAGGGAAACACTTTCTGCTTTGAACTATCGACATGAGCGTGTATAATTGGGACGAGTCAGCATAAGAAAATGTCGTGACGCCAATCCTAGGAGGGTGGCCATGGCGAAATCACGTCGGACGGCAAACGCGGGTCACGAAGCGGCCTGGGCCGAAACATTCAGGGCGATGGGGGACCGCACGCGTCTGTCGATCCTGTTGAAGCTGCTGGACGGGGAGATGTGCGTGACCGATCTCGGCACGACGCTGGAGCTGGACACGCCGACGATCTCGTTCCACCTGACCAAGCTCCGATACTCGGGACTGGTGACCAACGAACGTCGCGGACAGCAGGTGTTCTACCAGATCAACCCGAGACTGTTGAAGTCGCCACGCGAAAAGCGGGTGCTCACGGTCGAGGGCGTCACGATGTCCTTCCCGAAATCCTCGTGAAGAACACTTCCGTCGGGGTGGTGCGCGGGGGAAGAATAAAACCCCGCGGTCTGCGGACCACGTGATGGACAGTGCTGTTCCGTTTCCGATCACCCCTTCCGAATGGGAAATCCCGTCTCAATCCCGAGGAGGTTCCGGCTTCTCCGGTCCCGGACGGACCGGACGGGGAAGCTGGGGAGCCTGTTCGCTCAGCCAGACAAGCCAGTCGGATTCAATCTCATGGATCTTCTTCTTGAGAACCTGTTCGGCGAACTTGATTCCGGTGGGGTCGGCGGAGAAATCGCCGCGATAACGCTTGCAGAACTCGGCAAGCAGTCCCTTCTGATGAAGGTAGAACAGAAAACCTGCACCGACGGTGTCGCTGACCTGACGGTCAGCGGGCTTGGTGTAGTAATTGCGGAAGTCGAGCTTCAAAACGTCTTCGAGGTGCGGAAGCTTGTCGACGTCCTTGAGCTTGATGAGCGTGCCCAGACGCCAATCGGGATGGAAAACGAGGTCCTCTTCGACGGAGGCGGTCTCGAAAAGTGACGCAAGTCCCTCGTGCATCCACGGGGCGGGTTTGTTGACACCGAATTCGGCCTGAAGCAGTGCGTGGGTCAGCTCATGTCTCAGCAGCCACTCTCCCATTGACCCGTCGGCCAGCACGGCTCGCTCATACTCGAAATAAAACCCGCCTGGTCCGGGCAGAGGACTCTTCTGCAGGATCTTCTTCGCGTTCGTCTGGAGCGAAGCATTGTCCTTGAAAAGGACGATACGGATGATGTAATTTGGGCGACGTGAGATGATGTCCCGGTAGAGGGTCGTTTCGAGCCGACCGATGAGCGACCGGAACTGCGCGGTGCGCTCCGGGTCGAGTTCGAAGGCCGCCACGAACATCCCCACCCGATCGACGGTAAAACCCGCTCCGAGGGCCTTCTGGAGCGAGGCGACTGCCCGCTGGTAGCGTGGATCGGGCTTCGCGGGTTCGTCGGCACGGACGAACAGACACAGAAAGAGAACGACAGAAACCAGGGACACGCCGCGACGGATCATATCTCGAACCTCCAACCCGGTCCAGACGTGCCGGACAACGTGCAGTATGATATATTGTAGACGGGGAAAAGGACCGGAGCAAGGTGCTTGTCGGACCAGGAAATACGGGGTGGCCGGGGAGAGGGATATGTCGGACTGGCGGCTGGGACGGACAGGACGGGTGCTTGGCGCGATCCTCGTGATGATGACGTGCGTGGGAGGACGGAACGCGGCCGAGGTGGTGGTCATGCGCGATGGGACCCGGCTTACGGGAAAGTGCACGGCGGGGAAACGCGACGTGTCCGTGTCCGGAACCTTTGCGACCACGAGCGTGCCGCGTGCGATGATCGCCAGGATCGAATTGACCGAGGGCGAGCGGAAAGACCTGGAACGGTTGAAATTGCAGTCGGAGCGGGAGGGGGCACAGGGACAATTCAACGTCGGGAAGTGGCTCGACAAGCACCTCCAGTACGACGAGGCACAGAAATACTACACCAGGGCGATCGAGCTGGACCCGAATCACGCGTCGACACGGAAAGTCCTGGGATACCGTCGCGAGGGCGATAAGTGGGTTGACGTGCCGAGCGAGCAGATTGCACGTGCGGCTCAGGGATTCGGTTCGGGGGCGGCGGACGCCTGCGTGGAACTGGGCAAAACGTTCGCCGGGAAAAAGCTCTCGGCTCCGGCTGAAAACGCGTTTCGCAAGGCCCTGATGGCGGACCCGAGACACAAAGAGGCGCTGAAGCTGATCGGTCCTTACCTGACGGAACGCAAACTGAAGAACCACTATCGCAATCCCCTCGACGGAACAACACGGGTGGTGATGGGAGATGATCACCCCGAAGCCGCCTTCATGCTGAACGCGCTGGACTTGGTGAAGGTGGACACGGAGGGACGTTCCTACACCGGTGATGCGGGAAGACTGGAAAGTCACTACACGTTCAACACGCCGGTGTACGCAGCCGCCGGTGGAGAGGTGTTCGCGGTGCTGAACAACTACCCTGACACACCCGTGGGGAAACCCGGAAAATTCGAGGAGGCCAACAGCGTGTGCATCAAGCACCCGAGCGGGGAGTACACACTGTATGCACACCTGAAACGCGGATCGATTGTCGTGAAACCGGGCCAGACGGTGAAAGCCGGCACCCCGCTGGGACGAGTGGGCAACTCGGGCTCGGCGATGATTCCACACCTCCACTTCTGCGTCTACGACGGGGACGGAATCTCGCTTCCGGTGACGTTCACCGACGACGCGACGACCGCAAAATGAAACCGAACGGAAAACAGTTCTTTCTGAAGGGGAAATCATCGTGAGCAATGAGATTCGCGTCATGGTCTGGAACGAAGGCGTCCACGAGAAACAAGACGAAGCCGTGCGGCGGGTCTATCCTGCCGGAATCCACGGGGCTCTCGCCGACCACCTCGGCAAACAGAAAAACATGACCGTCCGGACCGCAACACTGGAAGAACCCGAACACGGCCTCTCCGAAGAGGTCCTGGCCCGAACGGACGTGCTCCTCTGGTGGGCCCACCGTGCACATCAGGAGGTGGATGATCGCATTGTCGATCGCGTCCAGCTTCGCGTCCTCCAGGGCATGGGACTCATCTGCCTCCACTCCGCACACTTCTCCAAAATCTTCCGCCGACTCATGGGGACCACCTGCCAGTTGAAATGGCGCGAAGCCGGCGAGCGGGAACTGTTGTGGAGATCGTGTCCGGGTCACCCCATCCTGGAAGGGGTGGAAGACCCCGTCATCCTCGAACACGAAGAGATGTATGGCGAACACTTCGACGTCCCCGAGCCACAGGAAACCCTCCTCATCAGCAGCTTCACGGGGGGCGAAGTCTTTCGCTCCGGATGCACTTGGCGTCGAGGAGCCGGCAAGGTCTTCTACTTCCGTCCGGGTCACGAAACCTACCCCACCTACTTCCACCCCTCCGTCCTGCGCATCATCAGCAACGCGGTCCGCTGGACCGCCCCCACCGGAACCATGTCGATCGAAGCCCCAAAAAAACAGATGGGCTGGTTCGAAAACAGATAGCCCGGAAAACTCTCCCTGCTCCGGGACTCGGAAGTACACTTCCAAAATCTGCCGGAAGAAGGTAAGATGATCCCGAACGGCATAACTCATAGAAGGGCCGGTTTCCCTTACACAGGAGAATAACGATGGACGGCGTACGAGGGTTGATGCTGGGTGTGGCGCTTCTGACGGTGCTGCTGGTGTCGGGCGTGGTCCTGGGGCAGGCCCTGGAGCCTTGGTCCAAAAAAGCCCAACCGGGCGACGTGCCCAAAAAACACGTCCAGGACGTCACCCAAGGCGATCAGAAATATACCATCGTCCAGGGCGGAACCATGGACGGTGAAAACTGCCGGGGTCCCATGGGCTGCGGAATGGCTCACGAAGGAACCCTGGAACAGGTCTGGGAATCGAACCGCTCCGTTCGCATGGAAAACGTCGGAGACACCGACCTCGTCAACCCATGGCTCTCCAACGGACGCAACAACTACCGCACCATCCAGGAGATCGTCGCCCACGCCGTGCTCCCCGGAATGACCGACGGCGAAAAAGCCAAAGCCATCTGGTTCCAGGAAATCAACCACCGCTACCACTTCGGTGGCGGGGAAAACAGTGAACTCGGTGACCCCGTCAAGGTCTTCAACATCTACGGATACAACACCTGCGGAAACGACTCGGGCTGCCTGGCCTCACTCTGGAAAACCGCGGGCATGAAGGTCACCCCCGCTCACGCCATGGGTCACTGCGTCAGTCACGCCTACTACGACGGCGCCTACCATTTCTTCGATGGCGACATGCACAGCATCTTCCTCCTTCGCGACAACCAGACCGTCGCCTGCGAGCAGGACATCGCGCGGGACCATGACCTCGTCAAGCGAACACACAATCTCGGAATCACCTACGCCGAAAGTCGAAGCACCGACGAGCGCGAAGCCGCGATGTACTTCTACGAACTCCCACCTGTCGGGGACCGCGGCATGATCTACAAGACCAACATGAACATGACCCTGCGTCCCGGTGAAGCCATCGTCTGGCGATGGGGTCACGAAACCCCCACCAAGATCCGCGCAACCCGAATCTCATATCCCGACACCATCTGCAACGGACTCTGGGAATACCGCCCCGACTTCTCCAATGATCTCTGGAAGAAGGGCGCCCAGACCGTCGAGAACGTCAAAAGCACCCCGACGGGACTGGCAGCGGCCGACGGCGCAACCGGAACCATCATCTGGGACATCAAAGCCCCCTACATCCTCCTCGGTGGCAAGCTCCAGGTCGAGGGCAACGACGCGAAATTCTCCCTGATGCGTAACGATGGCAAGAAAACTTGGCAGGACGCCGGAGCCGACCTCGACGCCCTGCTCAGCCCGAAGGATCCCACCGTTTACGGCTACCAGTTGAAGTGCGAGCTGACCGGTGACGCACGCCTCAAAAGCCTGAAGATCGTCAATGACATCCAGATGGCGCCCCTCATGCTGCCGGCGATGAAAGTCGGCTCCAACGAGTTCACCTACACCGACCAGACGACCGGAGCCCGCAAAGTGCAGATCACCCATGAGTGGGTCGAACGCTCCGCCTCCAAGCCCCCGGCGGCTCCGACCGGCGCCGAAACACCCGCCAATGGCGGGGAAACCGACGGAACACAGGTCGTCTTCAAGTGGACCCCGGCCGTCGACCCCGACGGCGACGCCATCGCCGACTACCAGTTCATTCTCTCTGAGCGTCCCGACGTCGCCTATCCCCTCTCCATGGACTTCTACAAGCTCATCGGACGCACCCCCGACAAGGGCAAGGCACAGTACAACCTGCCCGCTCCCGGACTCCTCGCACCAGGAACCAAATACTACTGGCGCGTGCGGGCCATGGACAGCAAAGGCGTCTGGGGACCCTGGAGTCCGATATGGAGCTTCACGGCTCGGGGCGTAAACTATCCGGTCGAACTCAAACTGGACTATGACGCGGAAAAAGGAACCGGCACGCTGAAGTGGCAGGCCAACCCCGTGGGCACGAAACCGGCGAAGTACCGCATCTACGGAAGCGACGAGAAGGGCTTCTCCGCCAGCGACGAGCCCTACAAGGTCCTCCTTGGCGCGTCCAAGGATCTGAAGTCCCCCTTCCCGGCGAACTTCATCGCCGAGACGACGGCGACGGAACTGGTCGTGCTCGGAACCGCCGCCCCCGAAAACGCGAACAAGACGTACTATCGCGTCGTGGCCGTGGATGCAAAAGGACTGCGCAGCGGACCCTCCGATTACGCGACGGCGCCCCGACCCATCATCTACAGTGCGCCGGTGACCGCGGCGCGGGTCGGACAAGACTACCGCTATCAACTGACCGCCACCCGATCCATCGGCGACCTCCAGGATCACACGGAGGGAAAAGATGTGGTTGCGAAGTTCTGGGACGTCGAGACGCCACGCTTCAAGCTCGAACAGGCCCCGGAATGGCTGAAAATCGACGAAGCGACCGGTCTGCTTTCCGGAACGCCCGACGGTCCGGGAAAATTCGAGGTGACCGTCAGCGCCTCCATCGACCGGCAGGTGAGAAAGCTCGACGAGCCGACCTGGAAATGGGGTAACGAAAAGATCGTCTCCACCGGCACCGAGCACGTTGGCGACGCCACCCAGAAATTCACCATCACCGTCGCACCGTGAACGAATCGGCACATGCCGCCGCATCAACCCAGGGGCGGGTTCTCCAAAGAACCCGCCCTCTTCATGGAGCCACCACCACCTTATTTTGGGTATGTATTTTGGGTATTTGGTATTTTGGGGACACCCATACTTAATTATTGATTGTGTTGGTAGCAGGCGTTAGCATCAGGACATGAGAATCGCAAGAGCCGTGGCGCCGGGACTGCCTCATCACGTGACCCAGCGGGGAAACCGCTGCATGGAGGTCTTCTTCTCGGATGACGACTACGCGGCGTATCTTGATCTCATGAGCGCATCCTGCCGCAAGCTCGGCGTCGAGGTGTGGGCGTATTGTCTGATGCCGAACCACGTTCACCTGATCGTGAACCCGGAGTCCGAAGACGGGCTGAGACGGGCGATCGGGGATGCACATCGGAGATATTCCCGTCGGGTGAACTTCCGGGAAGGTTGGCGCGGACACCTCTTCCAGGGACGATTCGCGTCGTTTGTGATGGATGAACGGTATCTGCTGGCGGCGGCGCGTTATGTGGAACTGAACCCGGTGCGCGCGGGACTGGCCGAGAAGCCGTGGAGGTGGAAGTGGAGCAGTGCGCGAGCCCATCGACGTGGGCGGGATGATCAGTTGGTGAAGGTGGAACCGTTGCTGGAGCTTGTGGGGGACTGGGAGGATTTTCTGGACGTTGCTTCGTCGGAGGAGGAATCCCGAACCCTCAGGAAGCATGAACGCACAGGCCGTCCGTTGGGGACGATGGCGTTCCTGAACCGAGTGGAACACGTGCTGGACCGATCTCTTGTTCCGGGAAAGCGAGGACCGAAGAAGAGGAAGGGATGAACTAAATATGCTGTCCCCAGATCCTCCCAATATGCTGTCCCCAGATCCTCCCAGATCCCAGATCCAGATTCCCGGATGAGTGAGGAGCAAAACGATGACGCCAATTCTAGGACAAGAGCAACTCGACTCAGTTATTCATCTCATCAATGCTGCCAATGGAATGATTCGGGAGGCGCATGTGATTTCGCCATCCTACTTTATTGAGGATGGGAAAAGGGTCTGCGCTACCTCGGGGAACGGAGGATACTTAGTTCGACTCCTGATTTACCTTTCTGAAGGCGACTATGGTGCCATTGGGTTTATTTTTGAAGGTGTCAGTCAGGTTAATCTACCTTCAGGAGTTGAGCTTGAGTTGAAAGGACAAATCAACGACTTCCAAGCATCAATCCAATTCACTTCAAATCCAGAGGATGGCTTCATCAACGGCAGGAAAGTGCATATTGAATATCACGATAGAAGTATTTGGGGGTGTCGAGCTCACTACTCCCAGATGAACCCGCTTGATGAAGACGGCTACCTTAATTTGGATAGTGGGTTATAAGATTGCTTCCCGCGACAGTTATGGGTGTCCCCAGAACCTTCCCCCAGCACCTCCCCAGAATCCCTGTTCCCAGAACTCTCCACTTGAATTGCGAAGTCTATAGTTTGTCCTCGCGCGTACTCCATTCTGCGATATCATCGATGACCGATTTCATCCAGTCCCAGAAATTCGAATAGCTGGCAACAAGGTCGTAAGCCTCTCCGCTTCTAGTCCATCCTTGTATGAGAATCACCCGAGGCGTTTCGATACTTGGCAATTCAAAACACGCAATGTCATCACAGTCCTGTCGCCTCGCGAAAGCAAGGAGTCCTGACATTTCTGGCCTCGGATACGATTGCATCGTTGCATCGACGATATTTCCTGGTCCGGCGGGCCATTTTTCCATGACATCGAAAATCTCAGGACCTTTTAAGAAGTACCAAGGCTGTAATGTCGTAAACGCATCAAACCCGACAAGCCCTCTGTCTACTACCCACAAGTATGGGGACGGCATGTCCTCACGTTTTACGTCCATCATTTCCAATCCCCTTTCGGCATCAATCCGTTAGCAGTCGGGTTATGGGTTATGGTTATGGGGTTATGGGGTTATGGGGAGGTTATGGTTATGGGGACACCAGGTTATGGGGACACCATATTTAATTGTTGCCTCGACGCCAGCAGACGGTGTATCAGTCGGCCTTCCAGACCGGGCGATGGGGCACGCGAAGCCGCCCGCCTTTCGCTCCCACCGGGGGCGAAGGCAGCAGTTGCTTGATCTTGCGTCATGGCTCCTCGGTCAACAGCTTGGGCTCTGGAACGCATCTCCCTCAGACGGGGGAACCATCATCGCCCGACCCCCTCACTCCTTCTCCACCTCCGCCTTGACCA
Source organism: uncultured Planctomycetota bacterium (assembly GCA_964629945.1). GTDB lineage: Bacteria > Planctomycetota > DG-23 > DATKVD01 > CAZVTD01 > CAZVTD01. Next base: position 4,230 of record CAZVTD010000002.1, on the reverse strand, counting down.
CACGGAACCGCCCAAGCGTGTTGAGCATGTCGAAGAAGCCGACCATGTCCCCGTCCCCGACTGCCAGGACGATGTGTCCCGCGTCGACCCCCGCCGCCGCGTCCAGGTCAACCCACTTCCCGCCGATCAGCGCCTTCACCCACGCGTGCGGAACGAAAATGTCCGTCTCTCCCTCATACTCCGGCGCATAGGACACACCGACCGCCACCTTGGCCGGAATCCCCACGGCCCGACACATCGCCGCCAGGAGCACCGCGTGTTCCGTGCAATCCCCCTGTTTGCTCGCGGCCACCTCCACTGCCGTTGCATACCCCACCGACAGGTCCTTCTTCGTGATATACGATCTCACGAAGCCCTCCAGCGTCTTCGCTGCCTCGGCGGCGTCCTTCGTCTCACCCACCGCGGCCTTCGCCAGGTCCTTGATCTCCTTCCGATCACATTGAAGATATCGGTTGGACTTCAGATTCTCCAGCGCGTCCTTGTCCCCACCCTTATACGGAAACATTTCGCCCTTCGACGCTGCGATCGGGGTCACCGTCACGATCAGCGTGCCCCCGTCACCCTTCCGCACCGCCTGCGAGTCGCACGTCATGATCTTCAGCTCTTCCCCGTCGGTCGCCTCCAGCGTGTACGTGATCGACTTCGCCGACTCATACCCCTCCAAGGGAACCGGACACCGCACGACCGTCTTGTCGAAGAAATGCACCACGTCATTCTTGCTCAGCGCCACCTCCTTCGAGCAGCTGACGGCCTCCATTTTCATCCCCATCAGTGAGGTCACCACCTTCTTCATGTTGAACTTGTCGTCGCTGTAGAGGACCATGTTGATCTTACCTGGTCCGCCCATCGACATCGTGCCTCGCACCTCCGTTAGCATCACCACGCGGCCCAGAAGGTCCACCTCCTTCCGCGGACCCACTCGGACCTCCACCTCCATGACCATCAGCGATTCCGGATCGAACGCCTTAATCGTATACGTCGTGCCTTCCTTCAGCCCCATCTTCTTCGTCAACAGGTCCGCGCCTTCGCTCAACAACGCACCTTTAGGCCAGTCGATCGTCTGTGTCTCGGTGACCCCGCCCACCGTGCGGGCAACCGTGACTTTGCCTCCCTTGACCACGCCCTCGACGGTCTGCACCACGCCGTTTTCCTTGCTGACCACCTTGAAACTGATCGGCTTCCCGCTCCGCGTCTCAACCTGCTCATCAACCTTCTCCGAGGTCAGATTGACTGCGCCCCGTGACAGGGTCATGACCGTCTTCTCGGCGTTGATCACCCGGTCCCCTTTCACCACGCGCGTGTTCTCCGCGTAGCCGATCTTCTGACCGTCCATCAGCAGCACAAAATAATGTGTCTCGGATTCCGCCGCCAGACTCACCGGGATCGCCAGCACAAAGCCCAGCAGAAAGCACAACATGATGCGGGTGCGCATTGGGATGTCCCCTATATGATCGGATGGGGTCCTGAAAAACCGGTCAAATTCGGGCGAAAAACGGCCCGAATTCGCACGAAAAACGACCGGAATTGACCCGAAAATGGCCCAGAAAGAGAAGGAGTGTAATCTTTCCCCTGGGCCGGGTCAAGGATATGAAAGGGGGGTCAGTCCGTCTTCAAGGACCAGTCGGCGAGAGTCTGGACGAGACCCTCGATGGGGAAGCAGCGTCCGGGTCAGTCGGTCTTCAGGGACCAGTCGGCGAGAGTCTGGACGAGGCTCTCGACCTGGAAGCCGCGTCCGGGACAGACCGTGGCGTCCTCATCGACCATGCGATGCGTGAGGACCCGACTGAGCGGGATGTCAAAACGCCTCATCAGGACATAGGCCAGCTTGGCGGCGGCCAACTGCTGTGCGGCGGTGGGTCGGGAGTTCTCAAAGTTGCCGACCAGACAGATGGCGATGGAATCGGGCGCATTGTCGGGATGGAACAGGTGATCGGCTTCCTTCTGGGAACGCCAACGGTCGGTGACCTCGATGAGTCCGTCGTCGGCGCCATCGCCGTTGCCGATGACGAAGTGGTATTTGATGCCGTTGGGATCGCCAAGATTCTGTCTGTGGTAGCGGTCGAAGGCATCGGCACTACCGGCTGTGGTTGCGGAGTGATGGAAGACGATGGTTTTCCATTTTCGGGTGGACTCGACGCCGAAGAGCACGTCATGCGTGAGCTCTGGGAAGCGACGCGGCAGCGTTTCCCTGGTGAGGGAACGAGCCTGTGCGAGGGCCGGACGACCGGGCGAGAAGTTGGTGATCTTGGGATGCGACGGTGAACCGAAGAGGACGAACAGACAAATGGAAGCAAGCACGCCCACACTCATGGAGCGTCCGAACATGGCAACTCCCGTGCGGGGTGAGTTGGACAATGCAAGCCGCTTCAGGGTAAGCGAGCTATTCATACTTCGGCAGGAGGGAAACGGTCTCTTCAGAGAAATGCGGAAAAATTCCGCATGGGATTGTCGACGACTTCGCAGCGGCGGGGAGCGGCTGCTCTCACCTGATGATATGGCTCTTGCGCTCGGAGAGGATGTTGACGCCCGTGGCCAGCACGAAGAGCACGAACTGTCCCAGCATCTGGGTGATCAGACCGCCTTTGAGAAGGAAGACAACGCCGGCCCAGATGGCGAAGGAAAAGACCGGCCAGATCCAGGGGACCCAGCGCGACTCGTGCCGGCCATAGATATAGAAGAACCTGAGGCAGACGGAGAGGAACATGATGCCGACGATGTCCATGACGCCTGGATACATCAGGTGGTCCCTCCCGAAAGACAACACCAACCTTTGTAGCGTGCGAACGCGCCATCACCACGGAGAGTATACCCCCTTTGACGGGGAAGTATTCAGGAAAAGAGGGTGCTGAGATCGTCGGTTTCCCGCGTGGTGGATGGGGGACGACTATGGGGTTGCCGATGTGGTCCGGGTCTGGCAGAATAGATACGCAGCGGCTCGACACCGAGTGCCCGGCGGTGGAGAGTGCGGAGGGAACGGTCAGGTCGGGCGGCATTCTACGAGGTGAGGCATGGCTGGTGAGCGGGAGTACACGAGCTACCAGAAGAAGGTGATTGCGAATTACTACAAGACGGCGGAGACGCGAGGGGTTTCGAGCCTGCAGGAGATCGTGACGGAACTGTATCTGGCCAGCAGCGAGAAGAAGCGACAGCAGTTGTGGGCTCGCGCGCGCAAGGCGCTGGAAACCCTGGGGATGAAGCCGAAGCTGATCGAGCACATCATTTCGACACAGAAGCCGGAGGTGCTGGCCTCGCACGTGAAGGACCTGTTCTGAGGGGGAGGGAAGTGACGATGCTGAGACCTCCCCTCCCTGTTTACGAGGCTTCCTGCGCGGTCAACCTCCAAAAGGAGGCATGCCTCGCTTAACCCACCGAGTATACTCTACAAGCATATTGAAGTGGTCGAGGATGAAGATGCCGACGGAGGAGGCAAGGGAGAGTAACATGCCGAAGATGGCAAGTTTCTTCGACACGAGACGCCACAAGAGACCGAACAGGGAGATTGCGAAGACGACGGCCGTTCCCGCGTAGGTCCACCTGATATCGTATCCTTGATGATTCGAGGGGTACAATGACCACACGCGGAGGATAATGAGGGTGTCCGCCAAGAGTAATCCAAGGCTCATGGCGAGGATTAGGATGGTTACGAAGCGCACCCTATCATTCTCCCGAACAAAAGCGTGATGCTTCTATTCAACGAGGACGTGTCACACGTGCAGGCGGGATTTCCAGTCCATTTCCGGGGCTTCCGTTCCGTGCCGAGGTCGTGAGCAGGATACACCATGGATTCTGATCCGACAATGCCCGGTCTTGTCGTGCTCAGACGGGGAAGAGTTCGAGCTGTGGGGAAGGGTGTTTTGGCGGAGTGGGATAGAAGCGTCCGGAGAGTGTGATGAAGTCGCGCGCGCGGGAGGTGGCGACGCCGAGGCGTGAGAGTTCGGTGAGCCGCGAGAAGCGATGGGCCCGTCGAGCGGCGAGGATGCGGTCGGCGGAAATGGGGCCGATGCCCGGGGTGCGCAGGAGCATTTCGCGCGAGGCGGTGTTGACCTCGACGGGGAAGTAGTCGACGTGGTGCAGGGCCCAGGCGTGCTTGGGGTCGAGCTTTTCGGGGAGGAGTCCGGAGTCCTCGAAGGGGAGTTCGGGGAGGGAGAAGCCGTAGAAGCGGAGGAGCCAATCGGCCTGGTAGAGGCGGTGCTCGCGGGTTTCGGGGGTGGCGGGGTTGTTTGCGAGGGG
>CAZVTD010000001.1:0-56850 GCA_964629945.1 uncultured Planctomycetota bacterium | reverse complement strand
ACCACGACGGCTTCTGCCTCTGGGACAGCGCTCTCACCGACTACAAGGCCACGACCACCCCGGCCAAGCGCGACCTGCTGCATCCGATGGACGACGCCTTCCGCAATGAGGGTCTACGAGTCGGCTTCTACCACTCCGTGATCGACTGGCATCACCCCGAGTTCGTCGTCGACGGCTTGCACCCTATGCGCGACAACCTCGAGTATCGCGAGGCGAACAAGAACCGCGACATAGCGAAGTACCGCGCCTACCTCCACGGCCAGACGCGCGAGCTCCTCACCCAGTTCGGCGACATCAGCATCATGTGGTTCGACTTCTCGTACTCGAAGAGCGACTGGGGCTGGTCCAAGGGCAAGGGCAAGGATGACTGGGACTCGGAAGCACTGATCAAGATGGTCCGCGGCCTCCAGCCCGGCATCATCGTCAACGATCGCCTTGAGATCGGCGGCGACATCCGAACGCCGGAGCAGTATCAGCCGCGCGGCTGGCTCCATGTCGATGGCAAGCCAGTAGTCTGGGAGGCCTGTCAGACGTTCAGCGGCTCCTGGGGCTACTACCGCGACGAGTACACCTGGAAGTCCGTCGAAATGCTGGTACAGATGCTCATCGACACAGTGTCGAAGGGCGGCAACCTGCTGCTCAACGTGGGCCCGAACGCGCGTGGCCAGTTCGACCCACGCGCTGTCGAACGTCTGCACGGCATCGGCGAGTGGATGCGCCTGCACGGGCGCGCCATCTATGGCTGCACCGCCAGCGACTTCACTCCCGCCTTGACAATCTCCTCGAAGAGGGGCTTGAGGTTCTCGGATGAGTCTGTCAGGTACGGGATCAGCGGGTCGAGGCGAGCCATAACCGGCACGCCTGCCTGTGTCAGTGCTCGCACGTTGGCAAGCCTGTCAGCGGGCGTTGCTGCCCCCGGCTCCAGTCTCCCCGCGATGGCGGTATCGAGCGTGGTCACGCCGATCTGGGCGTGAACCGATCCCGAGTGTTCGCGGAAGAGCGTCAGGAATCTCTCGCCGACTCGTCCCTTTGTCAGAAAGGCAATCGAAACCTTCCGGGCAAGCAGGATGCCCATGATCTCATAGGTCGCGTCCTGCACTGCATCCAGCGGTTGGAACGCATCGCAGGACGGGCTGAAGTAGACCCGGACGGGCTTCTTTCGTTTGCGCGAGAGTTCTGCTTCGAGTTTCTGCGCAAGGTTCCGGTAAAACACAACCCGGCCCGCTCCAGGGTAACTGGAGTATCCCTGGCCATAGCAGTAGATACAGCGGTGCGCGCAGCCGCGCGTGATGTTGATGGTGGATACGTCGTGGAGACAATTCAGATCGGATCCGGACAAGATCGTCGCCCGCCGATCCTCGAACTCGATGTTAGCGCAGGGCGCCTTGTCTTCCTGGGGCATAGACCGGCCTCGCACGTTCCTGAGTGGCATACTCCCTAAGATACGGAGTGGCACCGGAAACAGGTATAGGTGCCTACGGCCTCTCGATCACGATTCGCATAAGCCTTCTGACGTGAAGAGAGCTTTACCAATTTGGATCCTACCAGATGGCTGACCTGTTGTGCAAGCTCTTCATGAAACTTGTCTTGGAGGAGCAAAAAGCGTCCCTCACAGACAGAATGACTGATAGGTTATTTTTCTGCCTCTGATTGACAATCCTGTAATGCGTGCTACACTGTACTGGTGCGGGGACTGTCTCTGTCGATCTCCGTGCCGAGCGCCTCATAGGCAATCGGGGATGTATCGTCAACATAAGTTCTTTGTTAAATGGGAGTTAGGGATGCTCCAAGTCCAAGAGATGGAGGTCTCAAGGTTGAGGCCCTGGGAAGACAACCCGCGTCTAAACGATGGGGCCATAGATGCAGTCGTGCAAAGCATTCAAAGCTTTGGATTCAACGTTCCCATTCTGTGCGATCAGAACGGCACCATCATCGCAGGGCATACTCGTTGGAAAGCGGCTCAGAGGCTGGAGATGAAGACGGTTCCGGTCATCATGATTGAGATGACTGACACCCAGCAGCGGGCATTTGCCATAGCAGACAACAAGACCGCCGAGATTGCGGATTGGGACCTCCCCAAACTCAAGAGATCTCTGGAGGACTTGTTGAAGGAAGATGTAAATCTCAAGGATCTGGGGTTCAGCGAGGAAGACCTGCGCACGCTTTTTGGTTGCGATTCCAGCGACGAGGACGCGCTGCCCGCATTCGACGATGACGTTCAGGCCGAAACCGGCGATCTGTGGATACTCGGAAATCACCGACTTCTTTGCGGCGATTCCAAGGATCCTGAATGGATAGAACTGTTGACAGAAGGGCCGCCTGTTGACAATGTATTTGCTGGTCCTCCTTACTTCAACCAGAGGGAGTACTCTCATTGGGATGACTACGACAGCTACCTCAACGACATGTTGGTTGTTGCGGAGAACTGTCGAGATCGCATGAAGGCGGGAGCCGTTCTTGTATGGAATATCGGAAGCGGGAGCAGCACGGGGCACGATCATGTCAGCCGGCACTCGTGTTTCCTGGGGCAGGCTGGGCTACGCTATCTGGATACCATCATGTGGGTGAAGAGCGGGGCCAACTTCTCGATTCCGAGGAATTGCCACATTCGGCGAAATCGGTATTACTATCCTGCGTTTCAGTGGGAGGCGCTTCTGGTTTTTCAGAAGGCCGGGAAGATGCCGCAAATGAGCCGTGAGGGGATGGAATACATGTCGGATTATCAGACGAATGTCTGGCAGATCCCGCCGATCACCGGTCAAAGAGAGAAACATGGTCACCCGGCGATTTGTCCGGTGGAGATACCTTATCGTTGCCTTCAAGCCTACACTCGCCCCGGAGAATCTGTGCTTGAACCTTTCGGGGGGTCAGGAACCACGCTCATTGCAGCGGAGCAGACAGGACGAAGGGCTTTTCTCATGGAGAGAGTTCCGGCATACTGTGACCTGATTGTCCGTCGATGGGAGGCATTAACTGGCCTGAAAGCAATGCGTTGTCCAGGGGCAATCAAAGTGCGTGAGCGAGGTGCCATGGAATCCGGAACGAGGGCGTAAATATGGAAAGCGTGGGACAGAACGCCTTTCCTTTTGATTCCGGCGGCTGGTGCTCTCTGCCCACGGAGTATCAGCCAGCCTGTCCGGATCACTTCCAGGTCGAGCGTATCTACTTCGCCAAGGGCAGTCTCAGCACGCCTGAACGGCGTTCGTTTGTCGAAGGTATTGTCCGACTCTACCCGGAGGCCGACAAGGTGGATTGCCCGGACACGCCTCACAATCGAATTGAACTTGGTGAAGCGGACCCTCTGGCCCGTCACAGGATCGGCAAGCGCACGCTGGTGTTCGGAGAGCTGGGAGACTCGGTGCGCTTCAGCCAAGAAGAGGGGAACACCTGTCCGAACTACTGGCATTTTTCACCCTATGGGTATTGTCCCTTCGGCTGCAAGTACTGCTATCTTGCCGGGACGCAGGGCGTCTGGTTCTCTCCGACGGTCAAGGTCTACGTCAACCTTCCTGAGATGATAACCAAGATTGATACAATAGCCCGTCGGTTGGCTGAGCCCACGGCTTTCTACCTAGGCAAGCTTCAGGACTCCCTCGCGCTCGATCCGCTTACCGCTTACTCGACAGCGATTGTCCCGTTTTTCGCAAGACATCCCTATGCCCGGCAGGTTCTGCTCACCAAGAGCAACCACGTTGAGAGGCTGCTTGATCTGGAACACGGCGGGCAGACCATTCTCTCATGGAGCCTGAATCCGCCGGAGATCGCCGAAGCCTTCGAGGAAAACGTGCCATTGGTCGAGGAACGCATCGAGGCCATGCGGCAATGTGCCGACCTAGGTTACCCGGTCCGTGCAGTTATCATGCCCGTGATCCCCATGGAGGGCTGGGAGACGTATTACGTGCGCTTCGTTCGAAAACTTCTTGAGACGGTCTCGCTCTCGCGACTCACGTTCGGGGGGATCTGCATCTACAAAGGCGCCCGGCAACTCATGGAACGCAAGCTTTCCAGACGAAACCCCATTTCGGAGCGAATTGGGGATTCGATCAAATCCGACGACGGAAGGATGCGATACGCTTCGGAAATACGCATCGCGATATACGACCGACTCATTCGGGCTGCGCGGGAGATGTGTCCTGATATTGAACTGGCTCTCTGTCTGGAGGAGCCCGAGGTCTGGAAAGCCGTGCGGTTGGAGGACCGCTTGGGACGGTGTAATTGTGTCTTGTAATCATACGACATGAAGAGGACTGCCGACATGAAACCTGCAACCGGAACCCTCTTTGCCGATGGAGAGGCTCGTCCTCTGTTGGAGCCCATTTTGATCAGTGCCTGTTTCCTGGGGGTGCCTTGTCGCTGGCATGGCCGCCGGGCAAAGAGGCGGGACAAGCTCATCCGCCAACTCAAGAAGAAGTACGTATTGGTGCCTGTTTGCCCCGAACAGTTGGGCGGCATGCCCACACCTCGGACAGGCGAGACTCTCGCCGGCGGAACCGGGGCACAGGTCTTGGACGAAGGGTTACGTATCATCGCACCCGAGAACGGCCGTGACGTGACTGACTTTCATGTGGACGGTGCAAATTACACGCTTGAGATTGCGAGGATCGTGGGAGCCCGTCGCGCGTATCTAAAGGGTGGCAGTCCGTCCTGTGACCGTGAGGGAGTGACCGGCGAGGTGCTCCGTCGTGCGGGCATAAGAGTGATAAGAGTCCCCTGAATCGGCCCCGTCAATGAGGAGAAGTGCTTTGGAGAACGACCTGTTTGACGAAAAGTTGGAATGGTTCAAGAAGAACGAGAAGCCGGAGACCGTCCTGGTCGTGGGTGAGGATGAAGCACTGACCAAGATCGTACTGGCCTGGTCCAACATCACCGTTCGTAGAATCTCCAAGCTCAGCCCATTAACCACCGATACCGAAAGCGAGGTATGGCAATGGTTGTGGAAGAACGCCCAGTACTCGCGAGAGGAACTCATTGCGAAGTCGGTTGTCTATGACCGCCTGTTTGACAGAAAACTGGAGCTGCTCATCGGCAACCGGGTGCTCTATCCCGACGGCACCATGAACTCTTTCGTTCAGCGGTATCTTCGCGAGAAGGTGCTGAAGCTCTTCGACGCGAAACCGAAAAGAGCGAAACGAAAGCTGCCGTGATCGGTTCAGATGACAGCAGGAATCAGCTTTCGGACACTCATAACCCGGAGGTCGCAGGTTCGAATCCTGCCTCCGCTTTGAACCTGCGACCTCCAGCATTGCGCATCGGAGAACTGCGTGGAGATTGAGGCAAACGGCCATAACGGTGGCTGAATCGTGGGCAGAAGAAAGTGATACGTTTCCTGCTACGCTGGTCTCCGAAATCGGCGTTCTTGGGCCCGAAAAGGCGATCGTTCGGTCCCTCGTGGCTGTGAGAGAGTTGCACCAAGGGGAACTGCGTGGCACCGACTCGCATGGAGTCGTACCAAGTTACGTTCTGCCCCGATCCAGTGACTATCCAAGTGCATCCGGAGTTGTGAGGTGGAAGGCCTCCTGAAGTGCACGCTCCATCTTCTGAATTTCGGCATCGGTCAGGCTGGCGAAGAACCTGGCTCGCTTTCCAGCTGACAGCTCCCCTTTGTTTTGCAGACAGAACCTGATGAACAGGTCGAGAAGCCTATCCGGCAGGTCCACGATCTCAGGGATGGCCTTCTTCGCACCATCGTAGCTCCGCAGGAACTCCAGTTCGTTGACAAGGTCCGTCTCAATGGTTCTGGCTATGAAGTCGAACAACGCCTCGGCCTGGGTCGTCAGGTCGATGTAGCGATAGTATTCCGCTGTCTCGCCGTGGACGGTCATCTGGCCAACATCATCGAGCGTGTAGTCCACCAGACGCAACAGCGGTCTGGAAAACGCTTCCAGCGCCGCATCATAGGCCGCCCGGCCGTTCAGCATCGCCGCCGACACGGGGAACATGACCCCTTTCGGAGTGAATCCCCTTCTGGACAGGATGTTGTGGATGAGGAACCGGTGGATTCGCCCGTTCCCGTCCTCGAACGGGTGAATGAACACAAACCCGAAGGCCACAATGGCAGCGTGAATGACGGGATCGACATCGCTCTCGACCATCCGTTCGTGAATTGCGAGCAGCCCTTCCATCAGGCTTGCCAAGTCTTCCGGCTTAGGGGAGACGAAGTGCACTCGCTCTCTCTGCCACTGCACAGCTTCTCCAACATAGTTCTGACTCTTCCGGTAATCCCGGTCCCTGAAACGCTCGTCGACGATCTGGTTCTGAAGGGCAACCAGGGATTCTCTGCCAAGGAAGTCATCCTTCTCTGCTTGACGCAGCAGAGTCACGAAGCGCTCGGTCCTTGATGTGTCAGTGGGCACGTGCTCGATTTCATAGGAGGACCTGGTCTCCTTGGTATAGAGGTAACTCAGGGCCCGATTGAGAACGTCCTCTGGATAGGACTCGACCAGGTCAAGGCACTTCGCCCGAAGATCGGATTTGACGAACTCTTCCAATCGTGCCGTGCGGCGAACGACAGGACAGAAGTCCGGTCCCTGAAGAAGGTTGTCGTTAATGCGCTGACGGCGCACCCTTCGCGGTTTCGCGGTGTAGTATGACTTTACATCGAGAAGGTCGACGTAGTTGCCCTGGATCAGGTCATCGAGCTCCAGGCGTTTCCTTGTCAGGAACTCATAGAGATACCAGATCCTCCTGGCGTTCCATCCGGTTGGCTTCGAGCGGATGTAGTCAGTCAGTTCCTGTAGGTTGATCTTCTGGAAGAGCAGGGCTAGAATTGACAGGTTGATGCCATCGTATTTCAGCGCGAATTCCAACTGGTCACCAAGACCATCCCCAGGCCAATAGGATGCTGGAAAGAGCTCACGGATGCGCAGGCCATCCTGGTGGGTTTGTCGGGAGCCGGACGAACCGACCACAGACTCATGCCAGTTGGGAATGACCCGCAGATCATATCGCCGTATAAGGGCGGCATAGCCTGCGGGTCTGCCAGTGGGTCCACTGGGCTTAGAATTGTTAGACACGGCGTTTCTCCTGAAAGAACCGTTACGCCCGGAGAATTATCGTTACAGGGGGCCTGTTGTCAAGAGAAAGTGTTATATGCGCGATTTATCGGCCTCGATGGCTGCCATGTGGAGGGAAAACCGTTACTTCGCAGTGGATTTCGTTATAGATGCGGCATTTGTTGTGGAATGCGTTACGGAAGGACGTCGGATAACGGGTGGCAAGAACGCTAACACATGTTGCTGCAAGGGGATAGGGAGAAAGTGTACCGCTTTCTGCTACGCCATCCTCGAAAATCGGCGTTTTTGGGCCCGAAAACGCGATTGTTCGATTCCCCGTGGGGGTACTTTTATATGTAGAGGCGTTTTCGCATTGAACGCCTTTGAAGTTCTGGAGTGGCATAAGGCGTAACCCCGTTTGGGGTTACGCCTTTTCTCTTGTACTCGGTTCCACTCCAAAACGCTCGGTTTGGCTGTGTATTTTTGCGTTTTTTGCGACGTTTTGGCGAGAAAATGCTGCACTTTTTGCTACGTCTGTTCTCGGCTTTGCTGCTCCTGGCTCGACGAACGATGACATATGCAGCGCATTGAACGCACTCTGGGGGGCCCTGGATTCTGAGTTGCCAACCGCCGGAGTCGTCGGTAGCATGTCTGCATCATCGTGTTCATCCGCCATTTGCTCCTGCTTTTGTGAGGGATGCCGTGAAGTGTGTCCAGACGGGTCATTCGCAGGAAGAGTTCCGGGTGTTGTCGCGCCGCATCCTGGAACAGGCGCTTTCCGGACTGCCTGAAGCGGAATATGCCTCTGAGGTTGCGGGCATACTCATGGGCTTCTCGGGGTGCGAAGAGGTCGAGCTCCAGGTCATGGACGGGAACCACATCACTCAATACCGTTCGAGAGGGAACGGTGAAGGCCCGCCTTGTCTTGAAGTCACGAAGTTCAAAAAGCCAGTCGAAGAGAGCATCTCGCCGGTTCCCTCCGGAGCTTCTGAGGAATCAGGGAGACTACGGGTCATCCTTCCTCTGGCGGTGGGACAGATGAGAATTGGGACCCTGTTCCTGACCTGGCGAAGAAGCGGGGGACCGACAAAGACCGAGCGGGGCTGCTATGAGGACGTTGCCCAGGCGCTGGCGACGGCATTAGTCGGTCAACGCTCGCACGCTGCGCTCCGGGAACGCGTCAAGGAGCTGACGTGTCTCTACGGGATAGCGCAGGTCACGGAAACGCCCGGAATTTCTCTGGAAGACATGATGCGGCGCATCGTCGCACTGCTTCCCCCGGCCTGGCAGTATCCCGACGCAATAGCACGGATTCTGCTGGACGGGCAGGAGTATTCGACCGGAAGCTGGTTGGGAAGTGAGCAGACGCAGCGAGCCGGCATCCTGGTCAAAGGGCAGTCAAGGGGTTCCGTGGAGGTTGCCTATCCCGAGGCAAAGCCGGAGCGTGACGAAGGTCCGTTTCTGAGAGAAGAACGGCATCTCATCGACGCGGTGGCTCGACAGGTAGGGTTCATCGTTGAGAGGCGTCAGACCCAAGTGGAGAGGTCGCAGTTGCAGGAGCAGCTCATGCACGCCGACCGGCTGGCGACCATCGGGCAGCTGGCAGCGGGCGTCGCACACGAGTTGAACGAGCCGCTCGGCAATATCCTCGGCTTCGCTCAACTGGCCAAGAAGAGTTCCGGCTTGCCGGAGCAGGCCGGTCATGACCTCGGCAAAATCGAACGGGCAGCGGTCCACGCCCGGGAGATCATCAGCAAACTGCTCGTCTTCGCACGCCAGGTGCCATCGAAAAAGACGTCGATCAACCTGAACACGGTCATTGAAGAAGGACTCTACTTCCTGGAAGCGCGCTGTGTCAAAGCGGGAATTGAGGTCCAGCGTTCCTTGTTGCCGGGGTTGCCTGACATGGTAGGCGACGCGGCGCTGCTGACGCAGGTGCTGGTGAACCTGGTGGTCAACGCCATCCAGGCCATGCCCGAGGGTGGCAAGCTGAAGGTGGAGACGCGGACGTCGGGAGAAGACGTTTTCCTCGTGATCGAAGACACGGGCGTCGGGATGAGTCCGGAGACTGTGAAACAGATCTTCGTGCCCTTCTTTACCACGAAGGACATCGGCGAGGGGACCGGTCTTGGACTTCCGGTGGTGCACGGCATCGTCACGTCGCACGGCGGGCTGATCCACGTGGAGAGCGAGGTTGGACGAGGCACGCGGTTTGAGATCAGGCTGCCCGTGGACGGCGGGCCAGCCGGAGAGGAGACGGGCTGAGATGAACGCTGCGGCAAGCAGAGAATCCGTTCTGGTGGTGGATGATGCCCCGGATACCGTGGAGGTGCTGCAAAGGAATTTGGAGTCCGTGGGCTATCGGGTGTTCACTGCTCCCAGCGTCGCCGAGGCCATCGGGATCCTGGAGAAGACGCCGGTGGACCTGGTCATCACGGACCTGAAGATGCCGAGAGTCAGCGGGCTTGAGCTGGTCAGGCACGTCCGTGAGAACTGCAGAGACACCGAGGTCATGATGATCACCGGCTATGCCACGGTGGAGGGGGCCGTGGATGCGGTCAAGGCCGGGGCCGAGGAGTATCTGCGGAAACCGTTCACCGACGAGGAGCTTCTTGCCGGGGTACGAAGAGCACTGGAGAAGCTGCACATGAGGCGGGCTGGTCGTCCGAGCACGGACCTGGCCGCGGAGAACCGCTATGGTCTCGTCTGCGAATCGAAGATCATGCGTGAGACGCTGCGCGCGATTTCCAAGGCGGCCCAGACCGATGTCACGGTGCTGTTGTCGGGAGAGAGCGGAACGGGCAAAGAGGTCGTCGCACGCGCCATTCACTACAACAGCTTGCGCGCCTCGGCCCCGTTTGTTCCGGTGAACTGTGCGGGAATTCCGGAGTCGCTCCTGGAGAGCGAACTGTTCGGACACGTGAAAGGTGCGTTCACGGGGGCCACGGAATCCCGAGCCGGCTTCTTTCAGACGGCAGACGGAGGGACGCTCTTTTTCGACGAGGTGGGAGACACGAGTGCGGCCATGCAGGCCAAACTACTGCGGGTGCTGGAAGACAAGGAAGTCTGCATGGTCGGAACGACTCGGGCGAGAAAAGTGGACGTCAGAATCCTGGCCGCGACCAATCGAGATCTGGTGGAGCTGGTGAAGAAAGACCTTTTCCGGGAAGATCTCTTCTACCGGTTGAACGTCATTGCAATCACTCTCCCGGCCCTGCGTGACAGGGGTGATGACATTCTTCTTCTGACCCGTCACTTCGCGGCGCAGTTCGCTCGGGAATTGGGCAGGCCGGTGCCAAAGTTTTCGGACAAGGCCCTGCAGGTCCTGAGGAGCTACCCCTGGCCGGGGAACGTCAGGGAACTGCAGAACGTCATGCATCGTCTGGTCCTGATGAGTGAAGGGGATATCGTGGATGTTCCCGATCTTCCGTCCCTGATGCGCTTCTCGGCACTGCGTCGAACGGGTCTTGACCGCACACTGGTCGAGGTGCAGACGGAACACGTGCGCAACGTGCTGGCCAGCGTCGGCGGCAACAAGACCCAGGCAGCCCGCATCCTCGGCATCGATCGGAAGACGCTCCGGAAATGGCTTGGAGAAGAGGTCTCTTCGGAATGAGCCCACCGGTGGGGTCGATTTCCCCACCGGGGCGTTATTCCCCGGTCCGGCTGTATGTCCTTCCTGTTTGGTCCGGCGATTCCCTGCAGAGACTGAAGACGTGACCCTCGCTGTAACTCCTTGTTAGAAATGACCTTGCGGAATCCTTTTCCCTTCCGGGTTGTTCACTTCTCTCTTTCAGAGGACCGAGATCCGGGTTTCGGAACGCCATTTGCTTACTGTACGTGCGACAGCGGCGGGCTTCGACAAGCCCCGCATAAGAACCGAAGCATTGCGATCTATCGGAGGCGAACCTGTGGAAGAAAGCACTGGATATCGCGGGCTATGTTTGAACTGCAGGCACGCTGCCGCCTGCACGTACCCGAAAGGTTCTAAACAACCGGTCCTTCAGTGTGAGGAATATGAGTGTGTGATGGCGGCGGTTGCAGCAGGTCGTCAGGCACGTCCCAAGACCCGGGCTCGGGGGAATCCCGTTCCCGGTCTTGCGTCCAACATCAAAGGTCTGTGCGCGAACTGCACCAACTTCGACAGCTGTACCTTCCTCAAACCGGAGAGCGGCGTGTGGCATTGCGAGGAGTACCAGTAGTCGGTGTGGTGCGGTCCGCCCTCGTCTGAAAGCGTCAGAAGCCTGGAGTCGGGTATGATTCCGCAAACGATCGATGAGATACTGAGCAAGCACCGGAACGATCACGGCGGCCTCATCGGCATTCTTCAGGAAGTCCAGTCGGCATACGGATATCTTCCGCGTGAGGTGTTGGAGAAGGTTGCCGAAGGAACCGGTCGGTCTCTGGTGGACGTCTATGCCGTGGCGACATTCTTCAAGGCGTTCAGCCTGAAGCCTCGGGGCAAGCACCTGGTGCGTGTCTGCCTGGGCACGGCTTGTCACGTTCGGGGTGCCGGGGGCGTCCGGGACGGGCTCGCACGCGTTCTGGGCATTCAGCCCGGCGAAACCACGGCGGACGGGCAGTTCACACTGGAGACGGTGAATTGTCTGGGAGCGTGCGCTCTGGGTCCGATCGTCATGGTGGACCAGCACTGCTTCTCCCAGGTGGACGGCGCGAAGGTGACGGAGATTGTTGATAAATTCCGCAATGGACGGGACAGGTCGGACGTGGACCCGACCGGGGTGACTTTCGAGGTCGACGTGACGTGCCCCTCGTGCGGGGTATCTCTCATGGACCCGAAGCGGCCTATCGGCGGGCATCCTTCGATTCACCTGGAGACTTCCCTTGACGGAGGTCGTGCAGATCTCTGGTGTTGCGCGCGGTATGGGGATCCTCGTCGGGAATCGAGTCTCACGGTTCCGGAGGGGACGGTTCTGGATCTGAGTTGTCCGCATTGCCGGCACAGCGTGCTTCGGGACGGGTCCTGTCCGGAATGCGGTTCTTCCACGGCCGTGTTGTGGATGGGCGAGGACTGTGCACTTCGTCTCTGCGCTCGTTACGGGTGCAACGGACATATGCTTGACATCGGTCGGGACTCCGCGGACCTGCTTTCCGGCCGAGAGCTTTCACGGACGAAAGCCGCCAGGGCTTAGAACAGGATTTGCCACATGGGCAGGCTGACCAGCATTGAGGATCTGGATGCTCTGAGGTTGCGTCTCGTCGAAGGGCATGCCGGACGGACATCCACCCTCGTGATTCCAGCCGGCACGTGTGGACAGGCCAGCGGCGCCAACGCTCTCATCCGTGCCGCGAAGAAGGAACTCCTTCGACACAAGCTCACGAAACGGGTTTCGCTTCGGGTGACCGGGTGTCACGGGTTCTGTCAGATGGAGCCCTCCATCCTGGTGGAGCCGGAAGGCATTTTCTACCCGAAGGTCAACGTCAAGGATGTGGAGCGTATCGTCATTGCGGCGGCAGCGGGCGACGTCGTTGAGGACCTGCTTTACGTTGATCCGGTGACGGGGTCCAGGGGGAGAAAGCAGTCCGAACTGCCCTTTTTCAGAGACCAGGTGCGCACGCTGATGAGCTGCAACGAGAGGGTGGATCCCATCCGGATTCACACGTACATCGAACAGGGGGGGTATTCGGGAATCGCCAAGGTCCTGGACCAGGACGAGCCCCAGAAGGTGCTGGCAGAGGTAAAGGCGTCAGGTCTGCGCGGTCGCGGCGGAGCCGGCTTTCCCACTGGGACGAAATGGGAGATGCTGGCCGGGCAGAAGAAATCAGGTCCAAAGTACCTGGTATGCAACGGCGACGAAGGCGACCCTGGCGCGTATATGGACCGAAGCCTTCTGGAGGGCAATCCGCACGGCATCATCGAAGGCATGCTCATCGGCGCCTACGCCACGGGGGCTGCCGAGGGTGTCCTCTATGTTCGCGACGAGTATCCCCTGGCGGTAAGAAATTTGAACGTTGCCCTGCGCCAAGCCCGTGAACTGGGACTCCTCGGAGCGGACATTCTGGGAACGGGATTCTCCTTCGACCTCCAGTTGGTGAGGGGCGCCGGTGCATTTGTCTGCGGGGAAGAGACCGCTCTTATCCATTCGGTGGAGGGGAGGAGCGGGGAGCCGCGTCAGCGGCCGCCTTTCCCGGTGGAGAAAGGCATTCAGGGCAAGCCCACGCTCATCAATAACCGCGAGACCTGGGCCTACATCCCCGTCATCATCACTCGCGGCGCTCAGGAGTTCAGACGGGTTGGGACCAAGGACAGCCCCGGGACGAAGATCTTCAGCCTGGTCGGGAAGATCAAATACACCGGGCTGGTGGAAGTCCCCATGGGGATCACCATCGACAAGATCGTCCATGACATCGGAGGTGGTCCGTCCGACGGGGTGCCCATCAAGGCGGTTCAGACGGGAGGACCTTCAGGGGGCCGCATTCCCGCGGACCGTTTTGACATGACGATTGACTACGAGAGCCTGTCGAAAGCCGGCAGCATCATGGGCTCGGGCGGCATGATCGTCATGGACGAGCGGACGTGCATGGTCGACATTGCCAAGTACTTCACCCATTTCCTCAAGGATGAGTCCTGCGGCAAATGCTTCACCTGCCGAAAGGGCACGCAGCGCATGTTTGAAATCCTTGATGATATTTCGAGCGGCAAGGGAACCGTCGAGCACCTGGGTCTCCTGGAGGAGTTGGCTCCGGTGGTCAAGGACACGGCCATGTGCGGCCTGGGTCAGACCTCCCCAAACCCGGTGCTTTCCACGCTGCGATATTTCCGAAACGAATATCTCCAGCACATCGAGAGGAAACACTGTTCGGCCGGAGTTTGCAAGGAACTGATCACCTATTCCATCAATGAGAATTGCACGGGCTGTCGTCGCTGTGTCAAAGTCTGCCCCGTTGATGCCATCCGTGGAGAGAAGAAGAAACAGCACGGGATCGATTCCGCTCGATGCACCAAGTGCGGGGCCTGTAAGACGGTCTGCAAGTTCGACGCCGTGGAGGTGAGATGAGCACTGAATTGGCCGGGGAAGGACGGCAATGATCGAGTTCACGTTGAACGGGGTGAAAGTAAGCGTAGAAGAAGGGACGACGCTGCTGGAGGCGGCAAGATTCTACGGCTACAGCGTGCCCACTCTTTGTCACGATGACGGCTTGAGGCCGTATGGCGCCTGTCGTCTTTGTGTAATGGAGATCGGCGAAGGAGCGGGGGCGAAGCTGGTTTCTTCCTGCACCTATCCGGTCCAAAAGGGGCTGAAGGTGAGGACGACGTCGCCCCGCGTTCTGCGTGCCCGCAAGATGGTGCTGGAACTGCTGTTGGCTTCCTGTCCGCAGTCCAAAACCATTCAGGACCTCGCCTCGGCGCATGGGGTGAACCAGCAGCGATTCCGACAGGAGCACGAGGACTGCATCCTGTGCGGCCTGTGTGTGCGCATGTGCGAGGAGCAGATGACGGCGAAGGCTATCGGTTTCCGAGGCCGTGGTGAAACCAGAAGTATCGGGACCCCGTTCGACGTTCGCTCCGACGTGTGCCGATTCTGTGGGGCCTGCATGTATATCTGTCCAGCTTGTCAGCTTCGCTGTACTTATAACGAACCCGAAAAGGCCATCTGCGGAGGCTGTGCCGACGCGTGTCGGTTGAGTCCCGAAACGGAGTGGCCCGAGATATCCCGCTCAAAGACGGGGGAACCGCCGTCTGACCGGGCGACCGGATCTACCAAAGCAGAATAGGAGAGCACAATGTCATTCTCGACCGTCAACGCCTCAGCCGCCACGCTGACCAAGAATCGCACCGAGGGCTCGGTTGTACCCGCTTCCGGGATGTGTGTGACCTGTGTGGACGGCTGCATCGGCATGTGCGAAATCGGCAAGTCGGCCTATCGGGGCCACGAGGTGATCTATCCCCAGCCGTTCGGGGTCATCACGACCGCTGCCGACAAGCGCTATCCCGTGGACTACTCCCACTTCAACATCATGGGAACCGCGGTGGGGGCGCACGGCATCGAGGCGGACAGTGACAAGGCCATCTTTCCGGCGGCCAGTCTCGAGGTCCGTTTCGGGCACGACAAGGGCATCAAGTTCAGATATCCCTGGACCATCGCGGGCATCGGCTCGACCAACATCGCCAAGATCAACTGGGAGGGCCTGGCAATCGGCTCCGCGCTCTCGGGCACCGGACTCACCATCGGCGAGAACGTGGTCGGCATGGACCCGCAGTCGGTCATCAAGGATGGGCGCGTGGTGGACACCGTGGACCTCAAGCATCGTGTCAAGCTGTACCAGGACCACCAGCGTGACGGCTGGGGGGCGATTGTGGTTCAGGCCAACGTGGAAGACACGCGTCTGAAGGTGCACGAGTACGCCATCCAGGAACTCGGCGTTGAGTGCGTGGAGATGAAATGGGGGCAGGGCGCCAAGAACATCGGGGGTGAGGTCAAGATCCGCGACCTCAAGAAGGCCCAGATGCTGCACAAGCGGGGTTACATTGTGCTGCCCGATCCCACGGATGAGACCGTGATTCAGGCGTTTGAGCGCGGGGCGTTCAAGGAGTTCGAGCGGCATTCGCGTGTCGGGATGATTACGGAGGAATCGTTCGCGCAGCGGGTGGATGAACTGCGCAAGGCGGGGGCGAAGTACATCTTTCTCAAGACGGGGGCTTATCGTCCTGCCGACCTGGCGCGTGCCCTTGTTTTCGCAACCCGTTACAAGCTGGACCTGCTGACCGTGGACGCTGCCGGTGGTGGCACGGGGATGAGTCCCTGGCGCATGATGAACGAATGGGGCATGCCTCCGGTGGAGATCCATTCGCTGCTGCACCGGTATGCTGAGCGGCTGGCGGCAAAAGGCGAGAAACTGCCCGCGCTGGCGGTGGCCGGAGGCTTCATTCTGGAGGACCAGATCTACAAGGGGCTCGCGATGGGGTCCCCTTATGTGAAACTGATCGCCATGGCCAGGTCACCCATCGCGGCAGCCATGGTGGGCAAAACAATCGGACAGGCCATCGAGCAGCGACAGCTTCCCGTCTATATCGAGCGCTTCGGGGATTCGGTCGACGACGTCTTCATCACGGCAAGCGGACTGCGCAAAGAGCTGGGCGATTCCGTCTTCGAGAAGATCCCGACGGGGGCACTCGGTCTTTACACCTACTACAAGCGGTTGTCACACGGACTCAAGCAGCTCATGGCCGGCAACCGGAAGTTCTCTCTCGACCTCCTGTCGCGTGACGACCTGGCGGCCCTCACACGTGAAGCCGCCGAGATCAGCGGCATCACCTACATGATGGACGTCGATGCTGCCGAGGTCGAAAACATCCTCGGTAGATAGACGGGAAGAGGCCAGCTTTCCTCAACGCGGACACCGGTAGGAGACCTTGTCTATGTTGGGACGCTAGTCAAGAGTCCTTGATCCGCCCCTGAGTGACGAGCATTGGCGTGGCTGGCTATGAAGGGCTGCTGTTGGCGACTTCCTGAATGAGGTGTTGAAGTGATGCTGGCAGCTTGTCCCAAGCGTTCATCACCGCAGCCAAGGTAGAGTCGGTGAGAGCGGTTGCTAATTGCCAACGCTCGGTGCGGTCGCCTGCTGTTACGCTTTTTGTACCACTTCGGCGAAAAAGTGCTGCGCTTTCTGCTACACTTCTTCGTGGCCTCCTTGCCCAAACCCCACCCAGAAGCAGTCGCTCTGTAACCCGCGGCTCAACCTTTACGCCCGGTTGATCCATTGGGCGAACATCTCGCGACACGGGTCAACACAGGCGGTCACGGTGGCACGAGTGGTGGGCACTGTTTGTGCCCGCCTGCGGTGCACCCGGATTCCCTGGGGTCTGCTCACTCGCTTTCGATTGTCTACTCGAGCGACGTTGGCCTTGACGGGGATTCAAGATAGTCTTATCTTGCCACATAACAGACGGGCAGAAGTAATCGCCTGCCCGGCAAGGGGTGGCTTGGGCTGGGCGGGGATACGCGCGAACATCACCGGGAGTTTATAGAGGGAGCGGGGACGTGTGACACAGCGGGGGTGGATATGGGCCTGCAAGAGGCGTCGGCTGGAGACGAGCACGTGAGCATCAATGGGTTGACAATCCCGAAGGTCGAGATGCACCTTCATCTGGAAGGGGCGATACGCCCGGACACGTACGTGGAGCTGCGGCGAAATGATGAGCCTTCGTATCGCCTTGACCAGAGCCTTTGGCACGACAAACGCTACCGATTCCAGGACCTGAGCCATTTCCTCGATACCGCGTCGCCATGCGTCATGAAATCAGCCGAAACCTACAGGCGAATCGCTCGTGAGCTATTCGAGGATCTTCGGGCCCAGAATGTGATCTATGTGGAGGTGACTGTCGCCTCGCACCGCGTCCCGATCGGCGAGATCGCTCACGCGATAAGCGAGGCCTGGCGCGAGGCCGTCCCCGACGGCGCCCTTGAGTTCGGCATCCTCGTCGGGCTGTTCCGTAGCGATTTGGCCGATACCGTCCAGGGCTTCGTCAGGCAGGCCATAGACGCCAAGGGGTACGGCGTGGTCGGTGTGGATCTGTTGGAGCACGAGACCGCCAGTGCCGCCTCGGCATTTACAGGGGCATTTGAAACGGCACGCGAGGCTGGCCTTGGCTTGAGGGCCCATGCCGGCGAGGGCGCCGGCCCTGAGAGCGTTTGGGAAGCCATTCGCTGCCTGGGCGTCTCGCGGGTTGCCCATGGCACCAGGGCCGCAGAGGATTTGGAGCTGGTGCGCTACCTCGCCGAGCACGTCATCACCCTCGACATGTGTCCGACGAGCAACTATCGCCTGAGGGTGGTTGACTCGATCCAGGCTCACCCGGTCCGCCGTCTCTTCGATGCGGGCGTCAAGGTCACGGTCTCATCGGACGATCCGCTGTTCTTCAATAGCAACCTCACGGAGGAACTGGTGATGCTCCAGGAAGTCTTTGCCTTCACGGCCGACGAGATGCTCCAGCTTGCCAGGAATGGCATTGATGCAGCCTTTCTTCCTGGGGAGAAGAAGGAGCACCTTCACGGACTGTTGGCCGAGAGATATCGGGCCAAGCGACCAACAGCCGTCCGGCCGACTATGCCTGACGCCGGTCCGGCTGCGAAGGGACATGACACGTGAAGCTGATCTGCGCAAGGTTTGTGTTGGCGAAGGACTACCTCATGCGGCACGGTAGGCTGCTGTCAGAATCATTTTGCCAGGACTGATTTGCCGCCGGCAACTTTCTGAATGAGGCGTTGGAGTGGTGCCGGGAGTTTGTCCCCGGTGTTCACCAGGTCGATTGGAACGAACGTGGCGTGTGTCGTGGTCTTCTCGTTGGCTTCCACTGCCCGCCCTCTGGAAGTGTTCTCCGGTCAACTGCAGGTAGTGCTTCTTGGCGATGTCGGGGCTGTTGCCCAGCCAGGCGGTCACCACGTGCATGGGGAACTGCTTTTTTGGGCGTCACTCGTCCTTAGCAGCAGAGCGTGAAGGCTCCTGCCAACCTCCGCCAAGGGCCTTGTACAGGGCAATCAATTCTGTAGCCTGGGTGGCGGTGCTCTGCACCAGAGCATCCTCGGAGGAATAGAGAGACTGCTGAGCGCTCAAAACGTTCAGGTAGTCGGTCTGACCTTCGGAATAGAGCTTCGTCGCCAGCTCGGCCGCTTTGCGATTGGCTGCAAGGGCTTCCTCCAGGGCCTTGCGATGTTCGGCTTCCTTACTCGATGCGATCAGGGCATCTTCCGTCTCCTGCAAGGCTGCCAGAACGGTCTTGCGGTAGGTCAGGACGGACTGCTCTTCAAGGGCCTTCTGAACCTCGACCTGGGACAGCGAGCGACCGCCGTCAAACAGGGTCCAGGAGACGGAAGGTCCCAACGACCAGAAGCGGCTGGCCGAATTGAGGAGCGTGCCGGGTTCGTCCGACTTCCAGCCCAGCGAGGCGCCCAAACTGAACTTAGGGAACAGATCCGCGGCGGCCACACCGATCCGCGCGGTGGCGGCGTGAATGTCGGCTTCGGCACGACGGATGTCCGGACGCCGGCGCAGGAGATCCGAGGGCAAGCCCATCGGCACGGCGGGGGGAGAAGCAGGAATGGCCGCGGTTTCTGAGAGCCTTTCGGTCAAGGCACCGGGGTTGCGACCGAGCAAGACGCTCAGAGCGTAGATGGTCTGGCGAGCAGAGGAATCTGTGCCGTCGTGTTGGCCACCTGGGCGTCTGCACTGGCCACGTCCAATCCGCTGACAAAGCCCCCCTCGAACTTCTTCCGTATCAGCTCAGCGTTGTGCTTCTGCAGTTCCAGGTTCTTCCGGGTGATGTCGATTCTTTGCTGGTGCGTTCGCAGTTCGATGTAGGTCCTGGCCACCTCAGCAGTCAAGGTCACCAGAACGTCGTGTCGATCCTCCACGGTCGCCAGCAGTTCGGCATCGGCTGCTTCGACCTCACGTTTTACGCCACCGAAGATATCCATCTCCCAGTTCGCGTCAAAGCCAAGCTGGTACTGACTGTCTCCGGAATCACTGTGTTGAAGCGAAGCCGATCCACCGGCGGTCGGTCCGAGTGCAGACGCCGTAACGGCACGACTGGCACGGGCCTGGCGTATGCGGGATTCGGCAATCTTCAGGTCCAGGTTTTCCCGGATGGCCTCCTCCACGAGCGACGTCAACACGGGGTCCTGAAACACGGTCCACCATTGAGCCAGGCTCTGCTCGGAAGCGTCTCCGGACAAGGCTGTTGGACTGGACCACCCGGCGGGCACCTCCATTGCCGGGTTTTTGAAGTCGGGTCCGACCGTGCAGCCACCGACGACAACCAGGAACAGGATGACCAGGGCGAATCGAGCACTGAGAACGGGTGAATGCGCACCACGCATGTTGCACTTCCTTTCATCCCCGGAAGACATCACTCGTAACGCAAAGCGACAATGGGATCCAGGCGCGAAGCCTTCCACGCCGGGTAGAAACCGAAGATGATTCCGACAGAGGCCGAGACCACCACCGCCGCGATGATGGCCATCGGTGACGTGGCCACCGGCCAATGCAGAAAAGCCTGCACCATCAATGACCCGCCATGACCCAGCAGGATGCCCATGATCCCACCCACCAGACACAGGAGAACCGCCTCGATGAGGAACTGACGCAGGATGTCCCGGCCTCTTGCTCCGACGGCCATGCGCAGACCGATCTCACGAGTCCGCTCCGTCACGGACACCAGCATGATGTTCATGATCCCCACGCCCCCGACCACGAGGGAAATCAGTGCCACGCTCAAGAGCAGGTTGGTCATCAGTGTCGTGGTGGAGGAGAGGGCGTCGGTCATTTCGGTCATGTCGCGCACCTCGAAGTCGTCTTCCTGGCCCGTGCGGAGATTATGCCGTCGGCGAAGCGCTTCCGTCATCTCCTTCATGGCGGAGGAAATCTGCTCGGCACTGCGTGCCGCCGCCATGATGGAGTCGATGCTCGTGAAACGAACCAGCATGGGGTTGTTCTGAGCCTGCTGCTCGGATTGTTCGGGGTAGAGGTCGGGAGGATCGCTGGGGTACAGACTGCTCAGCGTGTTCGACGAACTGCTGGAGCCGCTGCTGGCGCTCTGATTGGAGGAGGACAGGGTCGAGCCGGCGATACGGTATTTGACGACGGTCCAGGGGGCGATCAGAACGTCGTCCTGATCCATGCCCATCATGTTGGCTCCCTTGCGCCCGAGGACGCCCACAACCCGCAAGGGAACGTTGTTGACACGGATTTCCTTTCCGATCGCCGACTCGCCCTGGAACAATTCGCTGGCAATCGTCTGCCCCAGCAGGCAGACGCGGTTCGCATTGAGAACGTCCTTTTCGGAAAAAGCCTCTCCCTCGGACATGTTGGTCCAGTCACGGATATCCAGAAAGGCCGGTCCGGTTCCGTACATCTGGTTGGGCACCCAGTTACGGTTCCCGTAGACGATCTGCGTTCGTGCACGGACCATCGGGGCCACCGCGCGCAGCGAGGGACACTCCGTGACAAGCGCCTCGCAATCCCGCGGGGTCAACGTGATTGTGCTCCCGCTTCCCTGACTGACGCCGCTGCTGGTCGTGGAGCCCGGCATCACCAGCAACACGTTCGCCCCCATGCTGGCGATCGTTTTGCGCAACTGGGAGGATGATCCTTCCCCGATCTCCATCATGGCGATAACGGCGCCGATTCCGATGACGATGCCCAACGTGGTCAACGCCGCCCGCATCGGATTGCGTCGCAATGCCTTCAGAGCGGTTTTCAGGGTTCGGTAGATCTTCATGACGTTTCTCCCGCGACAGCCAGACCGGCAGGAATGTCAGTCGTGCCTGGCTCGCCATTGACGATCACACCGTCGCGGATGTGGATAGTCCGTCGTGCTCTCTCGGCGACGTCCAGTTCGTGCGTCACCAGGATAATGGTGATGCCGTCCTCTTCGTTGAGTTGACGGACCATGTTCAGGATTTCGTCGCTGGTTCGTGAGTCGAGATTCCCCGTCGGTTCGTCGGCCAGAAGCAGCGGTGGACAGTTGACCAGAGCCCGTGCGATGGCAACACGCTGCTGCTGTCCGCCCGATAACTGTGAAGGCTCGTGATGCAGTCGCTCGGCCAGTCCCACGCGGACCAGCATCTCCCGGGCACGTTGTCGGGCCTGCCGATCGGATAGGTTCTCAGCCGTGTAGGTCAGGGGCATGGCTACATTGTCGAGCGCGCTGGTCCGAGGCAGAAGGTTGAAGCTCTGGAAGACGAAGCCGATCTTGTGGTTCCGCACCAATGCCCTTCGGTCAGCCGACAGACATGAAATCTCCTCACCGTCCAGCCAGTACTGACCGGAGCTGGCGTGATCCAGACAGCCCATGATGTGCATCAGTGTGCTCTTTCCCGATCCCGACGCACCCATCAGGGCGACGAAGTCACCCCGGGCCACCTTCACCGAGACCCCCTGGAGTGCCGGGACCTCGATGTTTCCCATGTGATAGGTCTTGCGGATGTCATGCAGCTCGATGAATTCCATAACCACATCGTCCTCCGTTGAGACGTCCTTATGTGACCGGATTACCGCGGGGGCGGACCGGCGCCTTTCGGGGGCTTGGGCATTTTCGGGGTGAAGGGATTGCTGGTCTCGGCTGAAGCCGCGGCCGCCGCGGCTGCTGTCTGCATCCCCGTTACAAGTTCAATGCCCTCGGTGAGCCCTTGACCTTCCACTTCGGTGTATACGCCATTGCTGATGCCGATCCGAACGGGCAGGGGGCGCACGTACTGTCCCTGAACGACATATAGAATTCCTTTTTGTGCTGGCCCGTGATCTGTCGTCGGCGCGGTTTCGTCCGGCAGGTCCGCCGGTGTCGAGTCCGGTGTACCCTGGGCCTGTGACGACTCGTTCCGGAACTCGGGGGCAACCTGCTCGACCGATGGGGTCCAGCGCAGTGCCGCGTTCGGCACAAGAAGGACGTTCTCACGCCGACTGACCTCGAACTTTACGTTGGCGGACAGGTAGGGCAACAGTCGACCGCCGGTGTTGTCGGTGCTGATCTCGACGGTGTAGGTGACCACGTTTTGCGTCATCGAGGCGTTCGGTCGGATTTTATCGACCACGCCCTCGAAGATTTCGTCGGGAAGCGCGTCCACCGTGAACGTTACCGGTTGTCCGGAATGAACCTTGGCGATGTCGGCCTCATTCACGGCGACCCACACCTTCATTCGCTTCAGGTCCTTGGCGATAAGGAACAGGCTCGGTGCGCTCATGCTGGCGTTCACGGTCTGGCCGATGTTCACGCGACGGTCGATGATCACGCCCTTGACGGGCGAGAGGATTGTGCAGTAGCCCAGATTCCGCTGGGCTCGCCACAGGTTGCTTTCCGCCTGGGCCAGACTGGCTTCCGATTCCACTACCGCAGCCTTCCCGACGTCCACGTTGGCCTTGGCTGTTTCATAAGCAGACTCGTACGAATCGTAGGTGGCCTGAGCCAGGGCTTCGGAAGGTCCGAGCTTCTGTGCGCGAGCCCAATCCCGCTCGGCCTGCAGCAACTTCGCCTGCAATTGCTTCACGTCCGCCTCCGTCCGCTGCACGCTCGCCTTGGCCGACTTCACCTTCGACTGGGCTTCGGACACGTCGGCCTGGTAAAGGGTGTCGTCAATGGTTGCCAGGACCGCGTTCTCCTCCACGTTTGATCCATAGTCCACAACCTTGCCGGACGCGTCCTGACCAAGAGAGATGATTCGGCCGCCGACCTGTGCTCCGATGTCCACCACTTCTTCCGGCTCCAACGTCCCCGTGGCGTCAATCGAAACCAGGAGCCCGCCGCGCGTCACCTGGACGGTCTGGAAGGCCGAGACCTGCCCGTTGCTCGACCGGGAGTACCGGCTGAGGGCGACGCCTGCGAGTGCCAGAAGCAGCAGTACTGTTGCGATTCTGCCGATCCATCGCTTCATCATTCACCTCCGCACGATGTTCAGACGCGTGCCGGGTCCTGTTGTCCGGCACGCCTCGATTTGCCTTATGCACCAGAGCATTACAGCAAAACGCATGCCAAACGGGGTGGAAATCCGGAGACGAAGCTCCAGGGATAATAATTTGCTTTTTGGCCGACCGGCACGCAACCTGTGCCCGCCAGGAGTGTGCAAAGCTTTCACGGCTGGAGGACGACCGTGAAATTGTTTCACGTGAAAGGAATGCCGGGATTGAGTGACAAGATGTGCATGGAAACAGCAGAATGGAGTAGGACCACGGCGCTGCGTTCGGAGGGCAGAATTGTGGAGCGTCAGTCGATTCCAAGCCGCTTCAGTTTGTAGATGAGCCCGCGTCGGGTGATGCCCAGGATCTCGGCGGCGCGGGTTCGATTGCCCCCTGTCTGCTCCAGGGCACGACGGATGGTCAGCACTTCACTCTCCTCGAGTGTGCCGGGTTCCACGCACGCAAACGGAGCCGCCTTCCCGGCTTCGACCGTGGCGGCGGCGATCGCGGCGCGGATCGCGGGGGGAAGATGTTCCGGAAGCACCACGTCGGTCTGGCAGAGGAGGCGGGCGTGTTCCATGGCGTTGGACAGCTCGCGCACATTGCCCGGCCAGGGGTAAGCGGTCAACGCCCGGGCCGCGGCCCGCGAAAGTCGCTTCCCTTGCGCGTCACCTCCGGAAAGCAGTTGACGTGCCAGCGGCAGAATGTCCTCCGTCCGTTCGCGAAGAGGGGGAATCTCGATGGCGATGACATTCAGTCGGTAGTACAGATCCTGACGAAAACGCTTGGCGGCGACATCCTCAAGCAGGTTCCTGTTGGTGGCCGCAAGGAGCCGATAGTCCACCTCGACCTCCTTGTCACTTCCCACCGGACTGATCCGGCCGGTCTCTATGGCACGTAAAAGCGCGGCTTGCAGTTCAAGCGACATGTCGCCAATCTCGTCCAGAAACAGGGTGCCCCCATCGGCCTCACGGAATTTTCCCTGTCGTTTTTCCACGGCACCCGTGAAAGCACCCCGCTCGTGTCCGAACAACTCGCTGGCCAGCAGTGTCCCCGGAACCGCCGCACAGTTCACCGTGACCATCGGCTTGTTCTGACGAGGACTGTTCCGGTGAATGAAAAGCGCCACGACGTCTTTCCCCGTTCCGCTTTCTCCCATCAGAAGAACGTTGGCGTCGCTCTTGGCCACACGATAGGCGTCCCGGAAAACGACGCGCATCTCCGGACTCTCCGCCACGATGCCTTTTATCGCCTCCACCGGAACGCTGAACCCAGGTGTTTCGGCCCGGACGCCAAGGGCGTCCCGAACCGTGGCGAGAAGCTCGTCCAGATCAACCGGCTTGGCGAGGTAGTCGACTGCTCCCAGCTTGAGCGCTCCGACGGCGTCTCGAACGTCGGCATATGCCGTCACCAGGACGAACGGCAAATCCGGGTGTCTGTCCCGGGTCATGCGCAGCAATGTGATCCCGTCTGCACCGGGCATACGGACGTCACTGACCACCAGTTCCACCTTGCTGCCTTCAATGATGGTCAGGGCTTCCTCGGCGGAAGCGGCTGAGAGCACCTCAAAACCCGCAGAAGCCAGCGTTTGCGTATACAGCTCCCGATAACGAATCTCGTCGTCAACAACCAGGATGAATCGGCTCATTGCAGGTCCTCCTGGGAGCCCGAGACCTCAATCCCCGAGATCGTCACCGCGGTCCCCTCGCCAATCCGCGAGACGACCTGTATGTTCCATCCGTGTTCTTCGACGAAGCGCTTGACGATGGCCAGCCCCAGGCCGTGTCCACTGGGATTGCCAACGACATACGGCTTGAAAATGTTCGGCAGCAGGTTCTCCGGGATGCCTTCTCCGTGGTCCTCCACCTTCAGCACGGCGGCGGAACCATGTCGTTGCAGGTGAACCGTCACTCGACCGCCTGCCGAAGAGGCGTGCAGACTGTTCAAGAGCAGATTCACCAGGATCTGCTCCAGCATCTCCCGGTCGGCGTGAATCGATAGGGTGGGACAATCCACCTCCAGGGCCACTCCGGCTTCGTCGAAATCGGGACGCAGGACCGCCTCCACCTTGGGAAACACCGTCCTAGCGTCCACGGATTTGATTCTGGCCTTGTTAGGTCGGGCAAAGGCGATGAAGTCTCCGAGTCGCGCCGTTGCCTTGTCCACCTCGTCCAGGACATGCTCAAGCATGGCGCGGCTCTCCTCGGGGGTGCGCTGATCGGCCAGGACGCGCTCGGTGATCCCCGAGATGATTCCCAGAGGATTTTTGGTCTCATGTGCCAGACCCGCAGCAGTAAGCCCCAATTCTTCGAGGTGGGCTCGACGTGCACGCTCGTTGATGAGCTGCTCGGCCAGCAGGTGACTTCGGATGCCCATCATCCAGGCCACCAGACTGGCCGCGACAAAGAGGAACGCCACGGACACGGTGACGAGCACACTCCTCAACGGCGGGGGGATTCTGCCCCGATTCCGCGAGAATTCCGAGCCGAGAATCAGGGTTCGGCCCTCGTTTTGTCCATGCAGCTCGGACCAATACACAAACGCGCCTTCAAGATCCATCTCGCCGGCCGCGCTTTCGGTGACCAGGTTCTTCGGCACGTCTCCGACCTCGATGAGCCGTCTTCCTGCTTGTTCCAGAACGATGAAGCGCAGGGGCCTCTGTCGGACGATGCTCTCAAGCACCTGCTGCGCCTGTTCGACATCCAGATTCCCGTCGCGTTCCAAGGCCTGAAGCGTCCCGGTGATGGATTCGGCGGCTCCCATTGTGAACTGTCTTTGCATTTCCTTCTCTCGGGCGAGAATATCACGATACGCCTGCACCGCCCAGAAAGTCAGCCCCGCGATCATCAGGAGGGCCACGATAATCGGCAGTCGATATAGCCGAAACGCACTTTTCATTGGTTGCTCCTGCATCGTCACCGTGCAGCACCCGCAGAATTATACAGCAAATCCCGTGCCAAATCGCCTCCTATTTCGGGAACACCCCTTGCCTATCGTAGAGGTGGGGCGGTCCTTGCTGGCACGGGCGTTTGCCCATCATAAGGTGTCGGCTGAAAGCGGCAAGGCATATCCGCCAATACGTGACTTGCAGCACACGACGATGAGCCATCATCGCGCTCCTTGCGTGTTTTCTGTCACCCCAGGTTGCATCACAGGCCTATTACGCTGCCAGCCAACGACATCCGACCTGTTACTGGTTCGGCGACTGGGACAATCTGGGCCTGGGCGGCAGGTCTTGAGCATAACATGTCCTTGGGTGAAATTGCCTATTGCTGAGTCGGGGCTCATCTTGTATCATGCCACGGACTTACGGGCAGGCCGTCGACGGTCCATGGTAAAAACGCCCTCGGTCCTCAGGCGGCGAAGCTGACAGCCAAGATCTTCACTTGCATTCTAATGAATAGAAAGGCGAAGCGATGGGCAAGGTCCAGTTGCCGAAGAAGTTCGTGAGCAAGTACCCCCACAAATTCTCCAAGGGCAAGGGACGTTTCCTGAGCGGACAGAGAATTCTGCCCAACCCCATCACGGGAAAGGAGCCGCTCGTGGAACTCGTCGAGCGGACGTTCCTGGCCTACAACGCGGGACGTCTCCAGGAGGCCTGCCGTTTGTTTACCGAGAAGATGCTCGGCGGGCGTACGACGGTGGCCATGAGTCTGGCCGGAGCACTGACGCCTGCGGGCCTTGGCTCCGCAGCAGTCGTCCCGCTCATCAAGGCCGGGTTTGTCGACTGGATCGTGGCGACCGGGGCGAACCTCTACCACGACATGCACCACGCGATGAACCTCCCACTCTTTCGCGGAACTCCGTTCGTCAAAGACCCGGAGCTGCGCAAGTGCGGCGTGGTCCGCATCTACGACATCCTCCTGGACTATAACGACGTGTTGATGGCCACCGACCACGTGCTGCGGCAGATTCTGCTTCAGCCGGAGTTTCAGAAGGAGATGGGTACGGTCGAGCTGCACTACCTGCTGGGCAAGTATTGCGCCGAGTTCGAGCGACAGGCCGGCTTGAAGGACGCCTCGGTCCTTGCCGCGGCGTACCGTGCGGGGGTGCCGTGCTTCTGTCCGTCGCCGGGCGACTCGACCATCGGCATGAACATCGCTGGCCTGGAACTTCGAGGCTCGAAACTTCGTGTCAATCCCTCGCGCGACGTGAACGAGACGACGGCCATCGTCCTCGGGGCGAAGCGTCGTGGTGAGCAGACCGGCGTCCTCCTCGTGGGCGGCGGATCACCCAAGAACTTTACGCTCCAGACCGAGCCGCAAATCCAGGAGGTGCTCCGCATCAAGGAGGCAGGACACGACTACTTCATCCAGTTCACCGACGCCCGTCCCGACACCGGCGGACTCTCCGGGGCCACACCGCACGAAGCCGTCAGTTGGGGCAAGGTGGACCCGAACCAGCTCCCCGATGCGGTCGTCTGCTACCTCGACTCGACGGTCGCCCTGCCCATGCTCGCGCATTATGCCCTGGCGAAGCACAAGCCACGGAAACTGAAGCGCCTGTACGACAGGCTTCCCGCCCTGATGAAGCTGGAGACCGAGGAGTACTGGAAGCACAACAAGAACCTGTAGAGGGTGATTCAGCAAACAGCGGCATAGTGGGATCATGGCTGCCCTTGCGCGGCCATGATCCCGCAGTTGGAAGGAACAGAGAGCATGCCGAAAGTTTCGACGCTTCAGAAACTGGCTCGGACGCACGGGACACCGCTTTTCGTGATCGATCACGACGTGCTGCGGCGTAACTACCGCGAGTTCAAGCGGCACCTGCCCCGCGTCCAGGCCTATTACGCCGTCAAAGCCAATCCCGACCCCCAGATCGTCCGAACGTTCTACCGTCTGGGGGGCAGTTTCGACGTGGCTTCCGTCGCCGAGTTTCAACTGGTCCATGCCCACATCTGCCGACTGTCCCCCCGAAAGCGTCAGGACTACATCTGGGACAAGATCATCTACGCCAACCCCATCAAGGACAGGGCCACCCTGCAGGAACTTGACCGGTACAAGCCCCTGGTGACCTACGACAACTTCGCGGAGGTCGAGAAGGTTCGGCAGCATGCGCCGCACGCCGGATTGGCCTTGCGGATCCGTGTGCCCAACACCGGTTCGATGGTCGAGTTATCGAGCAAATTCGGCGCCGCCCCGGGCGAGGCGGTGGACCTCATCGCCGCGGCGCACGACGCCGGGCTCGTTGTCGAGGGACTCTGCTTCCATGTCGGAAGCCAATGCACCAATTTCGACAACTACGTCCAGGCCCTGGCCATCGCGGCGGCGGTCCTGGATGAGGCCCGCTCGCGCGGCTACGAGATTAAGCTCATCGACATCGGTGGGGGGTTCCCCGCACGGTACGATCACGAGGTGCGTCCGTTCCGAGAACTGGCTCGCGTCATCACCTCCGAGCTCGACCGCCTGTTTCCCCCGGAGATCGAAATCCTCGCCGAACCGGGACGCTTCCTGGTGGCGACGGCCGCCACGCTTGTCGCCGAGGTCATCGGCAAGGCCCGGCGTGACGGCAGGACCTGCTACTACCTTAACGACGGCATTTATGGCACCTTCAACGGCATCCTCTTCGACCACTGCCAATACTCCGTGAAGGCCTTCCGCAAGGGACCGACTGAGATCTGCACCGTCTTTGGACCGACCTGTGACGCCCTGGACATCATCAGCCAGGCCGAAAACCTGCCGGACCTTGCCATCGGGGACAGGGTCTACAGCGAAAACATCGGGGCCTACTCGATCGCCTCGGCCACCCAGTTCAACGGCTTCCCCGTGGCCCGGGTCGTGCACCTCAACCGCTGAGGGCCCACGGCGCGTCGTGCACGCTGCGAATCCCTGTGACTGTCTGCTGCCACGTTTCTCGCGTTACTTCGGCAAAGAAATGCCCCGCTCTCTATCACAGTCTTTTACCGCCTTGTCTCGCCCAAAGCCCACAGGTTACGGGTCGCACGGGAGATATCCTGGGCCTCCCGGGTCATGAAGAGGGGCGACTGGTTGACAGACGACGTGATTTCGGCTACAAAGAGTTGCTGGGTGACCTAGGCGTTGCATGGTGCTGTATCCTGACGCATCCTGTCGAGGGCTCTGTTTTAAACCAATGACTGAGGGAGAAATATGATGAGAGTCTTGTCGCAGGGGGTGTGTGTTGCTTTGCTTTGCATGCTTGTCTTGGCCACTGAGACAACACCAGCGCCTGTGGACCCGGAAGTCCAATTGCCCGAGGGTGTTAAGGTGGTTTGGGGCCTCGACAAGGCCTATCGAGAAACCACACCAAGCCGAGAAAAAATCTGCATCAACGGCCTGTGGCGCTGGCAGCCCGTCACGGACATGAAGAAAAAGCCTGAAACCGTCCCGGCAGACAACTGGGGTTACCTGAAAGTCCCCGGTCCCTGGCCTCAATTCCGAACCTCCTTGTGGATGCGGACC
Organism: uncultured Planctomycetota bacterium; assembly: GCA_964629945.1. GTDB lineage: Bacteria > Planctomycetota > DG-23 > DATKVD01 > CAZVTD01 > CAZVTD01. The sequence goes on along the minus strand of CAZVTD010000001.1, from coordinate 27,029 downwards.
GAGTCGCTGGTGGTCTATCGACACCCGAGTTGGCAGGACCTGGATCTGAAAACCATCGATGTCGCCTGGCATCAGCGCCAGTTCAGTATCCCCGAAAGCTGGAAAGGAAGGCGCATCGTCCTGTCAACCCAATACCTCTACTCCTACGCTGCCGTCTATGTCGACGGCAAACCCGTGGGAGAGATGGTCTTCCCGTCCGGCGAAGTGGACATTACCTCGGCATGCCAGCCCGAAAAGGAGCAGATGCTCTCGCTGCTGGTGATCGCCAAGCCGCTGGTCGACAAAGTGGACGGCTATGCCCAGCGCAATGATCTCGACGGCTACCTGTCGCAGGATGCTGTCAAGCGTCATCAGGGACACGGTCCATACCGCGGACTGCTGGGTGACGTATTTCTTGCAAGCACGCCCGTCGGCGCACGCCTCGACGACATCAAGGTCAATACCTCCGTTCGAAAGGGAGAAATCGGACTGGACGTGGCCGTCAGAAATCTTGCCGAGGGGAAAAACTACACACTCAACGCGACCGTCAGCGATCATGACAAAGTCGTGAAGACGTTCGATCCGAAGAGCATAACCGCAGCGGACGTGGTCAACGGCCGTGTGACCGTTGCCTGGGCATGGAAGCCCGAAAAGCTGTGGGACCTGAACACCCCGGAGAATCAGTATGACCTGAAACTGTCTCTGGTGGATGCCGGTGACGCGGGTGTTCTGGACGAGTTCCGCCCCGTGCGCTTCGGGTTCCGTGAGTTCTGGCTGGACGGACGCGATTTCTACCTCAACGGAACGCGTGTGTTCAGTCCGGCCATTTTCCTCGACAATGGGGTGATGAACACCGCGGCGGCCGACTACGAGCATGCTGCTGAAAGCTTCCGCCGACTGAGAAAAGCGGGAATCAACACCGTTTACACGCACAACTACGACTGTCTTCCCGGGGTGCACCTCTCCTATGAGGAACTCCTGAGAGCCGCCGACGACGTGGGCATGCTCGTGTCGTTCTCCGTGCCCCACAACAGCAGTTACAACTGGCCTTATAAGAATGAGGATGCCGCAAAAACCAACGGCTACATGCACGACATGGAATTTTACATCCGCGTGGCGCAAAACCACCCCTCGGTGGTCATGTATTCGGCTAACCACAACGCCACCGCATACTCCGAAGACCAGAACCCCGAACTCCTCGACGGGGTGTGGTCGCCCTGGCCGGACAAGGAGAATACCCCAGGCGTGCGCACCGACAACGCCGCCGTGAGCGCCACACGCTCCGAAGAGATCATCCATCTCTTCGACACGACGCGGGCGATCTATCATCATTCCTCCGGAAACCTCAACCAGATGTACACCCTGAACAATTACCTTGACTTCGTTCCCGTCCAGGAGCGCTCCGATTGGTTCGAGCACTGGGCCACGAAGGGAATCAAGCCGCTCTTCCTGGTCGAATATGGCCTCCCCCTCGACGAAAACTGGTCCAACTGGCGTGACGGTCATCAGATCTTTGGTGTGGCCATGCTGTTTCAGTTCTTCTTTCCCGAGTGGGGAGCCCAGTTCCGGGGCGACGCGGCCTACGACCTTCCCGAACCCGATAAGACGAACATCCGTTTCGAAGCCGAGAACTGGCGCAACAAGAAAACCTGGAGCAAGGGTTCCTATCCCGTCTTCGGTCGCCCCAATGATTCCCCCAATCTTCGCGTGGTCGATGCCATGTACGTTCACGACAACTGGCCGGCGTTCCGAACGTGGGGCGTGACCGCCTTTGCGCCATGGCCGTTCGACTGCTTCTGGAAATTGCGCGACGGACTTCCCACCGGTGATATCCCCTGCAAAACCGATTGGAACAACCTCCAGAAGCCCGGCTACAGTGCCGACTTCTATCGCCCCAGGGTTCGTTATGACCTGGCCTTCGAAGAGAAGGACTGGATTCCCCAGGTTTCCGGAGAGGTCTTCCTGCGATACAACCGGCCGCTCCTGTCCTGGCTGGCGGGCAAGCCCGAAAGCTTCACCAGCAAAGATCACAACTTCCACCCCGGGGACACGATCGCGAAGCAGGCGATCATCGTGAACAACAGCCGGGTTACCACCGTGGCACACTCCAGCTGGCAACTCGCCGACACCGGCATCAAGGGAGAACTCGACCCCGCTACGGTCGAAACCGGTCAACAGACCCGACAGCCGATCAGCTTCAAGCTGCCCGACGATATCAAGCCGGGCTCATATGAACTGTCCCTGACGACGAAGTTCGACACCGGCGAGACGCAGACCGACACGCTGGTCATCAATGTGCTGGCCAAGACACCGAAACCCGCTGTCGCAGCCAAGATCGCCCTGTACGATCCCGAAGGCGAAACCGCCAAGCTTTTGACGAACTTGGGCATCGCCTTTGAAAAGGTCGAAGCAAATGCAGGCCTGGCCGGTTACGATCTGGTCATCGTCGGACGCAATGCCCTGACCCCCTACGGTCCGGGACCGGACGTCTCGCGCGTCTCCCAGGGCCTCAAGGTCGTCGTGTTCGAGCAGTCCCGCGACACGCTGGAGAAACGACTGGGCTTCCGGACACAGGAATACGTCCTGCGTCGCGTCTTCGCGCGCGTGCCGGACCATCCCGTCCTGGCCGGACTCGCTTCGGAAAACCTGCATGATTGGCAGGGCGCAGGAACCATCCTGCCTGCCTTCATCCCGCGAACCTTCATCAATCCGAGATCCTATCTGCGTCTGGATTGGGCCGGATACAGCGTTCGTCATCCCTGGCGTGCCGGCTGTCAGGGCAGCGTCGCTTCGCTCCTGATGGAGAAGCCCGCCTGCGGGAACTTCCTGTCCATCGTGGATGGTGGTTTCGGACTCCAGTACGCACCGCTCATGGAGTGTCGCGACGGCAGAGGAATGATCCTCTTCTGTCAGATGGACGTGACCGCCCGCACGGAAAACGACCCCGCCGCCGAGAGACTGGTCAGCAACATTCTGAGCTATGCGTCCTCCTATAAGCCGCAGGCCGCACGACAGGCCCTCTACGTCGGCGACCCCGCCGGCAAGAAGCACCTGGAAAGCGCCGGTCTGACGGTGAGTGACTACAACGGCGGCGCCCTGAAAGCCGACCAGGTCCTGATCGTCGCGCCGGGCGGGGACAAGGTCCTCGCACCACAGGCGCAGGCGGTGGATGCCTGGCTCAAGGCGGGAGGCCGTCTGCTGGCGTTCGGTTTGGATCAGGACGAGGCCAACAGCTTCCTGCCCTTCAAGGTCACCATGAACAAGGCCGAGCACATCGGGTGTGTCTTTGCCGCGCCCGGCCTAGACAGTGCCTTTGCGGGCGTTTCACCGGCCAACGTCTACAGTCGTGATCCGCGCGAACTGCCCTTGATCACCGAAGGGGCCGAAATCCTCGGTGACGGGATCATTGCCAAAGCCAGGGACGCGAACGTCGTTTTCTGTCAACTGCTCCCGTGGACGTTCGATTACAAAGCCCAGAACGGGCAGGCTTGGATGTTTAATCACCGCGCCCACAACATCAAGCCTACCTTCCGCAACGCGAGCATCCTGGTCTCGCGACTGCTGGCGAACATGGGTGTTGCCTCCTCCACGCCGATGGCCAAGCGCATTCACGAGCCCGCACTCGAAGGCATGGGCGTTGGGGATTTGGCCGAAGCCCTGTGGCTCGAGTGTGACGGCAAACAGGTGATCATCCCCACCGCGGCCAAAGGCATCGTGGTCCGCCGAAAGTCCTACAAGGATGCAGAGCAGGGACCCGAGGGCTGGAACACCGTGGACTACGTTCCCCAGGAAGCCGATGCCTGGCGGAACTTCCGACTCCCCGGAATCTGGGATGATCAGTATGAGGACACCGTCATGTTCGGCGGCGCGGTCTTCTATCGGGTGAACTTCACGGTCCCCGACGCGTTGGCCGGCAAAGCCGCAACGCTCTATCTGGGAGAAGTGGAGGACGAGGACACCACGTATATCAATGGGACCCTGATCAACAAGACGGTGAAAAGCGAAAAGAAAAACGAGGGAAAAATATACGAAGTGCCCGAAGGACTCCTCAAAGCCGGTCAGAATCTGCTGGCCCTGAAGGTGCGCAACGGCGGCTGGACCGGTGGTGTTGCGCCTCTGGTTCGTCACCCCCGACAGATGGAGCGTCTTGAGCACATCCTGGATTATCTGCCCGCCGAGTGTGTGCGATATGCAGACGGCCTCTATCTGGATGCGCCGGAATATTACGACGACCCATACCGCTACTATCGCTGGTAACAGCAGACCGGGATGGAGAACATTCTCGGGAGATAGACGGGAAGACGCGGGAGAGAATTAGGGTTCTCGAAGACATGTGAACGTCACACCGAAGATGCCCATCAATGGCCCCCTGATGGAGAGAGGGCACATTCTGTTCCCGGGCCGGCGCGTTGACAAGCGACGCGAGGTCAGGCACAATAAGGCGAATGGGTTGTTCCACAGGCACACGTGGTGATATTGAGTCCCTTCCTGCCGGGTCCCGGGGTATCCGAGGACAAGGAGACGGCCAATGTTCATGGTGCGGAGGTTATGGAGCCTTGGGGTGATGTGCGTGGTGTTCTTGCTTGTGCCGGCCTCCGCGCAGGCAGAGGATGCCCAGTTGTCGGCAGGGGTGAAGGTCGTCTGGGACATGAGCAAGGCCTGGCACGAGACGACACCCACACGAGAACGCATCTGCATCAACGGACTGTGGCGCTGGCAGCCGGTGGACGCGACCGCGAACAAGGTTCCGACGGACAACTGGGGCTTTTTCAAGGTCCCGGGCCCGTGGCCTCCCAATCACGATCCGGAACGCCCCCGGGAGACACAGGCTGTCTACGCTTCCCCCGCGTGGAAGGACGTCAAGCTCGGTGACGTCAACTTCGCCTGGTATCAGCGCGAAATCCAGATCCCGAAGGACTGGACCGGCCGACGCGTCGTGCTGTACGCCGAATACGTCAACTCACGGGCCGACGTCTTCATCGACGGCAAGTCCGTCGGTGTGATTCTCTTCCCCTATGGAGAAGTCGACCTCACCGCCTCGTGCGAACCCGGCTCCAAACATCTCCTGTCCCTGTACGTCACCGCGCTTCCTCTGGGCTCCGTCCTGCTGGCCTACAACGATACCGACGCCCCGCCCCGGGAAATCCGTTCCATCGGCAACCGGGGTCTCTGTGGCGATGTCTACCTCATCGGTTCCCCGGCCGGACCGCGGATCGCCGATCTCAAGATCGACCCTTCCGTCCGCAAATGGAATATCTCCTTCAGCACCGCCCTCGACGCCCTCAAGCCCGGACAGTCCTATCGGCTCCGTGCCGTCGTCACAGACGCAGGCAAGCCCGTCCAGGAATTCACCAGTCTCCCGTTCACGGACGCGGACCTCGTCGAGGGACGTTTCTCCTTCACCAGCGACTGGAAGCCCGGCAAGCTCTGGGACCTCCACACTCCCCAGAACACCTACAACGTCCAGATGTCGCTTCTGGATGCCGCCAGCAAGCCTCTGGATGTTTTCCATCCCGAACGCTTCGGCTTCCGCGAATTCTGGATCGAGGGACGCGACTTCTATCTCAACGGCTCCCGCGTCTTCCTCAGCGCCGTGCCCCTGTCAAACGCCCATTCCCCCGCCACCGCCACCTACGAGGCCACGTGTGAGACCTTCAGACGGCTCCGAACCTTTGGAATCAACTTCGTCTTCGGGGGCAACTACAGCTGCAATCCGGGGTCCCACCTGTCCTTCGCCGAGTCCCTGCGCGCCGCCGACGACATGGGCTTTCTCGTCGCCCTGACCCAGCCCCACTTCGGCGGATACAACTGGGACACACCCGACGCCGACAAGACCAACGGCTATGCCCGTCAGGCCGAGTTCTATGTCCGCGTCGCGCAGAACCATCCCTCCGTCGTCTTCTATGCCACCAGTCACAACTCCACCGGCTACGAAGGCTCCACGAAGCCCGAGAACATCGGCAACGCCTACTCCAACCGTTCGCGAGGCGGTCAAGGCAACGCCGACCGCGCCCTGCGCGCCGAGGCCATCATCAAGCACTTCGACCCGTCCCGGATCGTCTATCATCACTCCTCCGGGAACCTCTCCGCCATGTTCACCGCCAACTTCTACCCCAACTGGACGCCCATGCAGGAACTGGCCGACTGGTTCGAGCCCTGGGCCACCAGGGGCGACCGACCCGTCTTCCTCTGCGAATACGGACCCGCGTACACGTGGGACTGGACCATGTACCGCGGCTGGTACAACGGCAGGCGTGCATGGGGCTCCGCAAAGGTGCCCTGGGAGTTCTGCATGGCCGAGTGGAACGCACAGTTCCTGGGTGACGTCGCCTATCGCATCAGTGACGCCGAGAAGGAAAACCTGCGCTGGGAGGCGAAGAAGTTCAACGCCGGAGAGACCTGGGGCCGCTATGACTGCCCGCACAACCTGGACCTCACCGACTTCGACGAGTGGCTGCCCATCGTGCACATGTATCTGACCGACAACTGGCGCGCGTTCCGCACCTGGGGCGTCTCCGCGTTCTCCCCCGAGGAACACATGCTCTACTGGAAGCGCCGCAAGGACGTCGATGCCTCCAGCAAACCGTTCAAGGTCGATTGGGATAACCTCCAGCGTCCGGGTCTCAGTCCCGACTTCACCGGTCGACCCGGCGGACGCGTCGAGCTCGGTTACGAGTATTCCGACTGGCTACGGACCCCGGCTGCCGAAGCGCTCTACCGTAACAACATGCCGCTGCTGGCCTATATCGCCGGCAAGCCCGACGCATTCACCTCCAAGGACCACAATGTCCTGCCCGGCCAGTCTTTCCGGAAACAGGTCATCGTCATCAACTCCTCCCGCGTGCCTGTCACCGCCGACTGCTCGTGGACGCTGGTGCTTCCGCGGCCCCAGTCCGGCAGCAAGCAGGTCCCCGTCCCCGTCGGCGACCAGGTCCGCATTCCGCTCCAGTTCAGCCTGCCCGCCAACCTCACTCCCGGATCGTACGACCTCAACATGACCGTCAAGTTCTCCACCGGCGAGACCCAGACCGACACCTTCGCCATCGATGTGCTTGCTCCCATCCCGCCGATCAACGTCGCCGTCAAGACGGCGCTCTTCGACCCCAAGGGTGAGACGGCCGCCCTCCTCAAGGAACTCGGGCTCCAGTATCAGTCCGTCAACGCGGACGCCGATTTGGCCGGGTTCGACCTCCTCATCGTCGGAAAAGCCGCCCTCACCCTCGACGGCGCCGCACCCGACATCTCCCGTGTCCGAGAAGGTCTCAGGGTCGTGCTTTTCGAGCAGACCTCCGACGTGCTCGAACAACGCCTCGGCTTCCGCGTCCAGGAGTATGGCCTCCGAAACGTCTTCTCACGCGTCCCCGACAGTCCCCTGCTGGAAGGCCTCTCCTCCGTCAACCTGCTCAACTGGACCGGGGCTTCCACCCTCTACCCCCCGCAGCTCACCTACGATCACTACGATCGCGAATACGGCAACGTCGTCATGTGGGCCGGCATCCCCGTGACCCGCATCTACCGCTGCGGCAATCGGGGCAACGTCGCGTCCGTCCTCATCGAGAAGCCCACCTGCGGAAATTTCCTCCCCGTGATCGACGGCGGCTTCTCCCTGCAATACGCCCCGCTGATGGAGTTCCGCGAAGGCGCCGGGATGATCCTCTTCTGTCAGATGGACGTCACCGGACGCACCGAGTCCGACCCGGCCGCTCGCAGACTCGTCCGCAACATCCTGCAGTACGTTTCCGAATGGAAACCCGCACCCGCACGCACGGTCGTCTATGCCGGCGACGCGGCAGGCAAGACGTTCCTCAAGTCCACGGGGCTCGCCCTGACGGATTATCAGGGCGGGCTCAAGGCGGATCAGGTCCTCGTCGTGGGGCCGGGCGGTGCTGATGCCCTGGCGGCCGATGCCACGTTCGCCGCCTGGCTCAAGGCCGGAGGACACGTCCTCACCATCGGATTGGATGAGAAACAAGCCCAGACGATGGGCGTGCAGACGACCAGGGCCGAGCACATCGCCGCGTGGTTCCCGCCGTTCGATTCCAGTTCGCTCCTGGCGGGGGTCTGTCCGGCCAACGTTCACAGTCGGGAGCCCCGTCAGATGGTGCTGGTGGCGTCCGGTGCGAAGGTGATCGGAGACGGGGTGCTGGCACAGGGCGAGAATCGAAACGTCGTGTTCTGTCAGCTTGCCCCGTGGACCTACAAGGCGTCCCAGCAGAACACCAAGAAGACGTTCAAAAACTCCGCGACGATGATCAGCCGGCTGTTGGGCAACATGGGTGTCTCGGCGGCGACGCCGCTGCTGGAGCGCTTTCACAGTCCGGTGGACAAGGCGAAACCGGAGCAGCGCTGGCTGACCGGCTTCTACCTCGATACGCCCGAACAGTGGGACGACCCGTACCGCTACTTCTGCTGGTAGGTCGCGTGTCTTCATCAGACGAGGATGCTCTACATCGGCTCGGTGCTGCCGCCAACCTCATTTTTTTCGGGTTGGCGAAGCTGATATGCCACAGGGGGCGCTTCGGGGTTTTCCCGGCTCGGAGCATGTGTCTCGCCGGGTGTGTCTGTCATCGACTCACGAGGTTTCCGCTTGTCAGGGCAGGAACTTCCGGGTAGAAAAATCCGACGGATGAATTGCTTTTCTGCAGCGGCGAACGAGGAGAACCCCTGACCGATGCCTGCCTATCGTGATTACGCACGCCTGCTGGAAACGTGGATCCCCTACTTCGATGTTCAATGTCACAAGTTGCCCGGAAGCGACGACCTGGTGATCTATGGGGCCGGTACGGAAGATCACTGGGCCGTCCAGGCCCACGCGACGGCCATGTGCGCCCCGGCGGTCCTCTGGCAGGACCCCGCACTGGATGAGCGCCGCGTAGGATGGTCCAGGGAAGCGCTGGGAACCAGGGCACGGAGCATGCTCCGGTTCATGCTTCAGGCGCACGTGAGCAACGAAGGACATTGCGACACGGGAAAGTCGTGGCGGCATACGTCGATCGCGAGTCAGTCGATCGAGCGGATGATGCACGCCGTCAATCTGCTGGAGCTGCTGTTGACGGATCACGATCGGGAAGAGATCCGGCGGATGCTGACCTCGGAGGCCGACTGGTTGACTCGGGAGGAGCCGCTGAAGGCGGGACTGATTTCGAGTGAAGGGAAGAACGCGCCCGAGAGCAACATGTGGAACGGGTGCCTCCTCTATCGGACAGCGGCGATGTACCCCGACGCTGGACAGCGTGACCGTTGGATCGAAAGCGCACACCGCTATCTCATCAACTCGATCTCGATCCCGTCTGACGCCGACTGCGACGAGCGTTTCCTCGACCGGCCGGTGCGCGACTGGCACATCGGAGCGAATTTCTTCGAAAGCTACGCCTGCAACCATCACGGTTATCTCAACGTCGGCTACATGGTGATCACGCTCTCGAACCTCGCGATGCTGCACTTCGATCTGAAATCCCGGGGCCTGACCGGGCCGGCGGCCCTCTATCGACACGCCCGTGAACTGTGGAGCCTGGTGAAGCAGTGCACCTTCCCCGACGGACGGCTGCTGCGCATTGGGGGGGACACGCGCGCCCGTTACTGCTACTGCCAGGACTATGCCATCCCGGTCTGGCTGCTCGCGCGCGACGTCTTTGACGATGCCGAGGGTGCCAACCTGGAGACCGGTTGGCTGGACCTCGTGCGCCGGGAACAGGAGCACAACACGGACGGATCGTTCCTCGGCACCCGCCTTGCGAAGATGGGACAGGTCGCCCCCATTTACCGGTTGAGACTGGAAGGGGACCGCGCCTGCTCGCTGTCCATGGGGGCCAATTGGCGTCGCCAGTTTGCCGGTCAGTGGTCCCAGGCTCCTGAGAGACAACAGGTTCCGATCAAAGCCTCGTGGACGGACGAATATCATCACGCGGCCTTCCAGCGAGGCTCCAACCGGGCCGCGTCTTGGGTTTGGCGGGCGGCTGAACCACCCCAGGGGCTCTGCGTTCCACTGGGCGACAGCTCCACGGCGGAATGGAGGACAAACCTGGCCGGCCGGGTCATGGGGCTGGGACAGGTTCACAAAGCGGACCTGAAATGTTCTGCGCTCGAACGTTTCGAAGGGGGCTTCATCACCTGTGGCTCCTACGCCATCGGCGAAGAGAAACCTCTGCACGAGGCCGCGGGTGAAACGTGGTCGGTTGCACGGGTTGATCTCTGTTTCGCCGCACTGCCGGACGACGCAACCGTCGTGGTTTTCCAGCGTGCGGTGCTCGATCATCCGCAATACCTCCGCGAACTGAAAGGCCTGTTCCTCCAGGTGCCCAACGACCTCTTCAACGAAAGCCGGCGGACCTGTTGGCACGCCGCCGGCAAACTCGTCCTGCCCTCGTGCCCGGGGACCGAACGCCGACACGACATCGAAGGAGGCTGGCTCAACATCGATAACGTCCTGGGGGTTCTCAAAATTCATGCGGACGGACCCCTGACGATCTGGGGTCCCGCCGAGCGACAGGTGCACATCAAGAACAACCCGGCCGTCGGTGGAAGCCTTTATGTCGATGAAATCTGCCTGGGATGCGAGACGGAAACAACCTTCCACGATGACACGATGAAACCGCTGTTCGACGTCGGTGCGGTCATCCTGGCCGGCGTGGATGCCGGGACGACGCGCACGTTTGCCGAGGACGCCTCATCCGTTGTCGTCGAAACGCTTTCCGGCGATCGGCGTGCCGTGCGCCTGCGTGGACAGAACGGACGTTTCTACCGGGTCAGTGTGGACTGGGCCGCTGGGACCTGCGAACACACCTGCCTGTAATCCGCCCTCCAACCGTAGCACTCTCGTCGTGACAATGAGGGACATCATCCTCGGGGATGCTCCCCCTCCAATTCGAGAAAAATCGCACGCATGGTTGTGAAAACCGGTCTCGCTGCAACCTAGAGTGTCAATCCATGAACTCGTCGCGGATATGCCGTCGGCTGAGGGTGTCGAGTTGTTGGACGACGCCGATCTGCCACTGCGTAAGCGACGAGCGAAGCGGGGTGCCTGGTTTGGGATAGGAGGTCTGCATGCTTGGAAGCGGTGCTTGCGGAGGAATAGGCGACCGTCCTGGTCCGATTCGGTTTCTGGGGGTCTTGGCGATCTTGCTGGCCCAGGGGATGTTGTGGGCCCAGGAATCGGGAGGAGGGAAGGGACTGGACCCCGTGGTCGTCAAGGGCGTGGGGTTTCAGGGATTGAGCGGAAAGACGGTTTCGGAGAGGAAATTATTGGAGCAAAAAGTGACGTTTGCGGTGGGAATGGCTCGGAATTCGGAGGTGTATTACGCCGAAAGCGAAGGGGCCGACCTGCCTCGCAAAACGTTGACTTTGGGTGAAATTGGAAAGGCTTCCGGGGATCGGTTGACAATCCTGACGGCGGCGGCGATGCAGGAAGTCATGCAAGCTGCCTCGAAAGGCATTCAGGAGGAAGGGTTTGGGGCGGTTCGAGTCTCCATGACCAAGCGGGCGATTGACGAACTGCTGGCGGGCAAGACGGGTGGGGTGCTCTACTTCACGGTGACGGAGGGGGTTGTCGGTGAGGTCGGGACCGTCGTCAAGGGCGTTGATGGAGAGGAAAAATCCGGGGACGGGTCGAAATACGAGGCAATCCGCGAGAAATCGCCGGTCCAGGAGGGGGATCCGGTCAACGTCGAGGAGGTGGACGAATACCTGGCCCGGCTGAATCGCAATCCGAGCAAGCAAGTGGAGACGGAAATCCGTCCCGGCGAGCGTCCGGGGGAGGTGAAAATGGATTACGTGGTGCACGAACTGAAGCCCTGGCAGTTCTATTTCAGCCTGGATAACACGGGAACGGAAGAAACGGAAGAACTGCGGGAACGTTTCAGTTTCCGGCTCTTCGACGTGACGGGACGGGACGATGTCCTGTCCCTGGACTACGTGACGGCGGACTTCGATTCGGTCCACCAGGTGGTCGGAAGCTATGAGTGTCCCCTCCAGGAAATATCCTATCTGGGTCTTCTGCGGGGGCGTCTCTATGGTTCGTGGGCGCAGTATATGGCTTCCGAAATCGGACTGTTCAATACGGACCTGAGCGGCACGAGCACCCAGGTGGGCGGGGAACTGAAAGGAATTCTCTGGCAGGAACGCTCGATGTTTCTGGACGGATTGGCCGGCGTGCGGTTCACCCACGTGACCTCGGAAAACGACCTGATCAGCACGGAAGGCAAAGGAAGTTTCCTGTTCGGATATGCGGGCCTGCAGCTGGATTACCGTTCCGGAGGCACGGTTACGAACGGGTCGCTGATCCTGGAACTGGGTGGAACCAGGACCGACGAGGAAGACCTGGAGCCTCTGGGGCGGAGCGAGCCGTCCAAAACCTGGTGTGCGTTGAAGTACAACTTGGATTACTCGACGTATCTGGACTGGAGTGTCCCCTACACGGAGGCCAAACACGAGGTCTTCGCCTCGCTGCGCGGGCAATACGTGTTCGGGGACGCCCGGGTGTCCCCGAGCTTCATGTATCCGATGGGCGGCTTGTATTCGGTTCGCGGCTATCCACAGTGGATTGTGGCCGGGGACAATGCAGTGGTTCTGACCGCGGAATACCGCTTCCACCTGGCTCCTCTGCTGAAACGTTCAAAGGATAAGCCCGCCTCCTGGGATCTGGTTCCCAAGGCGTTTGTGGATATCGGACGCACGACGTACAACGACGCGTTCAGCTACGAGAAGGACCGGACGCTGACGTCCGCGGGCGTGGGGCTGAATCTCCGGATCAGGAAGAACCTCTTTGCTCAGATCGACGTGGGGGTTCCCCTCAAGTCCATGGACAATGGCACGGAATCGGTGGACAAGGGAGATGCAATGGTGCACTTCGCCGTGGGGGTGAATTTCTAGCAGGCTTCCCCGGGGTACGGGTGAACTGCAGGATTAAAGGAGCCAACCGCTTATGCAACGAGGAGATCGGAAAATGAAGCGTCGCGGGGCATGTCTGCGGATCCTGGTGGTTCTGAGCGTGATTTTTCAGAGCGCCCGGGGCTGGGCGGGTGAAATCCAGGTCAGCGAGGTGGTGCAAGGGTCGGCGACTGTTTCCAAATCCGGCTCGCAAACGACCATCAACGCGGCGAACAACACGATCGTCAACTACATGAAGTTCAACGTCGATGCCTACGAGGCCGTCCGGTTCATTCAGCCCAGTGAACAGGCCCGCATCCTCAACCGGGTGATCGGCGGGGACCCGTCCTATCTGCTGGGCTCGATCCAGGCGAACGGACAGGTGTACTTTGTCAACCCCGCCGGAGTGGTCATCGGCGCCGGTGCGACGATCAATGCCAGTCAGTTCTTCGCGGCGGCGGGCAACATCACCGACGCGGACTTTCTGGGCGGGGTCGACCGCTTCACGACGTCCGGGGGAGCGCTCATCAACAACGGGAACATCCACACCGCCAACGGAACGGTGCTGGTCGGTGATACGGTCCTGAACACCGGCAGCATCGTGTCGGATAACGGTCTTGTGGCGATGTGCTCCGGCAAAGAGGTCTATCTGGCCAAGACGGACTCCGGCGTGAAGATCCGCGTCGATAACCTGGACGCGTCCACTGGAGCAGGCTCGCAAGTGTCGTCGGGGACCGGTGGGGTCGGGGTGTCCAACCAGGGATCGGTGGAGGCCGAAGAGGTCGTCTTCAGCTGCGGGGACGTGTATTCGCTGGCGGTGGTGAACAGCGGCCAGGTGCGTTCGAAAGGTGGATCAGTGACCCTGAGCGGTAACGCCGAGGTGCGCAACACGGGACAGATTGACGTGTCGAACCGATCCGCCGGCGGGGTCGGTGGACGGGTGAAGATGTTGGGTGAGACCGTGGTGGTTGAGCACGGCTCCATTGACGCCTCCGGAAGCGCAGGCGGCGGCGAAATCCTCCTGGGAGGCAGCTACCAGGGTTCAGGGCAGGAACGCAACGCGTCACTCACGTTCGTCAATCCCGATTCGACAATTGTTGCAGACGCCACGGACACGGGCAATGGCGGCCGGATCATCGTGTGGTCGAACGACAAGACCGGGTTTTATGGTGCGTTGAGTGCGAAGGGAGCCATGGACGGCTTCGGTGGCTTCGCGGAGTTTTCCGGGTTGGGCACGCTTGGGCTGGGAGGGCAGATTTCCCTGACCGGCGGCCAGGGGTTGGGGACCTTGTTGCTCGATCCGGCGAACATCATCGTCGCACTGGGTGGCGGGGGCAGTTACTCGGATGTCAGCACGTTCGGAGCGGCCAGCGGGAGCGACGTGACGATTGCCCCTTCGACCCTGGATGACGTGGGGGGAAACGTGGCGCTTCAGGCGACGAACAACATCACCGTGAGCGACGCCCTGATGCTCAACACGGAAGGGGCCAGTCTGAGCATGCGAGCCGGGAACAACGTTACCGTGGACGCCCCGGTGACCACCAGCGGCGGCACGATCACGATGACGGCCAATGACCGGTTCGGGACCCAGACGGGTTCCGGGTCGATCCTGATCAACGCCAATCTTTCGACGACCGGAAACGGCGCGACGGGAGCGAACGTAACGTTCAACGTCGATGGCGGAACGGGCTCGGTGGATCTCAATGCCCCGCTCGATCTGGGCACGACGGGGTCCGTCGTTGCCGGAAGCGCCGAGACGGTGCGGGTGATGTCCAACGCGGCGAGCATTCAGGACGCCATCGATGCGGTGACGTCGGGCGGCACGGTAAAGGTGCTCCCGGACAGCTACACGGAGAACTTCTCCATCAGCAAGTCGCTTTCGCTGATCGGTGTGGAAACGGACGGAACCACAGAAGCCTGGACGACGGGAACCGCCGGGGCCAGCGGGACGGCGCCGGTCCTCTCGGCCACTTCAGGCACGATCATCACCCTTGCCGCCGATGACGTGACCATCTCCGGTTTTGACATCGACACGACGCTTGGCACGGCCCAGAAAGGGATATCCGTTACCGGAAGTTCGGATGCCCTGACCCTCAGGTATTGCACCTTCGACTATGACAGCACCGACCTGGCCGTCACGTTCAATCCGAGCCTGAACGACCTGGTCTTCGACGGAACCACCATCGATCACAGCATTTTCAACGCCCATGGCAGCACGGAAAGCTGGGCCATCCTGATGGGCAACGCCACGGATCTCGCCATCACGAACAATACCTTCGACACCGGCATCAAGTTCGCGGTGGGCGGAGGCAGTCAGGTCACCTCGGACGTTCTCATCAGCGGGAACACCTTCAACGATTACGATTCGCCGGGAATCAAGTTCATCCGGGACGGCAGCGGTTCGATCGGCGAAGATTTCGTGATCGAACAGAACGATTTCAACAGCCGGAGCATAGGGATATATTTTTTCGCGACCTCCGATGACGGCTCGACCGATCCGGACGCGGATTACTCGCTGACCGCGAGCAATTTCTCCGATGCCATCACCATCCAGCACAACAAGTTCCATGCGTTCGGTTCCGGAACGGAATATGCCCTCCAGGTCGCGGAGGATGACACGGCGCTGGCCATCACGATCGACGCGCGGGAGAACTACTGGGACAGCGTGAACGGACCGACGTATGACGAGAACCGGCTGAACGTCGGTTCGCAGGGGGCGGAGATACTCAATGGCGGTTCGGCCACCATCAAGATTTCGCCCTGGTGGAGCACACTCACCAATGATGCGGTGGGTGCATACGCCGGAACCCTGCTGATCGCGGTGGAGAACGTGACCACGAACGTCGCCTACACCTCCTTTGCCGATGCGATCGCGGCGGCGGCGCCGGGCGACGAACTCCGGGCCGTGGCGGGTCTGTATGGTGAGGACGTGGTCATCGACAAGGACTTGACGATCAACGGCACCACGGACCTGGACGAGTTCACCACGGCGTACAGTTGGACGTCGAACACCAGCACCTCCGTCCAACTGGGCGGGAACTTCGCGACGACGGGTGGGAACTTCACGTTCAATGGAGAGGTGACGCTGGACGCGGACACGGTCCTCAATTCAGCCGGCGGGAATATCCTGTTCGGCGCGTTGAACGGGGGTGGATATGACTTGACCCTGGCGGCGGCCATCGGGACGGGCACGACCACGTTCGGTGGCGTCGTGTCCGATCTTGGCAGTGGTGTGGGCGCGGCACTTACCGTGGAAGACGGCGTGACGGGATGGGTGACGTTCAGTGACGCCCTGTCCACGACCTCGGGACTGCTGGTGCAGGGGAGCGATTCGCAGGTTCGTTTCGACGGCGCGGTCACGCTGGGCAATGGCGACACAGGAACCACCATCGAAGGAGACCTGGTCGTCGGTGCGACCTGCTCGGCCATTCGCTCGAACGACGGATTCACCGTGGCGGGATCGACGGTTCTGGAGAACGGCACCTCCTCGCTGCAGCTCAACACGAATGCATCGAGTATGACGTTCCATGCGTTCGACGCGGGGGACAGGAACGTGATCGTGCGGTCGGGCACGGGCAGCGGAAGCCTGACCTTTGCGGGG
The DNA here is from genome assembly GCA_964629945.1 of uncultured Planctomycetota bacterium. Classification (GTDB taxonomy): domain Bacteria; phylum Planctomycetota; class DG-23; order DATKVD01; family CAZVTD01; genus CAZVTD01. Next base: position 10,585 of record CAZVTD010000001.1, on the reverse strand, counting down.
GCGGTGACGAACCTTGGCTCGGGGCTGGGCCCTGCGCTCACGGTCGAAAGCGGCGTGACCGGCACCATTCGTTTTCAGGATACCCTGTCGGCCAATTCGGGACTGTCCTCTCTGAACGGTTCGAACCTCCGTTTCGACGGGGATGTGACCATCACCGGTGACACGAACGGAACCTCGCTGGGGGGGAACGTCACCCTGGATGGAATGACGTTCAGCACCGACGGAGACCTGGTCCTGGGCACCTCCACCTCGAACAGCATCACCCTGAGCGGTCTGGACGTGGTTCTCGACGTGGCGGACCAGGACGTGACACTCAAGGGCACGGTGAACGGCAGCAGCAGCTTCACCATCCAGGCCGGCAGCGGAAACGTGACCATCAACGGTCCGATCGGTGCGACGACCAGTCCTTCAAACCTGACGGTCAGCGGCGCCGAGATCAGCACGACGGCGGCCCTCAAGGCGGCCTATGACATCACGATGACGGCCAACGCCGGAAACCTCACGCTGGGGGGGAACCTGACGGCCGATGACACGATCCAGTTGAATGCGCCGGCCGGGGCACTCATCCAGACGAGCGGGACGGTCACGGCGTGGACGGTGGACCTGAACAGTGCCGACGGCGTTTACGGCCAGTTGGACCTGGAATCGCTGGGCCTGGAGGACGATCCGCCGAGCGGTTACGACAACCTTTCCTTCTTCATCAGCGCGACCAACGTGTCGGCAGCCGTGACCGGTGCCGGAAAAATCAATCTTGAGAACGCCTGCTCCGGCAACACGATCATCGATTCCCTGACGACTGCGGGTGGCTACATCAACTACACGAACACCGGCAGCGGCACCTTGTATGTCAATGGGGCGGTGACGTCCGGTGTGACCGGCGTCGTGGACGGCGGAGACATCAACATCGTCGCCGCCGGACCGGTGGTCCTGAATGCCAGTGTGGATTCAAGCTCAGGCACGGGCGGAACGATTACGGTGATCAACGGTGTGACCGTGAACGTGGCGCCGACGGCAGGGGCGGGGGACATCTTGGTGGTTGGAAGCGAAGGGGAGATATCGGACCTCTACATCAACACGGCCATTGTCCGGGCCAGTGACATCAGCCTGAGCTCGGAGCGCGACATCTACATCCGCAGCGACGTGATTACCACCGAAGGATATAATATCACCCTGACGGCCGATTCGGACAACGACGGAGTGGGAGGTGTCCTGGTCTACGAGGCGGGGAACATCGAGTCGGGAGGCACGCTCACCATCACGGGGGCCGACCTCTATCTGACGACGGACGTCGTGGATGCCATTGTGATTGAGAGTGACTTGGCTGCGGCTCAGTTGACCGCGGTCGGAAACATCACACTGACTGTGTCGGACGTGGCCCCGGAAGACGCCCTCATCCGGATCCTCGGACTGGTCCAGTCCACGGGAGACGGATATGTGGCCGTTTACGGGACGGAAGCAGGTGTCCATCTGGACGGCTCCATCGTCCCGGACACGTACCTGATCTCGGCAGCCGGTGGGGTCTACTTCGATGCGCCGGTGACGCTCCTGGGCAATACCGCCCTGAACTCGGCATACCTCGGAAGCGAGAGCGACGAAATCGCTGACGGAAGCATCTGGTTTGTCGACACCCTGGACGGGGCCTTTGCCCTGACCCTGAATGCAGGCGCCGGAAACATCTATGGCTACGAATATGTCGGCGCGACAACGTCACTGGGCGGACTGACGGTCACCAGCGCCGGGACCGTGCAGTTCTCGGGCGACGTCTCCACCAAAGGACAGGACGGACAAGCCGGCGGAGACATCATCGTCGATGCCGAAGGAGACATCATCTTCGAAGGGGACATCGACACGAGCGGCGGCGACGCGGTTGCCGGTGCCGGACTGGACGGAGGCACGGTGAGGCTTACTTCAGCCGAGGGCAGCGTTACGGTGGAGGGAATCACGACCTCGGGCAGTGACGCGGTCGCGGGAGCTGGCGGAGATGCCGGCGACGTGACGCTTCAACCGGCCACGTCGCTGACACTGCAAGAAATCGTGGATGGGGATTACTTCCCGGATGCGATGCTGGAAATCCACGGCGACATCATCGCCGAAGGTGGAGCAGGCGTCGGAGGCGCCGACGGTGCGGGTGGACACGTGGCCCTCTCCCCGGCGGGACGCTCGGCGGTCTCGGCTGTGGCTACCATAACGAACGGGACCGACGGCGGGGACATCACGATCCGTGCCGGAAGTATCGAAATGGGGCAGAACGAAAAGTTCACCGTGGTGGACGGTGACCTGAACCTGCTGGCCGATGGGGCGATCACTCTCGGCGATCTGACCGTGTCGGGCGACCTGACCGTTGTCTCGGGAAGCGGTGTGATCACCGCCCTGCTGCGCGAAACCGGTCTGGTCCTGCTGGCCGACGGCACGACGACGACGGATACGGGACTGGATATCATCTGTGGCGGGACGATGAGCATCACGGGAACCGTGCATTACGGAGGCGTGGCCGGAAGCAGCTTGCCCGTGTTTGCTGCCGGGGCCTATGCCCAGCCGGTCTTGGCCGAAGGAAGCACGCAGTTGACGCTGACGAGTGCGCTGTCCGCCCTGGTTTATGACAGCACGCGCGTGTTGGATGCCGTCGCCACCGGCGAGGCGGGACCGCCCGGCATCAGTCCGAACGAGTTCGTCCAGACGATGCCCGGCATGCCGAACGAGGGACTGTTTACCCCGGCTTCGAGACACTGGACCAAAATGCTGTTCAAGAGTCTGGACGAAAACTGGGACGGATATCTCGACTACGACGAGTTCAAGGCCTGCTTCGGAGAAACCCAGGCGTGGTTTGCCTCCATCGACAAGAACGATGACAAGAAACTGAGCCTGGAGGAGTTTCAGGCGGCGGTTTACTGATCCATGCGAAAGGGTTAATCTGCTTTTGAACGACGGCGCTTTCTCGCTGCCGAAAGCCACAGGGCGCCGAAAGCAACCAGCGTGAGAGAGGCCGGCTCAGGAATGCTGCTGGCATTTGCTGCCCAGGTCATCATCTCGGGCGGCGGAATGAAGGCGAATCCGTCGAACTCGCCGGGCGGCCCAATCAGCGGCGTCGTGCGTGCGGCGAAGTCCGGCGTGACCAGTTCCGCTTCGTCGCCAGCCCCCGCCATCACGTCCACGTCCAGTTCTGGATAATCGGGCAGGTCGCTGCTCAGATCATCCTGCCATGCACCCATCGCAACGTCGGGCGCTTCCTGCAGTTCAGGCAGGTCCCCCGTCGATTCCAGGCCGGGCTCGAAGTGCCCCGCTTCCACCCACGTCGCGGTCACAACTGGAGCATCCGGAACAACCGGAAGCGGTGCGGGATGACCGAAAAGCTGTGTCGTCAGCGAGGTCGTTCTTCCTGATGAATCCACGATCGGCCGGATCGGGAAGACGGAGACGGACGTCCACGAGTCGCGATTCGTCTGAAACACTGATTCTGAAAAATGGAAATCCAGCGGGAAACCTTGGGCCGTCAAGCGGTCTTCTCTGTGAAAGGTCGGTTGGAAAGCAGCCGAAACAACCTGGACGGATAATGCTGTGGAACTGAAGTCGCTTACCCTTCGCGGATCTGATGGGGAAAAGGAGCCGTCAGCCTCGGTGGGTTGAGCGACGGAAACGCCATCCGCGTCAAACCTCACGGCGCCCCACGGTTCGCTCCAGGAGACCTCCCGGAAATCAAGAACCAGGGCTTCCTTCGAAATGAAACGCTCTTTCCGGGTCAAGTCCGCAATCGCTTCCACCTCACCCAGGGGACCGGGATAACGTGACATCTCCCGGCGGCGTGCCCATTGATCCTTCACCTCCCCGGCGTCCATCTTCTCCGCACGTTCGGTCTCACCTGGGGAAAGCGTCAGGACGATCTTCTCGTCCGTCGGCTGGGGAGAAGACTCGGATGCCCCTGAATCACCGCCCCGTCGTCTGGAAACCGACTGCCATTGCTCAAAACCCGCTGAAGGGGAGAGCCGTTCGGGAGACAGTGCCAGACGGCGGTTCTGTCTCGTCTGGAGGTTGTCATTCCGGAATGATGTCAGGACTCGATCCGTTCTTCCCGTTCCGGTCAACCCGGCGGGAAGGACGGCATAGGACGTGCTCCGAACTTCCGAAACGCCTCGGGTCCCCAAGGCTGCCGACGGGATGTTCGACAGATGCGGCGCAGAGGAGGAAGCGGTCGAAGGCGACCGGAAACGGACTTGTGTTGGCACAGAGGTATGGCCTGACGTGGCGGACTGCTCGGACCTGTTCGTAAAGCTGACCCGACGAATCTCCTCTTGCGTGGTGAGGGCGGCGGTCAGGGCCAGAACCGAAACAGCCAGTTTGCAGGCCGCCTGAGTTCCGTTGGGTGTTTCGAGCGTTGTCTGCGTTGCAGTCAAGCTGCTGAAAACGTTTCCGGAGCCGGGATTGGCCAGCCAGTTTTGCAGGCGAGTCCAGATCGCGGACTGGGCTGTGCGTCGCAGCAGGTCCACGTGTGCAAAAACGGCCGAAAGCCCCGCGCCCTTTTCCATGAGCATGTGACGCAGCTTCCCCAGGGTCTTGTGGATGCGTTTGGCCACCGCCTGCTGGGTGATTTCCAGACCTTCTGCCAGGGTGCGTTGGGATCGGTCATGAACCACGTGTTGAACCAGAAGAACACGTTCGGTGTGATCGAGATCATCGAGACATTGTTGCAGGATGTCCAGCGCCTCGGCGTCCGCCGTGTCGAAATCCAGGTGAATGCCGTTCGAAGAGTTCTGTTTCTCGCGCTTGCGTCGATTCTGTCGGGAGCGGATCAGCAGCGCGCACTTCCGGACGGCACACCCACGAAGCCAGCCCGCCACGTTGGAGTCGATCTCGGCAGCCTTCTCGATCAGTGCAAGAAAAACCTCTTGGGTAATGTCCTCGGCGTCCGGCGCATGACAGAGATAATGCAGACACGTCCGAAACACCGACTCCCGGTGCTTCTGGATCAGCTTGGCGAGCGCTTCCAGGTCCCGCTCGTTGATATAAGCTTGAAGCAGCCTCTCATCAGTCAAGACGGTTCCACTCCGGTTTTCCGGCACGTTCTGGGGTGACGCGCAAGGTGTGGAGACGTCCCCGGAAGTCCTCCGCCCAACGCAACCCCATTAAACACTCCCATGAGCGTCATGTCTCGCGAATTCTCGTCGGAAAGACGCATTTTCCACTGTTATGCAGGAACGTTTTCAGGAACAGGTCTTTGTAGCGTCAGCACGGGGGATACACAGGCGACCTCATTGTTGTTGCAAGGGCCATCTTGTCAAGGGCTTGGGACGGAACGGCAGACTCGACGGGGAATTTCACTTACAGCCGGGGACAAAAGACATACAATGGAGCACGTTGGAACAGAGGAGCCGTCCACGGAGAGCCCGCCAGGAGAGGAAAGGAACCGCCATGACGTTCAAGGACCGGATTGAGCTGGATGAGCTGCAGCAGGAGTTGTTCGACGCGATGGGCAAGATAACCCTCATCGACGCCCACGAGCACATCAAGCCGGAGCAGGAGCGTTTGACCAAGCGGTTCGACTGGGCTTGGCTCTTGCACGGATATCTGATCCAGGACCTCTACTCGGCGGGACTTTCCAGAAGCTTCGACCCGTGGGATAACACCCTGACCGCCCGGCAGAAGTGGGAGACGGTGAAGCCGTATTGGGCTGCTGTGCGGTGGGGGACCTATGCCCGGGGACTGAGACTGTCGCTCAAGGAATGGTTCGGACAGGACGACGTCACCGACGCCAACTTCGAGGAGATCGGCAAAAAGCTGAACGAGAACAACCGTCCCGGTTTCCTCCGGGAAGCCCTGGGGAAGAAGTGCGGCATCGAGCGCGTAATCGCCTGCAACGTGGACTGGAAGGGATACGCCGGCGACGACTTCGTGCGGGTGATCGTGAACCTGCCCAGGCTGAACACCCGGGACCAACTGGACTACTACGAAAAGACGACCGGGCGACCGATGCGGACCCCGAAGCAGATCCTCAAAGCGTTGGAGAAATTCATCGCGGACGCGGTCGACGCCGGCGTCGTCGGGTTCAAAACCCAGGCGGTGGTCATGGGACCGTATGATCGACAGGTCGTGCAGCGGCTGCTGACCCGGGTCATCCAGGGCGAGACCCTGACCGACACCGAGCAGCCCTACATGAACCGCTTTCTCCATGAACTGGCCCTGCGCGAGATTCGCGCGACGGGAAAGGTCGTGGCCGTGCACTGTGGCGTCTGGGGAGATTTCCGCAGCCAGTACGTGATGAACTTCTTCGAAACGCTCAGTCGTTTCTCGGACATCCACTTCGACCTGTTCCACATGGGAATGCCCGCGGTGAGGGAGATGGCCTTCGTCGGTAAAAACCTCCCCAACGTGTCGCTGAACCTGTGCTGGTCGCCCCTGGTCAGCCAGGTCATGTGCGAAAACGGACTCGCCGAATATCTCGACCTCGTCCCGACCAGCAAGGTGATCGGCTTCGGCGCGGACTACCACTGGAACGCGGAGCTCACCTACGGTCACTGGGTAATGGCACGCGAAAGCCTCTCCCGCGTCTTCGCGGCACGCATCCGCCGGGGGATGATCGACACCGACGGAGCCCTCGCGGTCCTCAAAACGTGGCTCTATGACAATCCGAAGCGGATCTACGGGATCTGAGGTGACGGTCCGCCAATGAGGTCATTCCAACTGCTGATCAAGCCCATGAGCGGCGACTGTAACCTGGCCTGCTCCTATTGCTTCTACAGACAGGTGCCGGACAGACTCTACCCCGACCGGAAGTCCCACCGCATGGACAACGATGTCCTGGAACCGATGATCCGGGAGTTCCTGGAATACGGGTTCAGCCCCGCCGTCTTCTGCTGGCAGGGCGGCGAGCCGACCATCGCGGGACTCGATTTCTTCCGGAACGTCGTGGAACTCCAGCGCAAGTACGGAAAACCGGGACAGGTCATCGGGAACGCGCTGCAGACCAATGGCCTGCTCATCGACGACGAATGGAGCCGGTTCCTGGCCCAGTATCGGTTCCTGGTGGGCCTGAGCCTCGACGGACCGGCTTACCTGCACGACAAGCAGCGCATCCACCCGGGAGGTGCTGGAAGCTGGCGCGAGACGATGCGTGCCGCCAGACGGCTCGCACGCGACCACGTGGCGTTCAACGTCCTGACGGTGGTCAGTCGGGCGAACCAGCAGCACGGCAAAGAGGTCCTCCAATGGCTGGCCGGCCAGGGATTCAGCTACGTTCAGTTCATCCCCTGCGTGGAAATGGACCCGGAAACGGGCAAATTGACGGAGTTTTCGGTGACGCCCGAGGGGTTCGGGAAGTTCCTATGCGACGTCTTCGACGAGTGGCTGCGTGTCGGACCGACACGGGTCTCGGTGCGGGACTTCGACAGCATGCTGCGATATCAGGTCGACGGACAGAACGACATCTGCACCTACCGGAAAAAATGCGGAAGCTACCTCCTGGTGGAGCACAACGGCGACGTCTATCCGTGCGACTTCTTCGCGGCGGAGGAATGGAAGCTGGGACGGATCGGAGAGCGCCCGCTGACGGAGTTCTTCGAGACGCAAAAGATGCAGCGGTTCATGGCCTCAAAAGACACCCCCTTCACGCAGTGCGAAACCTGCCGCTGGCTGAAGCAATGCCACGGAGGCTGCATGAAGGATCGGGTGATTTACGGGGCAATCGACCGTCACCCGACTTATCTGTGCGAGAGCTACCGGAAGTTCTTTGAGCACAGTGAGAAGGGATTTGCGCAATTGGCCGAAGTGGTGCGCCGCCAGCGCAGCCAGGCACAGCAACCATCCACTAAGTCCACGCTGAGTTAACGCACGCCGGTTTTAAGATCCAACCAATCGCGTTCCGCGGAGGAGAGCTGTACTTCGAGGGCGTGAAGATTGTCCTGGCACTCTTTTCCCGAAGCCGGGGCGACGAGTGCGAAGAGGTCGAGGGGCTGATTGAGGACCCATGCGAGTGCGATTTGGGGCACGGAGAGGTTCTTCTCCTCCGCGAGTTCACGGACGCGTTGAAGCCGACGGAAGTTCTCGTCGGTGGCATAGACTTCGACGCAGAGCTTATCGAGATAGGTCTTGAAGGTGTCGAGGTTGTCGGGGCGCACGCGACCGGAGAAGAAGCCGCCGGCGAGGCTGGACCAGGTGAAGAGGGGGACGTTGTGGGAACGGTACCAGTCGCGGGCGGCTTTGCCGGCCTGGCCCGAGATGGAGACACAGCCGTCCCACGGGGCCTTGCGTTGGACGGCCAGCGAGAGGTTGGGGCTGGATGCCGCGAAGGGGACGAGGTTGTGAGTGCGGGCGTATTCGTTGGCCTGGCCGATGCGTTCGTGGGACCAATTGGAGCCGCCGAAGGCATGAATGCGACCTGCAGCAAGGTGGGCGTTGAGGCATTCGACGATGGGCCCGACGGGGACGGCAGGGTCGTCCCGATGGAGGAAGTAGAGGTCCATGTGCGAGAAGCCGAAGCATCGCAGCGACTCGGCGACATCGGCGTCGATGTCGGCAGGGGTGACGCGGTTGCGTCCGCCAGCCGGGTGCGCACCTTTGCCGATGATGACGATCTTGTCACGCACGCCCCGGTCGTTAACCCACTTGCCGACGGCAACTTCGTTGTCGCCACCCCCGTAGACGCGCGCGGTGTCGAAGGCGTTGCAGCCGGATTCCAGCACTTGGTCGAGGACGTCGAAGGTGTGGGCGAGATCCTTCGAAGTGGCCAGGATGGTGCCATGGACGAGACGGGAAACGGGCTTGTCGATGCCGGGAATGCTGCCGAAACTCATCACGTGATGGCTCCTTCAGGGGATCATTCGCCAGGGTATTTGAGGCCCCAGGACGCACGAATTGCATCAAGAGTGCGCATGATGGAAAGGCTCTCGTCGAGGGGCATGATGGAACTTTCGAGTTTCCCGGCACGAAGACAATCGCCGACGTGGGCGGCCTCACAGTTGTACCCGGTGGCTTCGAAGGGGAGGTTGAAGGTTTCGTCGGACTTGCCGGGACGGGAGAGGGTAAGTGCAACGGGGCGCCACCAGGGGGGACGGATGGTAATCATGCCGTTGGTGCCCATGAGGGTTGCTGCGTGTGTGGTCTGTGTGCGGATGGCGCTGGAGAGGAGACTGAGTTGCCCGGAGGGTCCGGTGAGAAGATAAGCGGACTGCTCATCGACGCCCGTGGAGCCGAGATGTGCGGAACTGGTGATATGGACGGGGGTTCCGAAGACCATGGAGGAGAGGGAGATGGGGTAGACACCGACGTCAAGGAGCGCTCCACCGCCGAGGGTGAGGTTGAAGAGCCGGGCTTTTGGGTTGACGGGTGCCGTAAAGCCGAAATCAGCGAAGAGCATTCGAGGCTCGCCGATGGCGCCTTCGTCAAGAAGTTCCCGGAATTTGACCAGAACGGGAAGGAACCGGGTCCACATGGCCTCCATAAGGAATATCCCCTTGCTCCGGGCCGTGTTGATCATGGAGAGGGCCTGTGCGGCGTTGATGGCGAAGGGCTTCTCACAAAGGACCGCTTTTCCAGCCTCCAGACAGAGAATGGTGTTTTCGGCGTGGAAGACATGGGGCGTGGCGACATAGATGGCGTCAACGTCGGAATCATGAGCGAGCGCTTCGTAGGAGGGGTAACGATGGGGGGCGTCGAACGCATCGGCGAAACGGTTGGCGGATTCGATGGTGCGCGAACCGACGGCGAGAAGCGTCGCGTCGGGAACCGCCTTGAGTCCTTCGGCGAATTTGTGTGCGATGGAGCCGGTGCCAAGGATTCCCCAGCAGATGGTGCTTTTCATGGAGCCTCCCCTTTATGTTGTGGTTGTCGGTTCACAAAGAGAGATTGCCGAACGTTTTTTCAGTGCTCAACCTGGTTGTAAATGGCGAGTTTTCCGCCCGTCCAGGCCAGGCCGGCGACGAAATGGGGGTCGCCCACGAAGTGCTCGCCCCTGGCCAGATCCGCGGCCAGCTCCTCGGCGGAGAGCTTTCTTGCGCTGGGGACCTCAAGACAATCCACGATGGTGGAGGGGACGGCGTTGGTGGAAACCTCCATGAAAATGCCCGGCTTGAGGTCGAAGGCGTAGACGCCGACGTGCTTGGCCCCGACGGAACCCACGTAACCGGTCGAGCCTTGGAGGGCCCCGATGATGCGCGGGGTGGCGTGGCCGTCGTCTTCGAAGTCGTTGACCGCCAGCGACAGGATGAGGGCGTCCTTCATGGGCAGACCCCGGCGGAGCTTGCTGACCACCTGGTCGATCTGGGACCCATTGGAGACGACCACCGTGTCCGGGGCGACCTGGGCATAGCAGCGGTAGGAAATGAAGGGATTATCGCTGAATTCGGCCTGTTCGGTGGGGACCACCTGGGCGGTCTGACCGGCCGGGTCGATGCGTCGGTTGGGGAAGGATCGGGACGAGACCCGGTAGAGGGCGGTGGGGGCCTCGAGCATTCCGATGGCGATATAGCGGCCGCGATAGACGGGCTGAGACGACATGGGTTTCTCCTGTCTTAGAGGAAGGCGAATGACGGGAAGGATTATGGAGGTCCGGGGCGTCCCGGTCAAGAGCAGAACGGGTCCGGCAGACAGAAAGTGGGAC